>JAQZAX010000019.1 GCA_029239455.1 Anaerocolumna sp.
GACTTCCCCTGAATTTTCCTCTTCCTTCAAGTCAAGAAACGAGAAAAGCCTTTTTGCAGACGGAAGAATCCTTGAGAGGAAATATCTTATATTAAGTATAGAAGAAATCGGTCCGGTGACATAGTTACTATAGGAGAGAAACGCAAACACTCCGCCGATGGTAAGGGAACCGTTCACTATGAGGATTCCGCCAAGAATATAGAGAATTCCTGTTACAGACCATTCTAGAATAATCTCGAAGAACAGATTCCAGGTGTCTAACATTGTATTTTCCTTGTTAATGTTCAATATGCTCTTCTGTTTCATTTCAAAAGTTTGGTACCGTTTCTCATAGAGATTCCAAAGTTTGATTTCTTTCACTCCACCAATGTTGTCTCCAAACCAGCCATGAAAATCCTTATAACTCTCAATTAATTCCTCCATTTTCTTTTCTTTTTTCCTGGAAAGCATCTGTACGATAAAATATTTAAATGGGACCATAATAAGTACCACAATGGTAAGTTTCCAGCTGATGATTAGCAAGCCGGCTATGCCACTGATTACCCGGAATAAAAAGCTGACGTTAATGACCATGAACCGGTCTGTTATGGAGGATACATTTCCTACATCCGTTTGTATACTATTAATAATTTCGGAGTTGTTTTTATCATTAAAATACTCCATTTTAAGATGCAGGAGCTTGTGAAACGCCTGATGAGAAAGTGTGAAGGCTGATTCGTTGTGAATATCTGTGAAAAGCTTTGTTTGCACGACCTCTAAAAGCTGGTTCACAAGAACTAACCCTAACAGGATTAGTACCGACCAAATAATAATCTGCAGATTTTTCTGTGTCATACCATTGTCAGTGATATTTCGTATTATGAGTGGCTGATAAAAACCGACTATTGTTGATAAAATAAGGCAGGTTATGATACTCCACAGCCTTGTTTTATATGGCACTAAATATTTGAATATTCTTTTTAGTAAATTAACATCAATTTTTTCTCTTTTCATGGGTAAACTAATCACCTTTCACATTGGTCTTACTCCTGGAACAATTTAACAGCCCACCTATATAGGTCTGGGGATATTATATCTATCTCTGCTGATTTCAAATAATAGGACGGACAGTCCGATTTCTTTTCTTTCCCCGAAACAACTGCATCAACTAAATGAGAGGATAGCAGGGAATTTATATGTGCCTCATCTGCAATAACGATAATGACGCTAACATTTAGAAAAATCGCGTAATAACAGAGCCACTCTTTTATATTTTCCTTTGGTAGAATAAATTCATTCTTCTCAAAACAGTTCTGGGAAATCATATCACTGATGCAAGCACAGCTATATTCGTTCTTGATAAACTCCTGCTGTAGTGCTCTTGCCAGCCTCTTTATCTCCTCGTTATGGGCAAGAGAATATTCCATAGCTATCACCGGGATTTGAATTTCTTCTTTATTTTTTATTCCCTGTAAAGTTGTTAAGGGCGGTTCACCATAACTTTCTGTAATTATTTTTAGATGTCTTTTTTTAACAAGCAGTTCTTTTATTTCCTTAATGCCAAGAATCTTATCTTCCTGTATAAGGATATCTGCTACTTGTGCCGTAACTGCCGGTGCCAGAAGGCTATTGGTTGCTGGCAGACAATAGTTGAATTTCTGCTCCAATGTTTTTAGCACATTTAACTCAGGCACATATGCCTTAATATCGATACCATCCACCGGATTAGGATAGATACTTTCTTCTAAAACCGAATCTGATATCTTTACTCCAATCACAAAAGGTAAACAGGCAGGATATGTAATACTTCCGTCATTGGCCCCTGCAGCAACAATAATTGTATGATTACTTTCGGTTTTTTTTGATATTTCAATCATCCTGCCCGCAGTCATAAATTCTTTCGTTCCGATACTTAAACTAATGAGATTCACTTCATGATCCATTCCCCACCTAATTGCTTCACAAAGATTTTGAAGATTCTGCTGCTTTTTGTCGTCTATAACAGAAATGCTTATAACTTCAATTTTATCCAGAATTCCCATGGTTTCCAAGGTTTCTAATAAGACTAAAGTGCATATGGTTCCGTGATTGATTGCCTGTGGAGAATTTATATATTGACTTATACAAGTATTGTTTCGAACTTGCAGACAAGTAATATTCACATTTTTATTTCTCAAACTTTGGAGCAGATCCATATGAATTCCATCATCTATAACTGCGATTTTTATTTTATTTTTTTCCATAACTCCACCTGTGCTTCTTCTGATTCCTCGCTTCTTCTGATTCCCCGATTATTCATATCCTATTCCTCACTTTTCACAGACTATTCCTCGCCTTTACTTAAAAGTCCAAGAGGCTCTGCCTTTAAATTATTTTTCATAAAGAAAAATGCAATCAATAGAGCCATAAGAATCACAACGAGGCACAAAAGAATTGGTATCACAGGGTCATTCCCAGCACCAGTAGTGCTAAGCTTTGCCATCTTATCGGAATTATTAACCCAGTTACTATAAGCAGTACTATAGAGTTCTTCTCCTCCTACCGAATCTGCCATAACAACTCCGGTGATTTTAAAACCCAGAAAACTTCCTGCCATTGCTCCTATAGATATGACACCCAGTATTCCGTAAAGCATTGATAAAATACATTCCTTCTTACTCATACCAAGAGAGCGTTCTATTGCGGTACGCTTCTTCTGTTTTGTAATGAATAAGAATATAAAAAAGAACAGAATGGCAAGGGTTGTTACTCCACTCACCGCAACAAGTATCAGTGCAACCATCTTAAGATTTCGCATCCCAGAAGCCAGTTTCTCATAACCTCCGTCATAAAAGCTAATTTCCAGATTGTCTATCCCTAAAGCCTGAAATTTCTCCATGTATTCCTTGGTTGTACCATTCTTAATCTGGAAAGAGGTGGTGTAGCTTTTCATGGGTCCATAGTCAGCTATGTTGTTCTCATCGCTATTTTTCACCGACTTGGAAGGAATCACCACAGCGTTATTTCCTATTTCATAACCAGTGGGATTATTATTTTGATTTGTACCGCTGTATATACCCACAATTTCATAATCGCTGTCTTCAAACACAGGATATGCCTCTCCCTTTGCATTCAGTAAGGAATAATGTAATATACCTCCACCCGACGGAAAAAAACTTAAACTCGCTGATCTTTTATAATCTGAATAATATAATCGTAAGTTAATTTTATCTCCAACCTTTAACTCATTTCTTCCTGCAAATCTCTGGGGTAGAATGCATACCTTTTCCCCACTTATATACTCCTCCTCTGTAATGTCTCGTCCTTGGGATATGGATACATTCCCCTGGTGAAAATCCATGAGGAGTCCTGTTTTATTAGTAGGAATAACAGGAAAAGTGTATCTGATAAACTGATCCGATACTTCTGCTATGGCTTCCCAATTCTGTCCCTCTTTCGTTTCATAAAATTGGTCTGTAACCTCTGTCCAATCTTGAATATATGTATTTTCCCCCTTTATCTTTTCACCTTTTTTATTCATCTGATTTGATATAGTGAAATTGTATGGCACCGCATATGGTAATGACTGGTACTTTGCATCACTGAATGGACTAAAGCTTGGCTGAATCGATGTAATATAGGTTTTACCGGCTTTTAGTAACCCAGGATTATCATCATATTGGGCACAAAACCAAATGTCCTCTCCTTCTTTCCGGCTGCCCCCAAGAACTCTTGTTATTTTTACCTTTACCGGCTCAGTGGGAATAGCATCTTCATAAGGCATGAATTCTATAATAGAAACCCAATTTCTTACTGACTCTTCTTCAAGTTCTTCCGGCCGGATTTTAATACCTGGAGTATAAGCTCCGTAAAAAGGTCTCTGCTCTGGTGGGGTAATATAATTTGCTCCTTCAAAATCTAAGAGAGAGACCGGCAGGATGGAATCATAAATTGGTTCATCCTGATAGGTATACTCCTTGGTCGAAGCATCCCAAGTTTCTGTGACCTTAACAGTGTTTTCTTTTTGATTCACTACTCCTATTGTCGTAAAAACCTCCTCGTACTCCTCCATGTTTTTGTTACTGGCTTGCCAGAGATTCACACCCAGAGAAAGAAACGTGACCGTCAGTATCATCAGCAAAAGAAAACTAATTACTCTTGCCTTTGTCCTTCCTATTTGTTTTAAACTATTTTTCAGTAACATATCTCACCATTCCTTACTTATGAACGAGAGTCTATTTACATATTGCAAAAGACTCTCGTATTTCAATTAATACATCTCAGAATTATCTTGTTAATTAGTTACTTTTATACCAAAGTTGTTGCTTGCGGATTATTTGCCTGTAATTTATTATTAAGATTTGTAAAATGATCATTAAAGAATAAATTGCAATCGCAATCTGTTGAGCAAGACCCACTACATGGGCAATAAAATGAAAATACTGATTGTGCTGATGTACGATTTACTTTTTGTATCTTTTTCATAGTTTTAATCTCCTTTTTGTTTGGTTATGAGATGTATTAATGAGAAACCTTATATCAATATTGACTCCCTGATTGTTTTTGTAATGCCGTTGATGGTATTGAATCTATAACCTGTCAGCTGCCTGCTGTCAATCCTAATATGGAATGTCTTTTCAATCAAGATATAGAGATATACCAAATTGGAATTTTTTCACAGTATACTTATGCTTTCTTATTCCTCACCTTTACTTAACAGTCCAAGAGGCTCTGCCCTTAAGTTATTCTTAATGAACAGAAATGAGATCAAAATCGCTACAAGAATCACAATAAGGCTCAATAGGATTGGTATTATAGGATTATTCCATGTACCTGAGGTACTTAGCTTTGCCATCTTATCGGAATTATTGACCCAGTTACTAAAAGCAGTGCTATAGAGTTCTTCTCCTCCCACCGAATCTGCCATAACAACTCCGGTTATTTTAAAACCAAGAAAACTTCCTACCATTGCTCCTATAGATATGACACCCAGGATTCCATACAACATTGAAAGAATACATTCCTTCTTACTCATACCAAGTGAGCGTTCTATTGCAGTACGCTTCTTCTGTTTTGTAATGAATAAGTATATAAAAAAGAACAGAATGGCAAGAGTTGTTACTCCGCTGACCGCTACAAGTATTAGTGCAACCATTTTAAGATTTTCCATCCCAGAAGCCAGTTTCTCATAACCTCCGTCATAAAAACTGATTTCCAGATTGTCAATACCCAATGCCTGGAATTTCTCCATGTATTCCTTGGTCGTACCATTGGGAATCTGGAACGAGGTAGTATAACCTTTCATTGGTCCATATGAAACAATATTGTTTTCTTCACTATTTTTTACAGAATTCGCGGGTATGATTACTGCATTATTCCCTAGTTCATAGCCTGTAGGCTTATTGCTCTGATCTGTGCCACTATATATGCCAACAATCTCATAATAACTGTCTTCAAATATGGGATACGCTTCTCCTTTGGCATTTAATAATGTAAAGTCCATAGAAACGGTTCCCGAAGGAAAAAATGTTAAACTTGATGATTTTTCATAATTTGAAAAATATAGTTTTAAATTAATTTTATCACCAATTTTCATATTATTTCTTCCCACAATTACCTGAGGCATAATACATACTTTCTCCCCATTCTCATACTCTTCCATTGTGATGTCCCTCCCCCTGGAGATGGTCACATTCCCCTGATGAAAATCCATAAGCAACTTTGTATTATTAATTGGAACAACTGGAAAGGTATTTATAAGCCGATCGTATGCTTCAACCAAAGCTTCCCAGTTCTGTCCATCTTCATTTTCGTAAAAATGAGCATTGACCTCTTCCCAATTTTCCAAAAATGAGAGTTTTTCCTCAATTATTTTACCACTTTTATTTGTCTGAGTTGAAATAGTTGGATTATATGGATTTGATTCATAATATGCCTTTGGATCTGAATCAAGATGCATATTCGGCCATGACTGGATTGCCGTTACATAAGTCTTCCCTGCCTCCAGCAATCCTGGATTATCATTAAAGTGGTCACATAGCCAGATATCTGATCCTGCCTTGTGACTGATACCCCAAATTACTTTGGTCACCTTCACTTTTGTCGGCGATCTTGGAATAGTATCTTTATAAGGCATGAATTCAATAATAGAGCCTAACCTTTTAATTTCAATTTCTTCTTCCTCTGGCAACCAGATTTTAATATTCGGACTATATGCCCCGTAATAAGGTCTCTGTTCCGGTGGCGTAATATAATTTACCCCTTCAAAATTTAAGAGGGATACCGGCAGAATGGAGTCATAGATCGGTTCATCCTGATAGGTATACTCCTTGGTAGAAGCATCCCAGGTTTCTGTTACCCTAACAGTATTTTCCTTTTGGTCAACAACACCAATGGTCGTAAATACCTTCTTATATTCCTTCAAATTCTCATTACTGGCTTGCCACAAATTCACTCCCAAAGACAGAAAGGTGATTGCCAACATTATTAGTAGTAGAAAACTAATTATCTTTACTTTTGTTCTTCCTATTTGTCTTAAACTATTTTTCAGTAACATACTTTACCTTTCCCTTTCACTAATTAACGAGAGTCTATTTACAATTTAGTAAATGACTCTCGTATTTCAATTAATACATCTCAAGAATAATTATTTATCCAGTAAACTGGTAACTCTTATACTAATGTTCCACTGTGCGGGTTATATTCGTACAAGGAATTATAAAAATTAGAATTTGTTGCTGTGGTTGGACAATAACATGTTGTTGCACATGACCCACTACATGGGCAATAAAATGAAAATACTGATTGTGCTGATGTACGATTTACTTTTTGTATTTTTTTCATGGTTTTAATCTCCTTTTGTTTGGTTATGAGATGCATTAATGTGAAACCCTATATCAATATTGACTCCCTGATTGTTTTCGTAATGTCATTGATGGTATTGAATCTATAACCTGTCAACTGCCTGCTGTCAATCCTAATATGGAATGTTTTTTCAACTAGGATGTAGAGATATACCAGATTGGAATAATCAAAGAAAAAGTACTCCGTTAATGCTTTGTCAAAGTTTTCTTCCCTGAATTCTTCTGTTATATTGAAATATTGTGAAAAGATTCCTTTTAATGACCGAATAATTTCTTCCCTATTCATATATAATCTCCCTCCCAGTCTATTGAATCAATCCGTATGGTGCCTGAAGTAACGTGCTGTTAATTTCATCAGCGACCTTCTCCAACTGATATAAGTCCGTGAAATCCCCCAATAAAAAGGAAGTTTCACCGGCTACCTGTAGAATGGCTTCCTGTGCTTTCCAAGCAGGCATATGAACAAAATTCAACTTATCCTTATCCATCTCATTGGTGTTATCAATGATTTTATTGCTGATATGAATCGCATCTATCCCATATCCGAACTTTGCCTCGAAATTATTACTTAATGGTTCCCAGAATTCATGGTTGAAGAAGCCATAAGGACTGCAAACGATGAAATAACTTGCAGATATCGCTTGGGCAATCATATAAGCAGACAGTCCGAAGTCATATCTCACATCCTCATCGAACTTTATCATAGGTTTTGGCAGTTTAATGATAATCAACTCCGGATTCTCCCACTCTTCAATCTCTCTGATATAATGGTTAATCCGATAGATTCGGCTGCTTAGCTCTCCTTTTGTGTCTGAAAAATCAATGGTATGTAAGCCAAATAAACCGTTAGCTGCTTCTGCAGCGATTGCAGATACATTAATCCCCTGTGACCCAAATCTTTTCACTAAATTACAGAATACCTCGAAACCTTGTACCTCTTCTGCCAGTTCACCAATAATAATAACCGGTGCATAGGGGTGATAAAAAGATTCAGTAGTCTCTTTAGGGGAATTTGGCGGTAGTTTATCCGGAAGGATACAGCGGAAATTGATGTTTTTCTTCCGACAGATATCTTCATACTGTCTTTTGGTTTCTTTTGTAAGCTTTAACAGGCAGATAATGTCCTTCTCCTGACGGATTGCTTCCTCCATAGCCTTAATTCCGTAATCATATAGTGGCGTAAATGCTTCTTTTTCCAGTATAAGTACAATATCACAAGAACGGATACTCTCCTCTAAATTTGAAGTAACCAGGTATCCCAATTCATTCCTGTTTTCAATCACACCAATATCCTTATTTTCCAGGCCAATCCCCGCCGGGGTAACAACAGCGCCAATCACATATTCTAGAGTAAATTCTGTAAGATTCATAATAACTGGAATATCCTTTGTCCCAAATGGGACCGCACAAACTCTAAGTTTTTCCATCCTCATTCCCCCATCGTAACATTAGATAAATGTTTATTCAGTTCAAAAAGCAAGGTTTTATTCTTTATTTTGGAGAAGGCCATTCCTTTGGATTCCTTACAGGCTTTCCTTTTCTTTTCCGCTGATAATTCTCCATCTTCATCGACTTTCTTTCCACAGATCATACAATGGATAAAAGCCCAGCAATTCTTGCAGTCCTCTTCCGTTAATTTGCCGATATTTAACACAGAATACACATTGTTCATTTCAAACCCAGTAGTAAGAGAACCAAGATGCATGCAAGCCGATGTTTCACTTACTCGCTCACATGGATAAAAGTCACCCCTGTAATCTATAAATAACCGCATTTTACCTGGTATACAGGGGCCTCCCGGTGCTGCCGTGTCCCCTAAGACTCCATACTTAATCTTCTGAATCTGATACTGCATATTCATAATTTCTTCTATTGTTGTTCTCTTAACGTCCTCTTTTTTAAATCGTTTTGCCGTAGACAATACGCCCAAAAACTGGTTATAAAAGCTGCCGTTCGTATACCTGGATGAAAATTGAACGGAATCATCCTCTTTCTCAACGATGGAATGATTAGCTCTCATTTTCTTAATATATTTGTCATGAAACAGGCTGTTTATCTCCTCATAACTGTTTTCCGGATTGATTACCATGTTGGTTGACACCGTTTTGGCAAACTCCGGCTGCCTCTCCCATAATCTTTTGATATTCTTTACCACAGTATCATAGGAACCCTTATTATTCGCAGCAAAAACCCGGTTCTGATTATGGATTGATTTTGGCCCGTCAAGACTGATCATAAGATTAAACTTATTTTCGGCAAGATAATCAATAAGCTCATTTGTTAACAAAGTAGCATTGGTTGTTGTGGTAAATGTTAGTGGCCGTCCTTCAAACACCTTCTTAGCGTATTCCACTACCTGCTGAATCAGTTCCAGATTTAAAAATGGTTCTCCGCCATAAAAACTGATGTTAGGACCCTTGGTATCTATGGAGTGGGCAAAGTAAAAATCAACTGCCTTCTTTGCCGTCTCAAAAGTCATCCTTTTATCGGAATGGCTTCTTTGACTTAGATAGTTACTCTCAGAATAGACGCAATAAGAACAACGTAAATTACAATTTTGTGTGACCTGCAAGGTAATACTGTCTATCTTTCGTTCCAAAAAAAGTTCCAGATTGTCTGTTGCCGGGTGCTTTATCTCCTTTACCCGGTTTGTTAAAAGATATCCACAGTCTACTAACTCTTGATACTGACTGATAACTTCCTCTTTCGTTTGCTGAAGTTCCTGTTCGATATCCTTCATTACAGCGTCAATATAATTATATAATGGTTCATTGACTGATACTATTTCATTTCGATTGGTTTCATAAAAGTAAAATCCTAATGGTGTTTTATATAATAGAATCAGTGGTTTTGGCTGTTTACTCTGTTGTACCATTCTACTCCCCTCTCTTTTCTCTATACGGTTATCTTACCATCTTTCATGGTATAAACAATATCTGCCTGTTCCGCAACTCCCATATCATGGGTAATGATAATCACCGTGTATCCCCTCTCATGAGATAAACTTTTTAAAATCTCCACGACGATCTCCCCATTAACAGTGTCAAGATTTCCCGTGGGTTCATCGGCAAGAAGAATTTTTCCTCCGGAAGCAAGTGCCCTTGCCACGGCGACTCTCTGCTGCTGCCCTCCGCTCATCATCAGCGGCAGCTGATTGCATATCCTCTCCTCAAGTCCCACACTGGCAATCAGTTCCTTTCCAGTTTTTCTAGCTTCCTTTGCAGCTATACCCCTAAGTTCCATGGGGTAAGCTACATTTTCAAGTGCTGTTAATAAAGGAAACAGGTTAAAAGACTGATACACAACAGAAGCTGTCTCTCTTCGGTACCGATCCCGGTCCAGTTTGCTCATAGGTTGATCCTCTACATAGATTTCTCCTTTAGTTGGCAGGTCAAGGCCTGCTAACAAGGAGAGCAAAGTGCTCTTTCCGCTGCCGGAATGTCCGACGATTGCATACATTTTGCCTGCCTCAAAGGTACAGGAAACATTGGATACTGCCTCTACGGTCTGATATTTGCTTTTATAGGTATAACTTACTTCATTTACTGCTAATATACTCATTATGATCCCTCCATCAATCAGTTTTAGAAAGTATTGCCATTACGCTGAACCGGTTCAGCAAAAGCAATGCAATGGTTGTTCCCAGCATATAAAAGATTATAAATGCGGCAAGAATAAGTCCCATGGTTGTAACCTTAAGATTTACAACAAATGCAGATATCACTGCTCCAAGAAAGCTTCCGGATAGCACAAGTATCAAGCTTTCCAGAAAAATGATGCGAAAGCATCCCATCTTGCTTGTTCCTAAAGAGCGCATAATGGCAAACTCGTTTCGTCTACTTTGCATTAATAGATAAGATGCGATAAACCCAATTGCGGCAACGATGACAAAAATCAATGGTGCAAAGCTCTTCAGCAAATTAAGGCTCTCTGTCAACTGCGTTGCCGACAGAATAAAGGTCTCGTCATTCATGGTCATGGCCTCTCCCAACCGTTTAAAACCTTCCTGTACATTTACCGATTTAAATCCGATTTCCTGCATCTTACTCTTAAATTCATTGATTTTAAGCGGATCCTGTAAGGTAAATCTTCCGGAATTCCCATAGCAATCAATACCTGCGTCTTCGTAAGCACTTACAACATAATCTAAGGGACTGATAACATCCGGCAGTTCATCCGATGCCATTCTAAACCTTGTGTAATAACTTCCTACTATTTTTAGCTTTACCGGTCCCAGTTTTTCATATTGGAACATCTGTCCTCCCGAAGTGTCATATTCCGGTGCATATACCACAAGGTTCAATTCGTCACCCAGTTTAAGATTATTTTTTTCTAAAAATGTTTCTCTTACAATGCAAGCCGCTTCCTCTCCCGTGAAAAAGCTTTCATCATAACCCTCAAGATATGTAACATCCTCTGCTGAAAATGCCGTAAATGCAGACAGCGTATTACAGCCAATAAACTGGATAATTGGGCGCTGTGACTGAGGGTCCTCAGCTGCAAGGTTGACATAAGATTGAATTGTATATACTTCGTCTGTTACTAATCCGGTCTCCTGAATTTGTTGCAGTTTTTCAAATTCAATTTGAAGGCCTACCTCCTGACTCCCATCAATATTGCAGATTCTTGCCGTAACCGGAATTGTCTCCCCCAGTTTCATCAGCTGGTTCTCATTTCCCTCGATATTTTCCATGTACAATAACAGGAATAAGACAATCATTGCGGAAATCAGGAGCGAGAGAATACTTTTCTTTCTGTGACTTACAATGTTCTTCCTGATTGTGTTAAAGACAAACATAAGCATCCACTTTCCTTTCGTTTATTTTTTTGTTCCTTACATCATTATGATTACACTGAAGTGATTCAAGTCAGCGTTATAGTCTGGCAACCCAAACTCTTTCTTATTTTTCCATATTTGGATTATACTCCCTTTTGATTTTGTAATCAATTACCAATGTATACAAAAATACACCTATGCTAATTGCCTATAATTGTTAAATTTATATATTGTTTCCTCTCTTCATGGGTATTTTTAACAATTACAACAATAAGTATTTTCCTTTGGTTACTGCGTAGAAAATCCTAATAAATCCTGGAGTCCATAATTTTATTGATTCTGAACCTGTGTAATGTTATACTAAGCACTATAAAAATAACCTATCCATTGGGATAAAATTGAAGAACAAATGATATGATGAAAAATGCCAGGGTAAATACCCTGTATAATACAAGGAGAATAATTATGGCACTGGACGGACTGGTAATCTCCAATGTGGTCTATGAATTAAAGGAAAAGCTGGTAGATGGCAGAATCAGCAAAATATCACAACCGGAGAAAGACGAATTAGTTCTGACAATAAAAAACAATAAAGAAACTCACAAATTGTTCCTATCTGCCGGCGCAAGTCTGCCTCTGATTTATCTGACGGAAGAAAGTAAACAAAACCCCATGAATGCACCAGGCTTTTGTATGCTTTTACGAAAGCATCTAAATAGTGCACGAATTCTAGATGTAACACAGCCCGGATTAGAAAGAATCATTCAGATAAAAATTGAACATTTAAATGAGCTGGGGGATCTATGCATCAAATTCCTAATTATCGAATTAATGGGAAAACACAGCAATATCATATTCTGTGATGATAACAATAGGATTGTAGATAGCATTAAGCATATCTCCCATTTGGTTAGTTCAGTTCGGGAAGTGTTGCCCGGAAGAGATTATTTTCTGCCGGAAACACAGCAAAAAGCTGATCCATTTAACCTAAGTTACGAAGAATTTAGAGTGCAGGTATTGCAAAAACCCTTGTCTCTCGGAAAAGCAATCTACTCCTCTGTTACCGGGTTCAGCCCGCTCATGGCCAATGAAGTATGTTACCGTGCTTCTCTTGATTCCGAAGCTTCCACAAGTTCTGTCAGTGAGTTGCAGGGACTGCATCTCTATAATAACTTTGTAAGACTGATGGATGATCTAAGAGAGCATAACTATATACCTAATATCGTGTTTGAAAATGAGGTACCCGCCCAGTTTTCATGTTTACCTCTAACCTGTTTTAGTGAGCTTACTGCTAAAAATTATGACTCTATCTCAACTGTACTTGAAACATTTTATGCCACTAAAAATACCGTGACACGTATTCGCCAAAAGTCAGTGGATTTACGAAAAATTGTAGCAAATGCCATAGAGCGCAATACGAAGAAATACGAATTGCAGTTAAAACAGTTAAAGGATACTGAGAAAAAGGATAAATACAAGGTATATGGGGAACTGATTAATGCTTATGGTTATCAATTGGAACCTGGAGCAAAATCTCTGACAGCCTTAAATTATTATACCAATGAAGAAATCACAATTCCCCTTGATGAAACCTTATCTGCCCTGGAGAATTCTAAACGGTATTTTGAAAAGTATAATAAGTTAAAGAGAACCTATGAAGCCGTTTCCTCTTTAATAGAAGAAACCAAGACTGATCTAGAACATTTAGATTCCATCCGTATCTCTCTTGATATGGCACTGGAGGAAGAAGATCTGGTAGAATTAAAAGAAGAATTAATGGAATATGGATATGTAAAACGAAAGTTTCAGCCCGGTAAAAAAGGAAGACCAAACGCACCGGTAAAAAAGCCTAAAATTACAAGCAAGCCCTTCCATTATATTTCGTCCGACGGCTTCCATATGTATGTCGGTAAAAATAATTATCAGAATGATGAACTTACATTTAAGTTTGCTGCTGGTGGAGACTGGTGGTTTCATGCCAAGAAAATGGCAGGCTCTCATGTTATTGTTCAAACCGGAGTCAATCCATTACCGGATAGAACCTTTGAAGAAGCAGCAAGGTTAGCCGCCTACTATTCTAAGGGTCGGGAGGCTGACAAGGTGGAAGTAGATTATACAGAGAGAAAAAATGTAAAAAAACCAAGTGGCGGCAAGCCAGGATTTGTCGTTTATTACACGAATTACTCCATGGTAGTTTCTCCTGATATTGGAGGATTAGAAGAAATTTAATTTCTTAAACTCCAACTATAAATATTAGGATTCACCTGGCAAATGACATTGTTAATCAAACTATTGAATATAATTATCAAAAGAAAGCTGGTAGAAAAATATGATTATTGCGGACTTTCACACACACACCCATCATTCCAGCGATTCCGTTGCTTCAATGCCAAGTATGGTCCAAAAAGCCATTGCTCTTGGTCTGCAAAAAATTTGTTTTACGGATCATATGGACTATGATTACCCCAAATCAAGTTCACTTACGTTTGTATTTGACACAGAGGAATACTTTAAAGAACTAGATCACATGAAGGAGCAGTATAAGGGAAAAATTGAAATTCTTAGAGGAATTGAATTAGGATTACAGCCTCATGTTGCAGATAAATGTAATAGGTTACTAGATAACTATAATTTTGATTTTATCATAGGTTCTTCCCATCTGGCATTAAAGAAAGATCCTTATAATCCTGGGTATTGGGAAAATAAAACTACGGAACAGGGTATTTTTGATTATTTTGAAGGAATTATTAAAAATGTTGCTGCCTTCAACCGTTTTCAAGTATATGGACATATCGATTATATCATTCGCTATATCCCTGATAAAAGCTATGTATTCACGTATCAAAAGTATGCTGACATTATAGATGAAGTGATTAGGACAATTCTCTCTGCCGGACGTGGTATTGAAGTAAATACTTCGGGATACAAATATGGTTTAGGTCAGACCCACCCCAGTGCAGATATTTTAAAAAGGTATAAAGAACTTGGCGGTGAATTAATCACCGTTGGGTCAGACGGACACAGGCCAGAGCATCTTGCCTATGATTTTGACGTTGCTGAGCAGTTGCTGGTTTCTCTAGGTTATAAATATTATGCTACATTTAAAGATCAAAAACCTGAGTTTCATAAGTTAGGGTAGGGTAGGGTAGAATAAATTATATTCTACCCTCTGCTGATTGCCAACCAACGAAAAGATTATATCGTTCCGTCTTAAAACGTAAAACGCAGTAATTCAAGTCATCCGGACCATTGAAATGCCGTCCCATTCCTGGATACCACATTTCCTGTTTGACAACAGGGTCTGTAATCACTTCAATGGTTCCGACTAATGTAATATTATATGCCCCATCTTTGTTAAAGCAAACGCTGGCCCGGTTGCAGTTCGCTATACGTTTTGACTTGTTGCTTTCAATTCCGGTGCAAAAGGTAAGCCAATTGATTCCATCTGCTTTTGATGCCGTAATTGTCGAAGCAGTTGGATAACCGTCTGCATCAATCAATGCCAAGATACAATACGGCTCTGAACCTTCCGGTGAGTGATGCGCTGTGTTTTGCATGATTATTTCCCCGGCTTTTTCAATTATCTCTATACTCATTTTATTGCCTCCTATTTATTAGGTTTCACTAACCCTTGATAAATTTCATTATTTTTTTCATATCTGCGCTGGGATTCAGCTTTAGGACCTGTTCGGCTATTTTCTGAATTGCTTTATCCTTCTCAATTTTAGCAGCCTTTTCAAATAGATCCTCACCCCAAAAACTTTCGGTCAGGCAGAACACAGTTGAGGACCAGCCATATTCTTCACCTTTCCTAGAAATTTTCTGCTGTCTGCCGCACATCGTCAGATACATTTTCATTTGCAGCTCTACCAAGGCCCTCTCAAACTGAGACTTTTGCTCTTTTTCAAAGCCAGCAAACTGCTTGATATCATGTAACGGCAACGATTTGTGGTTGGAAATGGTATCATAAATTCGTTTTGCGTGATAGCTGATTGTGCCACCCGCGTATTCATCCTCAAAGGTCATATTCCCCCGGCGAACTGCAAGAAAATAAGGAACCCATTCTTTTGTGATATAGCCACTCTTTTTGAAAAACAGCTTTGCATAAGCAATATCGTCGCGCTCGTTAAGCACACGCATACGCCATTCCCACGGATCGGTCTTAGGGTCGCCTGTGTGCCAGCATACAGGTGTATCATAAGGTGGCTCTTCATTCCAATTCCATGGAATCACTGAAAAAATCCCTTCGCTGTTACCACCGCCCATTGAAAATCCAGCATCTAGCAAAGCAGTTACAAAATCCTCATAATTTTTTATTGGTTTATCATTCAATCTAAAAACCTCCTTCTGTAACATCATACCCTAGTTAACACGACAACAGTATGTCCTGTTTATTAATAGCTATTTAAAACATTTGCAGCAATTCTTTTTATATCCTCCGCAATATCTACTGGTTCAAGTACCTTTACCTTATCACCGAAGCCTAAAAGCCACGAAATTATAAAGTCCCGGTTTGTATAACCGGTTTCAAGGCGTATCAGTCCTTCCTTTGTTTCCGTGTAACAATGCAGCCCGTATGTTTCAATAAGCTGGTAAGAAGCCAATGGGTCAAATAGTGCAACCAGTTTTTTATCATCTGAAAGATGTTCGTTAAAATCCCGTTTTTCGGAGGGCATTTCACGTGGAGTAAAAGTTTCGGCGCAAAGCTGCAAATCCCATAACCGCATAAGTTTGAACATGCGGAAATCCTGGCGTTTCGTGCAGTAACCAAACACATACCACGCAGCCCATTGGAAAATGACAAACGCAGGTTCAATGCGGCGGTGTGTCATGCCTTTTTCATAGTAATAATCAAACTCAATGAATCTTTGTTCCTGGATGGATTTTTTAATGAGTTCAATCTTTTCCGTAAGACTTCCCTTATTGTGAGAGGCAAGGTCAATCACAATGGGTTCCCGAAGTGACACTACAGCGTCCCTGTTGGAGGAGATCTTGTCTAGTGTCCTTTCGATGTTTGACTTTTCCGAAACGCTTCCAATCCCTTTAAGTGCCGCAATAATCCCTGTTAGTTCATCGGTGGTGAGAATACTTTTATCCAGTTTGAACCCTTCTGCGATAGAGATACCCCCACCACCACCCTGATGTGTAATAATCGGTATGCCCGCCTGACAAAGCGCGTCAATATCACGCCCAATCGTACGGCGGGTAACCTCAAATTTTTCGGCAAGATAGGGGGCGGTTACCCTATCTTTTTGTAGTAAAATTGTTACTATTCCAAGCAAACGGTCAAGTTTCACTTTTATCCCTCAATTCTTTCAATGTATGGTAAAATCAGGTAGATTATTTTGGTAATATAATATATAATACCATTAAGCTGTAGCAATAATATAACTACTTATTCCGATGTAAACAGCAATGGCATCAATTTTATTCATTAAATACTTAATAACAGCATTCATATTATTTATTATAGATTATATAGTCGCAATAATCTACATCTTTTTCCATCCATAAAAAAGGATGCGAAATCACTTAATATGACCTTGCATCCTTTTATTATTAAATATTCATTCCATTATTAATTTATATTATTTTTTCTTTGTAATAATCTATCTTTGTAATATTCTATCTTTGTAATAATTTACTTTTATAATATTGTCCCCCCGCCAATTACAATATCTCCCTGATAAAATACAACTGCCTGTCCTGGGGTAATCGCTCTTTGCGGTTCTTCAAAGATACATTCTACCGTATCGTCATTTATTTTTCGAATGATACATCTAGAGCCTTTATGGCTATAACGTATTTTGGCATCTACCACCATTTCACCTTCCAGATCATCAATTGCCATAAAGTTAAGGCTGCCAGCCAATAATTTGTCACTATAGACTTCATCACTATTTCCTATCACAACTTCCTCTGTTTCCGGACGAATTGCCAGTACAAATACAGGATGTCCCATGGCAAGGTTTAATCCTTTTCGCTGTCCTACGGTATAGTGAATAATGCCTTTATGCTTCCCAATTACTTTTCCGTCAGGAGTGACAAAATTGCCAGCCTTAGGGATTTTACCTGTATATTCTGTGATAAATTTTGCATAATCATTATCTGGAATAAAACAAATCTCCTGGCTGTCCGGTTTATTAGCAATTCTTAAATTTATGCCTTTGGCGATTTCCCTGATTTCTTCTTTGGTATATTCACCAACGGGCATTAAGGTATGAGCCAGTTGATATTGTGTTAAATTATATAAAGCGTAAGTCTGGTCCTTGGCGGCTGTCGCAGACTTTTGCAACGCATATCTTCCATTCTCTAACTGTACGACTCTTGCATAATGTCCAGTTGCGATATAATCTGCACCAATATCTAAAGAACGTTTTAATAAGGATTCCCACTTCACATATCGATTACAGGCAATACATGGATTTGGAGTATGTCCTTTTAGATATTCTTCTGCGAAGTAATCAATCACTGCCGTTTTAAATTCTCGCTTAAAGTTCATAACATAATAAGGAATATCAAGAGCATTGGCTACCCGTCTTGCATCGTCTACAGCAGATAATCCACAGCAGCCTCCGCTTTCCTCCTGAACAAAATTATCCTCATCCTGCCATATCTGCATGGTAACTCCAATTACATCATATCCCTGTTCCTTTAAAAGATAAGCTGCTACAGAAGAATCAACTCCACCGGACATACCTACAACTACTTTTTTGCGCTCCAAGTAATTACCTCCTAGTAGTTTATTTCTTCTTCCTCTTCACCGATATCTGTTTTAGGTTTTTCTAAACCTTCTATTTTAATATTATTTTTTGTTGCATAATCCCATAAAGCTGCATGAATTGCTTCTTCTGCTAAGAGTGAACAGTGAATCTTCGCTTTCGGAAGACCGTCTAGTGCTTCCATAACTGCTTTATTTGTTATATTTAATGCTTCCTGTATTGTTTTCCCTTTAACTAATTCCGTTGCCATACTGCTGGTAGCCACTGCGGCACCACAGCCAAATGTCTTAAATTTTACATCATCGATAATTCCTGATTCATTGATATCTAGGTAGATTCTCATTATGTCACCACATTTTGCATTTCCTACCGTACCAACACCACTTGCGTTCTCAATTTCTCCAACATTTCTAGGATTCGAAAAATGATCCATAACTTTCTCACTGTACATTTGTATTACCTCCATATTTTAAACAGTTCACTTTTGCAGTTTTTTACTGAGCTGATGTTATATATTGTTATTTTTCATGATTACCATTCTTTACAAAATCTTCATAAAGCGGAGACATAGAACGCAGCTTGGCTACGATCTCCTTCACTTGTTCCACAACATAATCAATTTCATCTTTTGTAGTCTCTTCACTTAAAGTCAAACGCAAGGATCCATGGGCAATCTCATGAGGAAGTCCAATTGCAAGTAGTACATGGGAGGGATCTAGAGAACCCGAAGTACATGCGGAACCGCTGGATGCACAAATGCCTTTCATATCAAGCATAATCAACAAAGATTCGCCTTCAATAAATTGAAAGCTAAAGTTTGTATTATTGGGAAGGCGTTTTGTTCTATGTCCGTTTAACCTTACATAAGATATTTCTTTTAAAACCTTATTTATCAGATAATCTCTTAGGGCAATTTCTTTTTCCTGACGTTCTTGCAGGGTTTGTACTGCTATAGAGACAGCCTTGCCTAGCCCTACAATTGCCGGCACATTCTCTGTTCCTGCCCTTCTGTGTCTCTCCTGAGCACCACCATGAATAAAAGATCTTAATTTTAAACCTTTCCTGATGTATAAGAAACCAATTCCTTTTGGTCCGTTTAATTTATGACCGCTGGCACTCAGCATATCGATATTCAACTCATTTACATCAATATCCAATTGTCCAAAAGCCTGTACAGCATCAGTATGAAATAAGATATTGTTTGCTTTTGCTATTTCACCGATTTCTTTTATTGGTTGTACCGTACCTATTTCATTGTTGGCAAACATTACAGAGATTAGAATTGTTGTGGGACGGATAGCCTTCTTTAATTCATCCAGTTTAATAACACCTGTTTCATCTACATCAATATACGTAACTTCCGCTCCATGTTTTTCCAAATACTCACAAGTATGAAGGATTGCATGGTGCTCAATCTTAGAAGTAATAATGTGATTGCCTTTCGCTGCGTAAGCTTCTACCGCACCTTTTATTGCCCAGTTGTCAGCTTCCGTACCGCTTGCTGTAAAATAAATATCGGATGTTTCCGCTTTTAAAGCTTTTGCAATACTACCTCTTGCTTCATCTACTGCTTTTTTATTTTGTGATGCGAATTCATATATACTGGATGGATTACCAAACTTCTCAGTAAAATATGGAAGCATAGCCTCCACAACTTCTGGTCTGGTTTTTGTTGTTGCAGCATTATCTAAATAAATTAATTTCTCCATTTCCGTCATCTCCTATTATCTTATTCTGTCTTATTGTCCACAGCTAGGCTTTATCTCTCCTAAGTCTATATCAATTACTCCATGTTCGTTCATTACCTTTTTACTTTCTTCTATTAATTCTGAAAGCTTAATTGTATCAACCGCATTATTTATACTATCACTAATACGCATCCATACATATTTTGTTACACACAGTTCAGAACCGGAGCAACTATCTTTGTTACCTGCAACTTCTGAGCAGTTTACCGGATTTAAATCCCCTTCTAAGGCTCGTAATATGTCCCCTACGGAAATGTCTTCCGGCTTTTTAGCCAGGAGATAACCACCTTGAGCGCCTCTTACACTATTCACGATTCCGGCTTTCTTTAATTTTGCGATTAATTGTTCCAGGTAACTAATAGAAATCTTCTGCCTTTCTGCTATTCCACTTAAGGCAACTGCTTCCGTTTCACCGTAGATAGCCAGATCCAGTACAGCTCTTAATCCATATCTGCCCTTTGTAGACAGCTTCATAGAATCACCTCTCTTATTATCCGTTCATTATAAATCCCACTAAATCATTTCCTACTATTTTATTTCCTACTATTTTAGTACGTTTTATTGTTAAAATAATATCACCAGACATAACATTTGTCAATAAGAATCTGGAATTGTTTTATAAGCCTCGAATATATTTAATTAAGTTCTTTTATTGAAATCAAAGGGGATAAGTGTGAAAGAAAATTTAGAAAATGAAAGGTTGCCACAGTGTGATTCTTTCACTCCTTTTTATTTGTGGCAGTATCGCAGGCATACCTGCGATATAGGTGGGTATAAGGTTGAAAGAAAATACAATGAAAGAAAGGATTGCCATAAATAGATTCTTTCAACCTATTTATTTATGGCAGTATCGCAGGTGTACCTGCGATATGCAACTCGAATTATTGGATTTTTCTATCGCGTCTATCTCTCCAATGCCATGGGAGCGGAAAAACTGGGCATCTATCAGTTAATATTTCCTATCTACGGTATCGCCTTTACTATATTTGCATCCGGAATTCAGACCGCTATATCTAAATTCGTGGCAACAGAATTAGGAAGACATCATTATAAAAGTATTAACAGAACTTTAAAAATGGGACTCATCCTATCCGTTAGCATCGCGTTAGTAATCTCATTTCTGACCTACCAGTATGCAGATATTTTAGCAGGAAATGTATTAATGGAACCAAGAAGTGCAGATTCCCTTCGTATACTTGCATTTGCATTTCCATTCTGTGGCGCAACTGCATGTATTAATGGCTATTATTATGGACTAAAAAAAGCAGGAGTTCCTGCTATGACCCAATTATTTGAGCAGCTGGTACGTGTTCTATGCGTATATTTTTTAGCTACCTATCTAGGTAATGGAGATCTTCGTGTTACCCACGAAATGGCTGTATTCGGCATCGTAATCGGCGAAGTCGCATCTAACCTTTATAACATTTTTTCCCTTGCAATCAGCAATGCACCAAAAGAAATGCGCCATTTGATGAAAACTGACAGATTCCAGGCATTAGGAAAAAGAGCCATTACAGGTAACCTCCTTCGCTTTAGTGCACCTCTTACCGCCAATCGACTTCTGATTAGTTTATTACATAGCCTTGAGGCAATATTAATTCCGAACCTGTTACGACAATCGGGCCTTAGTAATGTAGAAGCATTAAGCATCTACGGTATATTAAACGGTATGGCAATCCCATTTATTATGTTCCCTTCGGCAATTACTAATTCCTTATCCGTATTATTATTACCGACAATTTCAGAAGCACAAGCGGCAGATAATATTTCGCTTATCCGGAAAACAACAGCGTTATCCATCAAATATAGTTTATTAATTGGCATTTTAGGAGCCGGTATCTTTCTGAGTTTTGGCCAGTCTCTAGGAAATGTTGTGTTTCATAATCAGCTTGCCGGAAGCCTTATTACGACTATGGCCTGGTTATGTCCTTTTCTTTACATTACAACAACATTAAGCAGTATAATAAATGGGATGGGCAAGGCACATTTAACCTTTGTTAATTCAATCATAGGGCTTGTAACACGTATCCTGTTAATGCTATATTTAGTTCCAAGAAGCGGTATCAATGGATATTTAAACAGTCTACTAATCAGCCAACTAGTAATTACCGCATTTGACGGAATCATTGTTATTAAGAATATTCGTCCTCCCTTTCACGCTATTGATTGGATACTAAAACCAGGTATTATCATTACTTTATGTAGTTATATCCTGTACCGAATCTACGAATATATCTCCCCTAGCCATGGAGGTATCTTAATATTACTGGGCTTTTGCCTGGGCCTAACGGTTTTGTACTTAATATTTTTAGGAATTACAAAAGCTGTTTCCTTGAAAGATTTTAAGTAAACAGCTTTATTATTAACTTATAATGTTTATTTTTAAAGTAAAATTGTGTTTATTTTTAAAGTAAATTATGTTTATTTTTAAAGCAAATGATGTAGCCCAAGTATTGCTAATCCATCTCTTAAATATTGATGCAGTAATTCTTTTTCAATGATTTGATAGATGTCAAGCTCCTTCGTTCTCCATCCTATAACGTTATCTTTATAGTTACGCGCTTTTTCATAAATTTCATGATGACCTAAAACGTGGCAGTGATCTTTATCCCTTCCCAGGCACATAATTGTTTGCAGAATCTTAATAGTTTCATATTCTAAGGTTTGACAATAATCAAAGAGTTCTCTGCTAACTTTTACAAATTCATTTCTTTGTATGATATCAGGAGAATTTAATACTGAACCATGCCTGGATTCTGGTTTTGAAAATTTGGATCGATTATCAGCTAAAAACAAAATATTTAGAAAGACATGTTCATAATGCTCAAAAATAAAATTTCCCTCCTATAAATTTAAAAACAATACCTACTAATCAATGGTAACCGTATTACGTCCATTTGCTTTACTTTTATAAAGCAGCTCATCTGCACGTTTAAGAATCGTCTTCATTGTATCATTTTCTTTGCAAAGGGAAGAACCTATGGATATTGTCACGCGCAAATCTTCCTCATCTCTACGCATGATAGAATTCTCTATGAGGGCCCTCATTTTTTGAGATAGATGGAATAATTTTTCTTCATTAACATTAGCAAGAATCGCTACAAATTCTTCTCCACCCCAGCGGCCAACAAAATCAGAACAACGTATATTATTTGTGAATGTATTTGAAACCATCTTAAGAATTTCATCCCCAACATCGTGTCCATAGGTATCATTAATTATTTTAAAATGATCAATATCCATAAATGCTATACCAAAAGGAATTCCTAAATTCGTAAATTCATTGATTTTAGAGATTAATTTAGTCTCAATAAATCTTCGATTGGGCAATTCTGTGAGTTGATCTATCATGGCAATAATCTTGAGTTCATTCATACTATGAATCAGGAACTGCTTATTGGAATCATCCGTAAATATTTCAACTGCACCAATGATATTCTCACCTTCATAAATAGGTACCGCCTTCACTGTAATAGGTACCCGGTGACCATTCTTATGATGAAGGAAAACCGAAGCTTCACAGGTACTACCAGTTTTGATTGTGTTCGCTAATGGGCAAAGATTTAAGCAAAGTTGAACTCCATCCTCATTAATATGATTTAAAATATTATCAAAGCAGTAGAGATTGACCACTTCTGAAGCCGAAAAACCTGTAATTCTCTCAGCCCCCTTATTCCAGAAAGTTATTTTCCTCTCACAATCAACAAAATATACCCCGTCATAAATGTTCTCCAGCATGTTTTTATAAAACTCATCTCCAACCCTCAACATTATAATCCCTCCAAACATTTTTACCTTAAAATACCTTAGAAACACCTTCCGATTATTTACTATTCTAAAAATATAATAGCATATATTTACTTTTTTTCAACAATTTTCTACATAATTTTTTAAATATTTTACTAAATTTTTAAAATTAGTATCACTATTGCAAAAACAGTATCATTATAGTACCTTTTGAATAAAAACATTGACTATTTGGGTATCAAATTGGACGCCAGCGCATCTCTTAAGTTCCGTTATTGCCTCCTCTTTGCTTTTAGATTTTTGATAACTTCTCTTCGCAGTCATAGCTTCAAACGCGTCTGCAACTGTTATAATTCTTGATTGAATAGGAATTGCTGTATCTTTTAATCCGCTCGGATATCCATTACCATCCCAGCGTTCATGGTGATAAAGGACAATTTCTGCTAAATGTGAGTACTCATCTACTCCTTTTAGTATCTGATATCCTGTTTCGGGGTGACGGTTGATTATCTGTTTCTCTTTATCCGATAATTTATCTTTTTTATTAAGTAATTCTGCAGGAATCATAATTTTACCTACATCATGAAGGCTGCCTGCTACTTTTATGTCAAATACCTCACATTCACTAAAGCCCATGGCTCTTGCAATAGATTCACAATATTGAGATACTCTTTCTGTATGTATTTGTTCACTGGTATAATGATTGTTAATATTACGTAACACCGTTTCAAGAGTTTGACTTCTCATAGTCTTACCATGTTTTAACTTATCTTTATACATCATATAATCAGCTTCTCTTAAAACATCCAAAATATCCTGTTCCGCACTTGATTTTATGGCATAGCCAATAGCTACTGACACAATAACTGAGTCCATCTTCGTGCCTGCAATAGCCTTTAGGATATTCTTCTTAATAACATCCGCCTGTTCACAATCTGTACCCGGAAGTACTGCAACAAACTCATCACCACCAAAACGGCCGACATATCCATCCTGTCCAAAAGCGTCCATTAATATCTCAGCTACGGTTATAATGAGTTTGTCTCCCATTTCATGACCAAAAGCATCGTTGGTTAATTTAAGTCCATTGATATCAAATATCATATAAGCAAATGGAATATTATTACTATCGTCTATTTCTTTTGTGATTTTTTCCATGTACATTCGATTATATAAACCGGTCAAATAATCATGGTGATTTAAAAATTCTATCTGTCTTTGTCTTTCCTGAATAATATTTTCTGCTTCTTTTCTTACTGTAATATCCCTAATAATGGCTGTGGACATATGCTGCTTTTGTAAATAGACAGAAGACAGTGCTACCTCTATTGGAAATTCTCTTCCACATTTATGTATTGCCGTAAGTTCTATCAGTTTTCCAACTAGAGGTCCTTGTCCCGAATGCTCAAAAACAGTATACCCATTTTTAAACTGCTCCTGGTATTTTTCCGGCATTAATACGCCATGTACCATTCTCCCAATGATTTCATCCTTGGTATATCCAAAGATTCTCTCAGCAGAAGGACTCCAATACATGACTTTTCCTTCCTGGTCCATCATAATAACTGCGTCTATTGCAGATTCACTGATAGCTCTAAATTTAGCTTCACTTTCATTCAAAGCATTTTCCGTTTCTTTTCTCTCTGTAATGTCTACCCCAAGGCCTAATACACCCTGGACAGTACCATCATTATCTCTGACCTTCGTTTTAATGGTCTCAATGGTATGTTTTTTATTATCTTTAAAAGTTACTACTTCATCGTAATACTGAGTGCCTTCCTTATTTAGAGTATCAAGATTTGTTAAAACACATCCTAAGTAATCTTCCTGGGTCATGTTAAAATTCTCATCAAAAAAATGATTTGTAAAGATGGTATCTGATTTCTCGTTGGTCATCCATATACCTATGGGTGCGTTGTCCATTATCATGCCTAATAATTTGCTATTTTCCAAAAGAACTTTTTGATACAGATTTTCCTTCTCTTGGGCTTTCATCTTGGTCAGTCGATTAGAATGAAATATAGTATTCGTAATATCATTATAGATGCACGCAAAGTGGGTCTCACTTACAGGGACGATACTCATCTGAATATATTTTTGAAGCGACTTAAGGTATACATTAGTATCTGTTTTCTGGCAACCTATAATAGTACTTTGAATAACTTTTTGATATCTGTCAATTTCATTGCTGTCAAGTATAAATGAAGACAAAACTTCATTTATACTTTTATTCATTATATCAGATTCTTTCCTACCAAACATATCTTCAAAAGCAGGATTCACTTTGATAAATATGTAATCTTCATGCTTATTCTTATTATCATGATCAACAATGATTTCATTGTAGGAATAAGCCATTGGAGATTTTTCAAAGAATTCAGTCATTAATAGTTCCATTGTTTACCCTCACTTACGCACATCGTGTTGAATTTAGTCAAACTTTGTCTAATTATAGGGTAATTGTACCACTAATTGCTGTTTTTTACAATCGTGATTATTGCATAAATTCAAAATACCATTAAGTTCTAAGGTATACAATCATGATTATTATTTATTACTATTTAAATTATTATTAATTTATAGCGATAATGCACTAAAATTAATTACAAAAAAACGATTAAAAAGTTTTTCATTTTAAAATAACTATTATTGTGTAAAAAAACACGCCCCAGAAAGTAAGAATGGACGTGTTTTTGTTTATGTGTTTTTTGTTTATGTGTTTTATCTTTAGTGTTTTATCTTTAGTATTTTGCTTTTGTATTTTGCTTTTGTATTTTGCTTTTGCCTTTCAAACAAGGCAAATAGCCTCATTTCACTTTCAGGCGGTTTATAAGGTTTAAAACAATAAGAGTATCATTATCATCTAGTTCCCTTAAGCCTTCAACTGCTTTGTGAATTAATTCAGGGTTGAAAGGTTTATCATCGAAAAATTCTGTTGGTGTTATATCAAAATACTCGCATATTGCAAAAAATCCCTTTAAAGGAGGAAGAGACTTCCCAGATGAAATGTTATAAATAAAGCTTCTGCTATGCCCCAAGTCATAGCTTAATTGATACTCCGATATCCCTTTCTGCAGTCTTAACTGCGTTATTCGTTCGCGTACAAATTTCTCATATTTAGACAAAAATAATCACCTCCAAACATATCATAATTGATATTTTGGCTCATTAGTCCAAATATATACGTCGTTATACTTGCAATTATCCAAATATATATGTTATAATTGTGTATTATATGTCGTAAATTGCCTTATTTGTAAGTTTTATCAAATATTTATTGATTATAACATATTCTACTGACATACATTATATAACTTTCCGATAAATCGCAAGAGGTACAAAAAATGGATTTTGATAACTTAACTCAAGCAGTAAATAATATACGAAATTTCCAAAATTACTATCATACTATGCGCATTTGGAATTTGGAATCCAATGAATTACTGTATGAAAGCCAGGATAATGATGCCTCGGAAGAGTTTCCCACCAGTGTTCTGACTTTTCAGGGTTCAACAATTTTCATACATAAGGATACTAACACACTCGAAGTAAAACTGCCCGTGACGATTTATGGACAACCCTGCAGCATTGAACTCATCCAACATAGAGTGAAAAAAAGCGATGCTGATTCCATTCAGACAATGCAGGAACTGATAATGACAGATTCTTTAACAGGTTTATATAACCGCAGATTTATTGACGAGCAATTTCCAATAGATATGGAAAGCGCTTTTCATAAAAACGAACCATTATCGCTTATCTATGCTGATATTGACCTGTTCAAGGAAATCAATGACCATTACGGACATGTCGTGGGTGATTATGTTATAAAGGAAACTGCGAATATATTTATCCAGTCTATCCGTAGAAAGGATGGGTGGGTAGCCCGATATGGCGGTGATGAATTTCTTCTCTGTCTCCCTTCCATCAATCAAGAAACAGCTGTCCACATTGTAGACCGCATTCGCAGCACGATAGAAAAAAATGATTTTAATATGAAAGATAATACTTTCAAGATTTCTTGTAGTTTTGGTGTTCAGACTTTACACAATGCAGACGGAAATAGAACGTTAAATCAGGTCATTGAGTTATTGGATAGAAAGCTCTATATAGCCAAAGCCAATGGCAGAAACAGGGTAATCGTATGAATTCCAGTGTTCTTTATTCAGATGATATCCCTGCAGCACAGACTCATAAGCACTTCGCCAAAAATAAAGAAGAGACCTTCTAAACTTTCTATGCCTTTCTAATAAGTAAGGAATGATATATAGTTTGATAGAATTCAGAAAATGCACTGTTTTTCCGCCATATATAATTGAATTCATGATAAAGATCAAATTCTGCAATTGGCACTACTCTTAGCTTTCCTTCCTTCAATTCCTTTATCACTGCAATTTCATATAGAAAGCTTATGCCATATCCGCTTTCAACCAATTGTTTTATCACATGTATACTGTTTATGATTGATACGCTTGTAAAATCTGAAAATGCATATCCATGATTCGAAAGATATCGTTCTAAAATTTCTTTCGTTCCCGAACCCTCTTCTCTTAGCAATAATTTATGCATAAATAATTCTTTAAAGTTGTCCACTTTTTCCAAAGGGTAATCATTTGCACAGACGAGAACATATTTTTCATTGGATATAACTCTGGATTCATATCCACTTTTTTTGAAATATCCCTCAACCATAGCGAAATCAATCTTGCCGTCCTCTAATAAATCCAACAATTCTTTTGTATTTCCAATAGTAAAATCTATGAGAGTTTGCGGATTATTTCTAAGAAAGTCTGAGATTTTTGTTGGCAAAAAAAATTCACCAATGGTAAGAGTAGCTCCAAACTTTATTAATTTATTTCCAGTTGTACGTTCCTTAATCACATTTTTTAAATGCATGTTATCATTATTAACTGAAATCATAGCATCTCGTAGTTCTAATCCAGTATGTGTTAAAGTCAACTTTTTATTACTATAAAAAAACAACTTATCTCCATAGTAATTTTCCAAATATTTGATATGCTGTGATACTCCTGGCTGGGTAATTTTCAACTCATCCGCAGCCTTTGTATAATTCATGTGTTTACATACACATAGAAATGTTTCTATTCTATAGTCAAGCATAATATTTTCCTTCCTTACCTTCGTGATTTTTTCCATACTTACCTTTAACCATAATTTAATATTATATATCAATTATTATAAATAATTTTTCTTTATGTATTATTGCTACTATAATAACAAAAAAGGAGGGAATAGAAAATGATTTTTTTAAAGAACAAAGGTAAAGGTATTTTATTATGTTTTATGATTGCATTGTTTGGGTGGAAGCTTGTAAATACTGTTTCTTGGTTGGAGATTATTGGTGCTCCAGTCCTAGCAATCCTAACTGGTATGATTCTAGCTATGATAATAGAGGATAAATCAAGTGTTTCAGAAGGGATAAGCTTTACATCCAAAAAAATATTACAGTATGCGGTAATTCTATTGGGATTTGGATTAAATCTAACAACAATAGGAAAAGTTGGCCTTGCATCTCTTCCCATTATTATATCTACTATCTCAACTTCATTAATTGTAGCCTATGCCATGCACAAATTGTTAAAAGTACCTGCCAAGACTTCTACCTTAATTGGTGTTGGTTCTTCCATATGTGGGGGGTCTGCTATAGCTGCAACTGCACCTGTAATCGACGCTGATGATGAAGAAATTGCACAGGCCATTTCTGTTATATTTCTGTTTAACGTCATTGCTGCTCTCCTATTCCCCACCATAGGTTCCATACTTGGTCTATCGAATAACGGATTTGGCTTGTTTGCAGGTACTGCAATTAATGACACCTCATCTGTTACGGCTGCTGCATCAACATGGGATACTCTGCATGGCACAAATGGTAGCGTATTGGAATATGCCACTATAGTAAAATTAACTAGAACACTGGCAATTATCCCTATCACCTTAACACTTTCACTTATCCGCATGAAAAAGGAAAAGAAAAAGGACCTCAATAACCTCAATCGTCAAAGTAAAGTATCCATCAAAAGAATATTTCCAATGTTCATTCTTTATTTTATTTTGGCTTCAATAATAACTACCCTAATAACAAGTTTCTGTTCTGGTACAGCATTAACTGCTGCTGAAAGCAGTTTTATAATCATAAAGCAACTAAGCAAATTTTTAATTGTAATGGCTATGGGTGCAATAGGACTAAATACTGATATTATCAAACTGTTAAAAAAGGGTGGAAAACCTATTATAATGGGGTTTTGTTGCTGGATTGCAATCGCATCTGTCAGCATTTTATTACAAAAACTATTATTGCTGTTATAATGTTTGTATTATATGTAATATGTGTAATGTATTTTACATCTAGCATTATTCAGTATACTACCTGTCATCGTATTCTTTCTTTAACGAAACAAGGGTATATGATATAGTTCACATATATCATATACCCCTACAAATTTAAATCTCTCTTGCATATTTTTAGGATACAATTTAGCTTAGTTACGGTAAATCGCCCTGCTGATAAGAAACACTAGCTTCTATGTTCACTTCATACGCTCACAAATAATTAATCAACAAGGTCATTCTGGAATCTTGAAAGATGCTCATACGGAAGAATAAGTCTTCCGCGGTATAAGCCACAGCCATCATTGATCAGGGAATTATTGACTGCTGAAAACATATTTACATCCAATTTTGATAATTCAAGCTGCTGCAATATGATAACTCTTTCATATGCATCATCAAAATAAATATTTTCTCCTTTTGGAATTGCATCTCGTCTGGCTCTTTCACTTTCCTGTCGTTTTTCGTAACCCAAATGATTAGCAGGACCGATTTCAGCAAAATCGTCCATTTCTTTTGTACGAAGTTGTACTTCCACATAACAACGGGCAATGTTATCATAAAATGTTATATGCAGTGAACGATAGCCACTAGACTCTGGATTTGCAATAAAATCTCTATAGTACGGGCTTACGCTCTCTTTTAACAATGGCGATTTTTTCTGACCTGTTAAAGAAGATAGTTCTGCTGTAAATCCGCGTTCCTCCAGGAAACCAAGTAATTGGTTGGCAACATCATATAGATATTTAATTTCTTCATCCCCACGAGTTTCCCCTTCTTTTAGATGACATTTTGGAAGAGAAATCACGATTCTATATGCAATCAGGTCCCGAAAACAGTTTAAACAATTTTTTAATTCAGGAAGAGAAGGGAAATTGCCGCGTTTCGTATAATACTCGTAAATATATTCCACGATGTATCCATTAAATTTTGCTTCTGCACGTATCAAAGATTTAATTCGTCCTTTAAAAGTAAATGCAAGAAAAGGATATTCATTTGCCATAAGTTTATAGAATTCCCGAATCCGCTGAGACTGCGAAGTCAGGAAATCATTGTGCTGCAAAAGTTCCGCAATTTGAAGCAGAAAATTACAGTGCACAAGATCAATCTGATTATTAGTTTCTTTCGCCGACTGTTTCAAATCATCAGCATATTTCTGTAAAATCCTAAGAACGGTATCGCCTGAGTATAAATAATCATTTAATTTTTTCATAATATTTCTCTAAATCTGTTTTTAACAGATGTACTTCCCTTTCCTAAGTGTTTGAATATATATTTATCAAATGTTGTAAAAATATCGTAATTATCTGATACAAATTACAGATTAATATTTGGTCCTAACTCTTACAAAACTTTATCTATAACCATTCTGCCCTATTTCTTCCATAGTTCATTGACTATGCTTTGACACTTATCAACTGATGTTTCCGCGAATAGTATGATGAATTCTCCCCGCCCCATCGTGTTGCCAGGTTCTCTTCTTGAATTTGATGAACAATTATTTTTGCAATTTCCTGCAGTACTATATCTCCCGCTTTATGTCCATATTCGTCATTAATTGATTTAAAGTGGTCAATGTGCTTGGAATATTGCTAATAATAAATGTTGTAGCAATAAGCATGAAAATTTCTCCACCAGTCATTCCAACTAAAACAACAATACTCATTACTATTAATAAGGAATAGAGAAATGTGATGGATGGTAATATAAGACCAAACCATTTACTCTTTCTCTTAGATAAAAATATTTGAAGGAAAATTCCACCAATCAATAGTATAAGAACAATAAATCCTAAAATTGTTGTCTTAATCATATTATTCTTCTCCTTTCGTTTTTCTGTATTCTAAAATCAATAGTTTAGCCGTATCAAAATCCAGCTTGTCATTAACTGCCAATCGTTTAATAAGTGCTATGTATGGTTCATTTGCCGTATCTTCACTTATCTGGATTTTTTGTATTAGTTTATCAAGCCTAAGCCTAACAGTAGGATAAGTAACCCCATACTGATTGGCAATTTCTTTAAGTGATCCAGAAGCTAAAAGAAACTTCTTAATAAATGATACATCCTCATCATCAAGATTCAACATCCATTCAGGTACAATTTCTATTGCCATATTTAAGCCCCCTTTAATTATATTAATAGTAACCTTTAATATTATTAAAGTCAAGTTTAAATATTTATTTTAATAAAACGAATTTTAATAATCATTCTAGTCACTTTATTACAATCTAATATAAAAAGCTAGCGGATATAACCGAAATCGGTTTATTCACTAGCTCTTTGTTTTATAATTTATTTAACAGTATACACCCATAAATTTTTTACTTGCCATTCCACCGTTTCCAAATGCACAGTCTTATCCGTCTTCTAAGCCGACCATCCAACTCTTTAAAAATTTGTGCACCAGTACACCGCATTTCTCCTTATTCAACAAAACCTTGTAAGTAAGCTATCATTTCCTCTATGGAAGTATCATCCATTCCCCTCCAGCTTCTAAGTGCTCGAATTGGCGCATTCTCAATCATGTTTCTCATCATTTCTGATATTTTTTCATCCTTTGTATCCTCCTGCTTCTCAGACTTACGTTTATTCAGTATTTCCATAATAGCATCATGAGTTCTTTGATCCATCAACAGCTCTCCGAAGGTTGTATTTTCATTAATATTTATGGGAAGCAATTTTGTGGACTTTATCTGTATCTTCTTCGTTAATTCAATGTCCCTGGAGGACTTTCCTATCTCTACTGCATATTGTCCGGTAGCACAGTACCAGTCTGAAATTCCCGTATGATACCATGCAAAAGACCGTTTATCCAAAATAAATTCGACTGTTTCCGTATCTCCTGGATATAAGAATACCTTCTCAAACCCTTTCAATTCCCGAACCGGACGATTTGTCGCACCGGTGAGATCGCTTATGTATAATTGAACCGTTTCTTTTCCGGCAGTTTTACCTGTATTGGTAATATCGACAGATACCTTGACTGTATCCTGATCGGTTATATTATCTTTTTCCAATTGGAGATTTGTATAAGAAAATGTTGTATATGACAAGCCATGTCCAAAAGGAAATAATACCGGAAGTTCTTTTTTATCATAATAACGGTAGCCGACATATATGCCTTCCCGATATTCCACTGTATGTCCATCTCCTGGGAAATTAAGATAAGACGGATTGTTTGCCAGACATATCGGAAAGCTTTCAGGGAGCTTCCCAGACGGATTGGCGATTCCAAACAATAATCTGACAGCAGCCTCACCTACTCCCTGTCCTCCCAAATAGAGCTCTAATATGCCTGCAACCTGATTTATCCAGGGCATTTCTATGGGAGAACCATTATGCAGCACTACAATTGTATTTGGCTGAACCTGACTCACCTCATGGATTAACTTATTCTGACAATCCGGAAGCAGCATGTGTTTTCTGTCATACCCCTCTGATTCAAAGGATTCCGGCAACCCTGCAAAGATAACAGCAGCATCGGCAGTTTTTGCTGCGGAAATTGCATCAGCAAACCATTGTTCATTTATCTCATCCCTGTCTGCTGCAAAGGCCGGCTCATATATTATATCAGCAATTTTTCCTGCAAAATCATGAGCATTACTTATCTTACCGGCATTAATATGTGAACTTCCACCGCCCTGATAACGTGGTGATTTAGCATATTCTCCAAGAAAAGCAATTTTACTTTTTGGATTTAATGGCAAGATCTGTTTCTCATTTTTCAATAAAACGGCGGATTCTTCTTCAATCTTAACAGCCAGATCATGATCTTTTTCTCTGTCAAACTCTATTTGTGTCCGATAATCGGTATAGCGAAATACGGTTTCTAATATTCGTTCAACTGTGCGATCAAGGATTTTCTCCGATAAGTTTCCTTCTTTCACTGCCTCGATGATTTGCCCGTCAGTAATTCCGTTGGAAGAAGGCATTTCTAAATCCAGACCTGCTTCTAATCCCAGTACTCTTTTATTCACTGCTCCCCAATCGGACATAACAAATCCTTCATAGCCCCACTCATCTCGCAGAATGTCCGTTAATAATTTTTTATTTTCTGAAGCAAATACTCCATTTACTTTATTGTAAGAGCACATTAATGTCCAGGGCTTCGCTTTCTTAACGATCGTTTCAAAAGCAGCCAGATAGATTTCCCTTAACGTTCGCTCGTCTGCTTCAGATGAAATTGTTCCTCTGCGGTATTCCTGATTATTTGCTGCAAAATGCTTAACACTGGTACCAACATTCTGGCTTTGAACACCATTAACAAAGCTTGCACCAAGTTCTCCTGCAAGATACGGATCTTCTGAAAAGTATTCAAAATTCCGGCCGCATATGGGACTACGTTTTATATTTACACCCGGCCCAAGGAGTATGGAGATGTCCTCTGCCTGGCACTCCTTTCCTAAAGCTGTTCCCATATCCTCAAGAAGCTTTCTGTCAAAGGAGGCTGCTGTGGCGCACGCTGCCGGAAAGCAAACAGCCTTTATACTGTCATAAATACCAAGATGGTCAGCCTGATTGTCCTGTTTACGTAATCCATGAGGTCCGTCGGATACCATAACAGAAGGAATACCTAGGCGTTCCACACCCTTCAGATGCCAGAAGTCTTTACCTGAGCACATCCCAGCCTTTTCCTCCAAAGTCATATCTTTAATTATTTTTTTAATATTCCTTTTCATTCTTTCATTACCTCGAATATAAATTTTATGTTTTATTTACGGATCTTCTTTTCTTTTATTCGTGAACTGTTATATGAAACTGTTCATCTCATTTGTTAAAATACAAAGTAACAAGAGCTATCCCCATTGGTGGAAGTTCAATATCCAGGGTGATATCTTCTTCCTCCTGATAATACTCTAAATGCTCTGTTGTTATCTCGGAAGCCGCGTACAGGGCTGCTGCTTGTCCTTTACTCAGGTACTCTATTGAGCCCATCTGCTGCCATGCTGCCAATGCATTAGCATGTTTTTCATCAATTCGTTTTATTTCTGCGCTAATACAACTCCCGCTATGTTTTAGATCCAGCCTGATAGATTCTGTCTCAATCGGATGAAGCAAAGAGTGGTGGTTCACCAACATGAATTGCAGAGCTCCTGCAACCGATTTTTTAACAGCATACACATCAACGGTTCCATCGGCCATCTTCTTGTAGATTTCATTACCAAGCTCATGAAGCAATTCAAAAGCACGATAGGGAGCCTTTGGTATTCCATGCTGGGTCATCAGTCCAAAACCGCCGAAGAAAGCATGGCTCTCCTGCCCGTTTTCTTCAAAAATGTCACTAAAGGTCCAAAATGAATACCCAGCGGCTAATCCATGACCGTCAAGTACAGTTTTCGAAATAAAGGATGCACCAAAGGGTCCATCAGAAGGTAATCCTGCGAGACTCCCCCACTCCGTATAATATACAGGAAGGCCTTTCGCATCAGCAACAGCTCTCTTTGTCATTTCGGTAAGCACACCCCTGTCCACATGCTCCCATAAATGAGATTGAAATACTGCATATTCTTTCTTAAAATCTTCTGATGTTTCAGGGTCGGACATCCGCTTGACAGCCTTACTTAAATCCTTCAGCGGATTCGAAAAATTAGCACTGTCTTCAACTCCATAACCCAGGACAATATCGGTTGGATAATGGTGTGTAGAGATAAAATCAATCGGTGTATGGCTCTCCCTGCAAAATTCCAACATCTCCGGTATCCATGCATTGTTTGAAGTAGCCGGTCCACCTACCTTCAAGAATGGATCGACCCCTTTTATCGCTTCGACCGTCACTTTATACAGTCTGAAATATTCCTGCATATCAGCAGACCAGAAACCGTAGGGCGAATCCGGTCCTCCCAGATTAGGTTCATTCCAGATTTCGAAGAACCATTGGCGTACCTCTGCACGTCCATAACGTTGTATCAGGTGTTTCGTAAATTCATCGATTAACCATGACCATTGGCTGTAATCTCGCGGCGGGGTGGTATTTCCCTTATAATGGAATATCGTTTTCGTTCCACTCGCAAGACATTCCGGCATAAATCCGATTTCAACAAATGGCTTCATGTTGATTGATAATAAAAAATCAAATATTTTGTCTATATTGACAAAGGATAACAGTAATTCGCTTCCAAAAACCGGTTTACGTACAACGCTCATATCATCATCGAATAATCCATGAAAACGTATATAACGATAACCGATTTCCCTCTGGCATCTGGTGAGCTGCTGCTGCCAATCCGCACGGAGTGCAGTGGATGCATGACAGCTTCCGATACAGAATTCCCAATTTTTATATAATGGCTCAGTGGCTGAGGAAAGATCAAGAGTAAAATGTTTCATTAATTTTCTCCTTTATAGTTAATAATTATGGAATCATTATTCATAGTTCAGAACCATTTCAGATACCCGTTGAAAGGCTGTTATTCGAATTATTAACACAGGTTTCTGCTGATTAACCTTTAACAGCACCAATCGTGATTCCCTTTATAAAATATTTCTGAAAAAAAGGATAGATTGCCATAACAGGTAATGCTCCCATAACAGCGACTGCCATTTTGATTCCTGTTGAAGGTAAATTCTGAGCTAAATTTCCTATCTGGCTTACAGAGCTTGAAGTTTTTAAAAATTGTACATCAGAAAGCATTCTGTTTAATAAAACCTGGACACTGAAATATTTATCCTTATTTATATAATAAAGTCCATTCGTCCAATCATTCCAATACATTAGTCCTACCATCATGATTAATGTAGCAAGTATCGGTTTTGACATAGGCAGTACTACTTTCCGTAAAATATAAGCTTCTCCGGCTCCATCAATTCTAGCTGCCTCAATAACAGCATCCGGAATATTCGCGGTAAAAAAGGTTCTCATCATAATAACAAAAAAGCCTTGCATCAAAAGATTCGGTAAAATAAGCGCTGCATAAGTATTATTAATGTGCAGATATTTTGACCACATAATATAGGAAGGAACAAGACCTCCGTTGAACAGCATAGTAAAGAATATAAAAAAAGCTATAATATTTCTGTGTGGCAAATCTTTTCTCGACAACGGATAGGCAAAAAGAGTTGTCAGGGTCAGGTTCGCAACTGTACCCACAACCGTAACACCGATTGTTATCATATACCCCCTGACTAATGCACTGGAACGTGTTAACAAATAAATATATGCACTGAAATCCAATTTTTTTGGAAGGAAAGAATATCCCTCTTTAATCAGCGTCGATTCTTCAGTCACTGACGAAGATATCAGCAATAAAAACGGAAGAATACAGCACAAGCATAGGAATACCATAATAATATGGGAGACCATTTTAAATTTCTTATTATTATCAACCATTTTTCTCTCCCCTTTCCCTTAAAATAAAGCGTCATCCTTGCTGATCTTAGATACAACAAGATTAGCAGTTAATACCAAAGCAAAACCCACCAATGACTGATATACACCTGCTGCAGAGGCCATGCCTATATTATTGCTTTGCAGCAATCCGCGATATACATAGGTATCAATGGTGTTTGTCACATCCATCAACGGACCAGAATTTAATGGAACCTGGTAAAACAAACCGAAATCCGAATAGAATATACGTCCGATACCTAATAAAGTTAATGTAATAATCGTTGATTTAAGAGCCGGCAGCGTAACATGAAGGATTCTCTGCCCTCTAGTTGCTCCATCGATGGCAGCAGCTTCATAATAAGTACTGTCAATGCCTACAATTGTTGCAAAATAAATAATTGTTTGATATCCGAAGCCCTTCCACAAGGCTACGATCACTATAATGAATGGCCAATATTTTGCATTGGAATACCAGCTGATTCCTTCCTTTCCCAATGCTTCTAATATGGAATTATTTATATAACCGGTATCGGAAGCAAGCAGCGCATAAACGAGATAGCTTACTACGATAATGGAAATTAGATATGGCATTAAAATAATCGTTTGATATGTTTTCTTTGCCCTTTTATTTTTAATTTCATTCAGAAGGATTGCCACCATAATCGCAACTGCCGGGGTTAATATTAGAAATACAAGATTGTAGCTGATTGTATTCCTTGTAATTACAAAAGCATCACTGCTCTGGAACAGGAACTTAAAATTTTTCAAACCAATGAAGGGACTTTTTAAAATACCCAGACGATAATTGATTTGCTTAAACGCTATTATAATACCCGCCATCGGAATATAGTTATTAATAATAAGATAAGTTAATCCGGGTATCATCATTATATAAAGCGGTAAATATCTATAGTATTTTTTCTTCAGCTTACGAACCATAAAGACCTCATTTCCTTAATATCAGGAAAGAGCATAACCTTATGCTCTTTCCCTGGACTTAATTACATTTTAATTATTTATTGCTTTCTGCCCATGCATCCAGCTGTTTCTGCTTTTCCGCGATGATTGTATCAATTCCGTTATCCTTTAATTCCTGAAGATACTTCGGAATTGCTACCTCCGGATCAAGTTGTCCGCCTAACAGTGCATTATAGTATTTACTATCTACATTGTTACATGCAGTAGCCTCATTGATTACGCTGGAATTATCAAAGGTAAAGCCTTTTGCAGGAGATTGCTTTGCAGAAGCGTTAAATGAATTCAGGTCTTTCCAGGCTGTTGCACTGTTTCCATTCCATATATAGGCTATCTGCTCATTGGGCCAGCCCCATGCAACACTGCTTGTATATCCAACTGTGGAAGCTGTTACTCCCTCCGGATAATCTATGATACCATTATCCTTGTCAATTACCTGATAATGTACGCCTTCCACACCATATATACATAGATTGGATACCTCTGGATCATTATACATTAAGTCCAACAATGCCATTGCTCTATCCGGATCTACAGAAGTCGTAGGAACACTCCACACCAATGCTACAGCATTTGTCACCGAAATTGCCTCTTTATAAATCCAGCTTTCCATATCAGTTCCATTTTCACTTGTAGCTCCTGAATTATAGCCTGAATCCTTCTGTTTTGTATGAATAAAATAACCAAATCCTTTTCCTGAACCGATCAAGGAAGAGTATCCTTCGGAATTTGTGGATGCATCCGGCATGATCAAGCCTTCCTTTGCCCAGCTATACATTGTCTCGCAGAGATTTTTAAAATAATCAGAGGCAATAAAATTTTCTACCTTTAAGGAATCGCTGTTATAGGGATCCAGTAATACTGCATCTCCACCGCCAAGGGAATCTACTGGAAGATAACTGAAGGTTCCGCCGTAATTCGAAATCACCGGATACATTTCCGGATGCGCTTCCTTCACCTTTTCAAGCAGATCATGTAAATCGTCAAAGCTCGTCAGGCTGTCTACACTGACCCCAAGTTCATCCAATACATCCTTTCTCATGGTGAAACTCAGGTTATAGGCCTTATCCTTATTACAGGGAACTCCAAAAATTTGTCCGTTAATCTTGGCACACTGCCAGTCCTCCTGGGATACTGCATTTAAAGTATCCTTGCCGTAGGTGGCAAGAAGGTCATCCATAGGTAAAATCTGTCCAGCATTGGCAAGTGTTCCTGCTCCTAAGGTAAAAGGAGAAAATAAATCCAGCTGCTCGCCCGATGATAACATAAGGTTTAACTGAGTTGCATAAGAACCAAAGCCAACAAAAGTAATATCTACATCACAATTTAATTTTTCCTTCGTAATTTTACTTAAAGCCTCGGACACTGCCTTTGCCTGATCGGAGGTTGAATCACCAAACATCAGAACCTTCAGTGTAGTAAAATCCCTGTCTGAAAAATCGTAACCGGAAGCAGCCTCTGTGACTGCCGGTGCGGAAGTTTCTGTACTTCCTGATTGTTCCGGTTCACTTTGATCTGTTTCAGTGGTTTTACTGCTGCAACCAGACAAGGAAGCCAATAACATGCATCCGGTAACTAATAGTGCGATAATTCTTTTTTTCATAATAAATCCTCTCTCCTTCTTATATTACAGGAATATGATTTACAATTTCCTGCTGATAATATTATATACTCTCTTTATTTTTCATCTCCACCCCTGTAACGACTTCCATATGTATCAAACAGACTTCCTGTAACTGGTAACTTATCCCTTAATGCAATCATTTTTCTATCAGCGACTGCTTCTTTGCTAATTACGACATTTATTATGATCAATCATCATTTCTCATTCTATTAAGGGAATTCTCAATTATCTAAAATAATAAAGCGCGGAATCGTTAACTGGATCGTTACGAAACCACGCTCAATATTTCGGTCAATCTGCTTTATTTTCTTTTCTCTCCTCCGAGGGAGAGATATCAAAAACCTTTTTATACGCTTTTGAAAAATGTGAAAAATTACTGAATCCGGCCCGTGCCGCAATAAAGCTGATCGGCAGCATCGTGGTCTTGATTAGCTGCCTTGCAGCATTCAGCTTTTCCATGATAATATATTCACTTAAAGCCATACCGGTTTGTTTTTTAAATACCCTGTTCAGATAATCAACATTCATATGGAGATACTCTGCAATATCTGACCTCTTAATATTTTTCTCAATATTTTCATTGATATATCGTTTTATTGTATCTACCTTATCGAAGGATTCATAATAATTCTTCTGGCCATCCTCGGCAATCCGAATAATAGAATCAACAAAGACCTTCATATTTTTCAGAGACTGTGTTGCTTTTAAATAGATTTCCTTGGAGTGATATTTTGCAAAAATTTCCTGCGGCTCTACATGATTATCCTCAAGAATTGCATACAACATCCGTATCATATCCATATGAAACAACATAAGCATATCCTGAGTCAACTTTTTTTGCTCTGCCAGTTGATTTAGATAATCATAAGCTTCTGTTCGAACCGTATTGCATAAATTCTGCTTCAGGTATTTTATCCATCGATCCAGCTGCGGCAGATGATAATCAGAGAATCTTGCCTTATGATTCCCTTTTTCTTCATTTATCAGAAATATCTGATTATTAAATGCTAAATTTTCCGTTTTCATATTATTTAACTGGTTAAATTGCTCTCTTATCCCAGAAGGAGTAACAGCTTCCCCGACATAAATTGCCATACGGCCATTTAAATATTTCTCAAGAACCATCTTCATCATTTCTAATTGTCTTATGACTCCAAAGTAATCCATTAAATAATTATTTTCCCCATATATGGTTAATAAATAATTCATATTTTCACGTACTGTTAAAATAATCTCCTGTTCATAGGATGAAAATAATTCCGTACCGACATTTAAAATAACAAAATGAAGCAGTTCTTCTCCAAACTGATTAATGGAAATATCCATATGAAATATCTGAATTAAAGCCTGATAGCATTTCTGGTTCCATTGCGGCAGATTTCCGGCTTGATAAAAGGATTGATATTTTTCATCTGTCATTCTGCCTTCAATCATATCCGTAATTACTTTATCCTTAATAATTTCTTTTTGACTCAGATACAATTCTCCATACAAGCTTTTTTCCTTCTGGTTTTGTTTTTCAATAACCTTATGAATCGCTTTACAGACTGCAGCTTTAATATTCTCATATGGTGCTGGCTGCAAGATATAATCAAAGCTACCCATTTTAATCGCTTCCTGAGCATAATCAAATTGGGCATGAGCCGTTAAAAAAATACATTCTACGTCCATTCCCTGATCTCGGATCCATTTTAATAATACCAAGCCATTTTCCCTTGGCATTTCAATATCACAGATCAGGATATCAATATCTTTATTTAATAAAATCTGCTTGGCTTCATATGCATTGTAAGCAGGATACACCTCCTGTATACCAATTCCATCCCAGGTGATACCCTTCACCAGACCATTGACAACACTCGTCTGGTCATCAACTATCAAAATTTTCATTTGCCTGCACCCTCTCTATGTAAATTTCAACAACCGCACCATGATCATTAGAAAAAGCAAAGCCAACATTCTCTTTACCAAAATATAATTGAAACCTTTGAATTACATTATATATCCCAATACGCTCATCTGAAATCGTCTCATTATCGATAAAATTATATTTCTGAAGATTCTCCTCTGTAAAACCGCAGCCGTTATCTGATATTCTTATATATATTAGTTCTTCATCTTCATTTATTAAGAATTGAATTTTTATTTTAATCTGCAGATTTTCGGATTGAGCAGTACTGTATTTTACTGAGTTTTCCACAAAGGACAGGATGGAAACCGGCGGAATAAGCTCATGAATCGTGTTTGTTTCAACATCAATGGTACAATCAGGAGGATATTTCATACTGATCTGCTGAATTTCAATATAATTCTTTACATATTGAAGTTCCTCTTCAATTGTTACAATATTACTGTTTTCCTGCAGCATGTAACGAAGATGCTTGGATAAATACAAAATCAGTTTCTGTATATTTTCATAATTCTTTTCTTCAACCATTCCATAAATATTTTTCAGGCAGTTCAGGTAAAAATGCGGACGAATCTGAATTTGAAAATACTGAAGCATGATACCTTTATATTTTAACTCCTTTTCATAGGATGCTATTTTTAATTTCCTGATTTCTTCCAGGGTATTCAATAAGGTTTCATCTACTTTCCGGAATTCGATTTCCCGGTACGCAGTGGATTTCTCTGCATTATATTGCCCATTCCCGATATCCTCCATAGATCTGACCAGACGGTTAATTGGACTGAAAAACATACGCTTTAACATAATATATCCTGAGGGAATCAATAGGACGGTTAATAATGATATAATGAAAAACATTAGTTGGTTGCCGCTCAAGTTTACAAACAGACCATTATAAGGAGTCAAATATGCGATTTTTATATTACTTCTATTTACGGATGATTCGCATACCATATACTTCCTATCCTTGCCAGTAAAATAGTAATTGTCACTATATTTAAGTTCTATATTATTTGTATTGATAATATCCGACCTAGTATAAATATTATCCCGGTCAAAAAAAATTGTTATGGCAGTATTGTCTGATTTCAGATTATCCTGAAACAGTATGATATTCTTTAGATTAATGACATATATAATCCAGGTATCTTTACTGCCCATGATTCGGAACAGGTATCCTCTGTCCCCAATCATGGCAGGGAACCATTTATGCCGATAGTTGTTACTACTATCCTTCATCAAGGAACCTAAAAATTCAGGTATTTGCTGATCAATATCATCAAAATTGTAATTTATATTATATGCAATCTGATTTACATTCGTGGTGCTACTGATTAAAGCACAGGCAGCTATGTTCGAATAAGTCTGCATCACGGTTTTTTCTGTTTTCATAACCTCATATGCATTTGTATATCTATCCAATTCTGATATATTCTTATTACGTAATCCAGCAAAATATTCGTTATCGATTATGATCCCTGCCATGGAGTTCTCAACCATTTTCAATGTATTTTCCAAGTTTTTGCATTGGAGATACAAAGTGTTGTCTATTGCCTCTGAAACCTTTTTATTAAAAATTTTAACTGTATATAAATTGAAAACAATAATAAAAATAATTAATGGGATTATCAATCCCATCAGTATAAATAAAATTCTTCTTTTTATGGAAAAGTTTTTCAAAGGGACCCTCCTGCCTATATGAACCATTCTAAACTGAACTGTTTTACAACTGAAATTATTCCATAATAATATCTGGGTTGTCAACAGTAATTTGGACAACGTCAAATTTGATCCATTTGTCCCTTGGTATGGAGTCACAAACGAGATATGCTGCATCATTTGGGTGTGCAATATCAGAGTTATCACTGTCATTCCATAATCGATGGGCATAGAGAGCATCATTTACCACTTCCAGATCAATTTTACTAACACGTTGCATAATAAGAATAATGCGCCATTTGAACCGTCTAAGATAATGCTCTTTTGATATGGTTGATAACCCTTTTTATGCTGTCACAAGAATGTATCCAGGTATTTTATCTCGATCTTCCTCAACTTTAAAGTTCAGTAAAAGGGGATTTAGAAGCATATGGGGTTGGTAATAATTCATTTTGAGAGATGACTGAATACTTGACCAGGAGATGCTCATTCTTCTGGTCACTCTCACCTTTTCTGTAAGATAGAATTCCCAACTAATCCTTATCTCGTAATTTCAGCTATAAAATATTATTAGGATTAATCTTCCTACCGGTCCACCCCATGGATCTTGCCCAGTTTTTCATTGATTCTTTTTCCTCTGGATCGTCTCCATGAAGTACTTCAAGCATATTGCAGTATCCATAAATACCACCAACATCATCACACACTGGTAATGCGTCTACTTCTACGCATATTGGTCGATGTTCTTCAATTGGTTCTGTTGGATTTCCAGATGCTTCATACTTTTTCTTTGATTCATAACAAACTGTTGCAGTAATCTTCACATTCCAGTCATCACCGTAATCGTACCAATAACGAATTGCGTTTAAGATCGGTGTTGTAACCGGAGCAAGACACATATTATCTTGTTCAGAAGTCTTTAGTATCTTTTTATTAGAAAAATCCCATAACTCAAAGTTTTGTGCCATACCTGGCATAAGTAAAATGTCATATAGCGGAAGTCTCTCGATTAATTCATCAAATCCACCTTCAAACGATATACTGTCTGCAAGTTCTTTCACTGTCACATCTGTAATTGGTGCGATACGTTTTGTCATATCTGCCTTGGCATCCTTATTTCCTGTTTTCTTTTCTAATTCTCTACATTCATCAAACCATTCTGTAAATGATTTTCTAACTTCCAAAGTTGGCTGCCACTCATATAATTCTTTTATATCCTGCTGGCATCTATAGAAATATTCTCTTGTTCCACCATAATAATATGGACCCGTATATTTTATCCTCAGCCAATTTTTCACACTAATTCCAGTCTCATAATCATCATCCCAATAAATATCATCATAATCTTCACATGGAAAGCGGAAATACATTCCAGCAAGTTTTGCCCACTCTGTAAGCTTACCTGATTTAAGCATCTTATTATAATCTTCTTCATATGGATGAAAACTGTGCAAATGACTATTCTGCCATCCAAAAGCTCTGTTAATTACATAATGAAGTGCATGCAGCGTAATATCTCCTGGCACAATGATATCTCTTGATATATAGTTTATCATTTTACCATATTGAGCAAGTAACCCAATTTTATTTGCTCCTAATGCTTTGTCTTCCATGTTTAGCTCTAAATGAAGTCTTATAGCATAAGGGATTGGTCGTTCTCCTGCCAACTGTCTGGTACGTTCTTTTAATATATCTAATTTATCCATTCGATTATTCTCCATTTCTTTATCTGGATTTAGATGATTATAACTAATTTGATTTTTCTTTTTTATCTGCGAATTTTCAGCAACCTTCATTCGTCCGCGGTATCCTTCACTTCGCACTGCTTCCCCACTTCGATTGTCTCCGCCATACTGCCCTCTGCTATATGGAAGATAAGACTGCACATTCTTTTCAGAAATGAAAAGTTGTTTTGCAATTTCAGCAACTGATAATCCACTTGCATATAGAGAACATATCTGCACACTTGTATTGCTGTGCCATAAGCCTTCAGTAATAAGGACTCGTCGTACTTTAATTGGATATGTACCCAATTTTTTAGCTGTTTCTTTCACAGCGTCAGTTTCTTGATATATTTGAATGATTTTTTGATATAGATTGTCACTTATCAATTCATATGCAGCGTCCTTTCGTTTGTTATTGAGTTAATTATATATGTGTTATTATATCGTGTCAACCTTACCTTTTTATATTATTTAGATATACAAAGAAATGATTTCCTATGTATTCGAAATAATACTAGGTACTTCAGAATATGTAGAAAGAATGTCTGTTTATGTCTTATCCCAAAACTCATCAGTCAGTATATACTCTACTTCATAATTTCCATCAATCTCAACTTTATTAAATACATGCTTAAGACTAGCAAATGCTTCATTATTATACCAATATACAGTCCATTTTGTGTTCCATCTTTCTTGAGCTTTTATTGTATACCAAGGCTCTGTGTCATCCAACTGCTGTATGCCATATAGCTTTTCAAACCCTTCTATTTGCTCGCCATAGAATATGCTAAATGCTGCTTTTGATGAAATAGATATAGCTTTCTTCCTTGATTA
>JAQZAX010000150.1 GCA_029239455.1 Anaerocolumna sp.
ACGATTTGTCATGGTTCACCTGGTAAGGTAAATGAAAAAATGTTACCAGATGATGATAAGACTATCAAAATCATGAACAGTGTGAAAACATCCATCATCGTATGCGGTCATACCCATATACAAAAGAAGATTGTACATAACAAGAAATGTGTTCTAAACCCAGGGGCTGTTGGGATACCTTTTTTTAGTGGAGGAAAGACGCAGTTTTTGATATTGCATGAAAATGGTGATATATGGTCAGAAGAGTTTATGAGTCTGGAGTATGATATTGATAGAGTAATCAGAGATATGCATGATGTTAAGTTGTATGAACATGCACCTTATTGGAGCCTTATATCTGAAAACATTCTGAAAGGAAGTAATACGTCTCATAGTGAAATCTTATTAAGAACTATGGAATTATGTAGAGAAGAAACTGGTGAGTGTGTATGGCCTGATATCCCCGAAAAGTATTGGGCACAAGCCGTGAATGAAATGATAGGGCTATAGGAATAATATTTATTAAAATCTCATTATGGAGGAATTATGATTGATACAAAGTTAATTTTTATTGAAGGTATCCCAGGTTCAGGGAAAAGTACAATTACGGACTTTATATCAAATGAACTAAGTAGAATCGGAGAAAACAACATACCCTATTTTGAGTGGACTGAAAATCACCCCATTGTTGTTGATGATGAAGTATGGTTTACTCACGATAAGTTAAAAAGCTTAAATACGTATAAACAATTAAATTATCAGAAATGGAGCGAATATGTAGGTGAAACTGCTGACAATAGTAATATTGGTATATTTGATTGCAGTTTTATTCAAAACCCTGTAAATGCCTTTCTATTACTGCTAAATGAGGACAGTACTGTGATACATGAGTTCTATAAAGACTTATTTAAAATTATTGGAAGTCTTAATCCTATATTAATTTACTTAAAACAGGATAATGTTGAAACAACCTTTAACAGAGTATTTAATTCAAGACCAGAAAAATGGGGAAAATTTATTGTTGATTACATATGTAACTCAGAATATGGAAATGAAAATGGGTTATCAGGAGTGGAGGGAGTAATAAAGTACCTAAAGAATAGGCAATCCATAGAGGATGAAGTATTTGAGTATTATCCATACAAAAAATTATTAATTAATAATTCTGACTTCAACTTATCCAAGGTAAAGGATACGGTTTGCAATTTTTTGACAAGTTAAACTATAATGGTACGGGAAGGTCAGAGGAATTTATCAGCCTTGAGTATGACGTAGATAGAGTAATCAGAGAGATGCATGAAGTGTTAAGCTTTATGAACATGCACCTTACTGGAGTCTGATAACTGAAAATATCCTGTGAGGAGGTAATACGTCTCATGGAGCAATTGGTGAAATTAATTTTATCAGAAAACTTAAATTTGATTGCTTGAGTAAAATAATTGTTGGGAGCAGGAGAAATTATGTATATAGCTTGATTTTCTCCTGCTCTTTTTAATAATTTGAATTTAGATAGGATTTTAAGTGAGATATTAAAGCAAATTATAGATAAAGGTATCAATTTTTAATTAATTAAGGTTGGCAAATTATAAACAATTAAGATTAATCAAAGGCAATTGCTGGAAGTGTTAGGTATTCCGTATCCTTTTAGGGAAAGAAAAGTGAAAATATATATAATAGTGTAGAAAATATATGTTTCAGCAATAAATATGTTGCATATAGGTATATTTTACTATACTATGTATATCAAAAACCAAGGATACAAAACCATGGGGCCAGGAAGTTATCGGATATTTGTATCATAGGCTATTCAACCATTTTGTATTATAGGAAATAACATGGAGGAAATAGGAATGGGAAAGGTTATGAGAAAAGGAATTACAAAAACAAGGAGTATTCGCACAAAATTAATTTTAAATTTTACAGGTTTAGTATTTGTAGCATTGATTGCTCTGGGCGGGATTTCTTTACAAAGAGCAAGTGAGTCTCTTACGGGCGAAGCGGAAAAAACTCTAAGCTCTATGTCAATTGATGCAGCCACTTTAACAGAGAGCAGAATGGAAACACAAACGCGTACCTTAGAAATGCTGGCAGTAAGTAATGATATTCAAAGTATGGATTGGCAAATACAGCAGCCGATTTTACAAAGTCAACTTAAGAATACCAATTTTCTTGATATCGCAGTTGTAACGCCTGATGGGACAGCCCGTTATTCTGATGGAACAACCAGTGAATTAGGCGATAGAGAATATATTAAAAAAGCTTTCAATGGGGAAACCATTATATCTGATGTATTGATAAGCAGAGTGACAAATGAGGCTGTTTTGATGTATGCTACTCCAATTGAGCGAAATGGGAGTATCGTAGGGGTATTAATTGGACGAAGAGAAGGAGATGCCTTAAGTCAAATTACGGATGATGTTGGTTTTGGGGAGAATGGATATGGTTATATTATTAACAAAAACGGAACGGTAGTTGCACATCCAGATCGTGAAAAAGTAATAAATCAATTTTCACCAATTGAAGAAGCAAAAACTGAAAAAAGTTTAACCTCATTAGCATCCCTGTTTGAAAAAGTATTAGAGGAAAAAGAGGGTGTAAGTACATATTCATTTGATGGAAAAGATTTATATGCAGGGTATGCGCCTATTAAAGGAACGGAATGGATCTTTATTATTACAGCAGATGAAAAGGAAGTGTTGGCTGCTGTAACATCAACGGTTAATGAAATTTTAATTGTTATGGTAGTTACATTACTGATTAGTATTATTATTACATATTTAATTGGTAATTCTATTGCAAGACCAATTATAAGAATAGTTAAGCAATCAGAAAAAATATCAAATCTAGATATTACAGAAGATATGCCAGAGAAGTTCATTAAGAAAAAGGATGAACTTGGAGTATTATCAAGAGCATTGCAGGAGATTATTGATAGTCTTAGAAAGATTATTGGAGAAGTAAATGATACATCAGACCAGGTAGCTGCGGCGTCAGAGGAACTAACAGCTTCCACTCAACAATCGGCAACTACTGCGCAAGAAGTCTCTCAAACAGTGGAGGACATTGCAAATGGTGCCGCTAATCAAGCAAAAGACATTGAAGATGGTGTTGAAAAAGCAGGCAAATTGGGTATGACCATTGAAACTAATCAAGAATTTGTGAAAGAATTGAATACGGTTACCAATAAAGTATCAGAGGCTGTAAGCGAAGGATTAGATGTCATCGGGAACCTATCAGAAATTACAGCGGAAAATAATGAGGCATCAAAAGAAATATATGATGTTATATTAAAAACAAATCTAAGTTCTAATAAGATTGGAGAAGCAAGTAATGTCATAGCTTCTATAGCACAACAAACCAATCTATTAGCATTAAATGCAGCAATTGAAGCTGCAAGAGCAGGAGATGCAGGTAAAGGATTTGCAGTTGTCGCAGAAGAAATCAGGAAATTAGCAGAGCAATCCTCTACGTCTACTAACGATATAGATAAAATAGTTAAAGAATTACAAGCCAACTCAAAAAGTGCGGTAAATACCATAGAAAGAGTATCTTCCATTACGAATAAACAGACAGAAAGTGTAGTTAAAACCAAAGATAAATATATGGCAATTACAGAGTCCATGAATGATGCAGAACGAGTAGTGAAACACTTAAATAAATCTGGAAATGAAATGGAGAATTTAAAGAGTGAAATAATGAATACTTTGGAAAATCTTTCTGCAATTGCAGAAGAAAACTCTGCAGCGACTCAACAAATGTCAGCCTCTATGGAAGAACAATCTGCATCTGTTGAGGAGATATCTGCATCAAGTGAAGGATTATCAGAACTGGCACAGAATTTACAATCCATTATTAAAAGGTTTAAGATTTGATGAAACCTTAAAATCACATTTCCATCTCACCCGCATACTATAGGAGTGACTAAAAAAACGAGGCGAGATATGATTGAGTTTTTGTCTCAATACAACTTGGTATTATTAGGCATAGTGTCAAGTATGATAGCGGGATTAGCTACTGCGGCAGGTTCCATACCTATTTTTTTTACGAGTAATATATCGAAGAAAACATTAGACTTGATGTTGGGCTTAGCTGCAGGAGTTATGTTAGCTGCAACATCATTTAGCTTGATAATTCCGGCAATTGAAAAGGGTGGTGGCGGAGTTTCAGGCTCTGCAATCACGGTATTAGGAATATTATGTGGTGGATTCTTTATAGATTTCGTAGATAAGCGATTTCCTGATACGAACCTGTTAACAAATGCGATTGGAGAAAACCCCCAGGACGGAAATGGAACTACGAACACCGTGTCGAGTATGCTCTTTAACTCCAAGCTAAGAAAAGTATGGCTATTTATTCTTGCCATAACCATCCACAACTTTCCGGAAGGATTGGCAGTAGGCGTTGGATTTGGAGATGGAGATATCTTAAATGGTCTAAGTATAGCCATCGGAATTGGCCTGCAAAATATACCGGAAGGGCTGGCTGTTGCATTACCGTTAGTAAGGGAGAATTTTTCAAAAAAGAGAGCGTTTCTCGTAGCCTTATGTACAGGTTTAGTAGAACCCATAGGAGGGCTTTTAGGCGTTGGACTGGTACAGATATCTAAACCGATTTTACCATTTGCTTTAGCATTTGCAGCAGGGGCAATGCTATTTGTAATAAGCCATGAAATTATACCTGAGACACAAAATCATGAAGGACACTCTAAACTCGCAACACATGCTCTGCTCGTTGGATTTGTCATCATGATGTTTTTAGATAATACTCTGGGTTAGGAATATAAGTAGGACACAATTATTATATCTATAAATCCTTAGATTAGGTGCGTTTTAGCGTATATCAAATTTAATATTGTTGTATCAAAGAATCATAGCATAAGGGAACTTCTCTCTTAATGGTATGATTTTTTAATTTAGATAATATGTTAGTGGGTGTAATCAATAATTCTAATGGATTTTCCCACTC
>JAQZAX010000151.1 GCA_029239455.1 Anaerocolumna sp.
GTATCTTGACAATATTCCTTTGGGTTCTTATTCTAAGAACATTACAATTAATATAAGCAGATTGATAAAGAGTATCTGATCCCTAATAAAGATTCTGAGCCTCTACTCATTCAATACGAGAAATTTGCTGGGTGCAGAATTTATATCAGATGAGGTTTAAGGAACACACTTGCTCATAATTCAATCTTTAAAAAACGGCGGTGTATTGTATAACAACCTTTTAGAACTATAAAAAGCACTATGGGATATAGATATTTTTTCGAAAAGGGTTGGCCTCGGTAAATGCTGAAGCAGCTTCTATTTTTATTACTTATAATTTAATGCACATATATATTGACTGTTACAGTATTATTAAAGAGATTCAGCCAATTATCAAGGGGATAATTGGCTGAATAAATATTATTTTGATAGAATTTTATTATAGAGAATAAAATTTTATTTTGACTTGAATAATTACATTTCACAATTAATTGTTAGATAACCTTGCGTACGTGCGGTGTGGGAGATCGACTAATCTACTAATGGTTAGCCGACCTCCCGATTATAAAATTATCTGCCTAATTCCTTGTTCATTTTCTCTAATGTGGCTTTATTTAAATTATAAATAAATGCTAAACCTACAACCATCATAACTGCACTTAAAAGATAAAGCGATGGAACTAAGTAACGCATCTTCATTGCTACTTCCCATAACTGATTTCCCTTGTCAGCTTCCATATAACCCAAAGCTGCCATAACGATTAATACAAGTGAAGGACCAAAGCCCTGTGCAAGCTTACGGAAGAAGGAATGTAATGAATATACCGTTCCTTCTTCACGGGTACCGTTCTTCCACTCATTATAGTCAATTGCATCACCCATAAGTGACCATGAAACGGTTGAATATATACCAATACCAAGGCTGTTAATAAGTTGGCAGATTACATAAACAGCAATACCTTTTCCATCTGGAGAAATTGGCAATATAAACATTGCTACACACGCTATAACACTACAAATAGAACCAAATACACACAATTCCTTTTTACCATACTTCAATACCATCTTACGCGCAAATGGAGTAAATAAAATAATAGGTAACATCGAGAACACTTGAATAATCCCAGAAATCTGTACATTTTTAAAGTATGACTGAATAAGTACGGTTACTGCTGCTGTACCAGCCTGCATACCAAGAAACATACCCATTGCTGCAAGAGTTGCACCTACTGCAGGTCTATTCTTCAAGAAATTGCTCATTGCCTTAGCAATATTAAACTTAGGAGTTTCTTTATTATAGTTTACATCTGCCTCAACACGAACCTGCGTGTTGCGAATCATGAATTGGAATGCAACAAATCCAAGAATACCCATAATAAGTGCTGCAATAAATACTCTCTCTCCTATTATATTATTAGTTTTATTATAAATGATGAAAGGCAAAATCATCATTGGAACCATATTCCCAATCATAGAACCAACTGAACGCCATGCTGATAAAGAAGCTCTGTCACCAGGGTTCACTGAAATAAGTGATAATAAAGAACCATAAGGAACGTTTGCTATAGTATAAAATGCATCCCAAATAACATATCCACAGATGAATACGATAATCTTAACTACCATGGGAGCATTAGGAATTGGTACAAAGCAAAGTGCTCCAGCAATAATAAGTCCAATAGAACCAAACCATATGTAAGATAAGAACTTATTGCGCTTATATTTACGTCTGTCCGAGTCAATAATCGTTCCAATAAGTGGATCATTGATACCATCCCATATTTGAACAATAATTAGCAGTAACGCATAGAGCTCAGAACCCATCCCCATAAACTGGGTCCAGAAAATAATAAGTGATGATTTCAGTGCAAAACTCATGTTACAACCAAAATCGCCTGCTGCATACGCAACACTGTCACTAATACCAAAGGAGCTTTTCTTTTTTGTATCCATAATTAATCCCTCCACATTTTTTATTTATGCTCGCATAGATATTCACTCTTTTAGTTCGTTTATCTAAATTATTTTCTAATCTGGTTTAGTGCAGTATTAAATGCCAGCATTTGCTCCTTAGTCATAGGTTTAGCCCCCATAGCTCCCATCATGCCAAGCAATCGCTTAATGGTAAAGCCACCAAGAAAACTCATCATTTCAGGACCAGCAATCATCTGCGTAGGATCGGCCAAGGTCTTCTGACCTTTCATAGCCTGAGATATGGCGGTCATTATCATATTTCTTCCTCCTTCATTTGTAATTAGATCGCTCATCTTATCATTAATAGAGAAATATCCCTCTACTTCTGTTATTTCAAACCAGTTAAGTACATCGCCAGACTCTACCATACGATAATCATTATTATATTCTTCTACTTTAACAATCTTTGAAGTATCTTTAAGTTCTCCTGCTTTTGCTACAAGCTCAGTAGTTCCTGCATTTGGAACATCAAAGTAGAAAAAGTGAATGTCATTGGTCTGTTTTCCAAGGCTTACACCATTTGCAAACAACTCAACCTCCGGTAAATTAGAATATATAGTTACTTTAGTAACATCTTCTACACGATCCACATATCTTTTTCCGCAGATATGAACAAATGGATCTTCTGATAACCATGCCTTATATGCATAGAAAGAATCCTTCTTATATTTACGGTCAAATGTCATAAGCCCCTTATGGTTCATACCATCTTCGCCACCTTCTGTGCGAGAGTCTGCAGCAAAATCATACATATTCCATACATGAGTTGCCCAAATATAAGATCTTGTAAATAATTGCTTAATTAATTCTTCATGATAGAATGCCTGATACTCCTCTGAATAGTCACCCTGCTCAGGATTTGAGTTATGCCAGTTAAGTGCTTCACAACCATACTCACTCATACCTACCGGAATATTTGGATGTTTTGCATGGAAGTTGTCCATCCAAGGACCATTCATAGAGGTAACTCCGCCATACCATCCAAAGTAATGGTTCCATGAAACAATATCAGGAATCTGAACATATTCACTATCCATATCACACATAGATACAATTGCCATGGTAGTTAATCTAGTCTTGTCCATTTTATGACATAAGTCATTTAAAATGTGATGATTTTCAAGTAAATCCGGATCATCTGTTCCCTTCATGGTGATTTCATTTGAAAGTCCCCAAACAAAAATGGATGGATGATTATAGTTCTGAACGATTAATTCCTTCATCTGTGAAATAGTATTTTCACGTCCATTTGGCATATGCTGTGAGATATAGGGAATTTCTGCCCAAAGCACAAATCCCATCTCATCACATAAATCAATAAAATACTGGTTGTGCTGATAATGTGCCAAACGAATGGTAGTAGCACCCAATTCATAAATGAACTCTGCATCCTCTTTATGATGCTCAGGAAGTAATGCATTACCGATTTCTGGTCTATCCTGATGTCTTGATACGCCACGAAGAGGATATTCACTACCATTTAAGATAAATCCTCTCTCAGGATCAATTTCATAGTATCTACAGCCAAACTTTACTTCTCTTGCATCAAGTTCCTTTTCACCGTCACACAATACTGCTTCTAAGGTATAAAGGAATGGATCCTTGCGACCATTCCAAAGATGCGCATCTCTGATTGAAAAAGAAATGTTTTCTATTGCAGGTGCTGCAACCTGGGCCACGATAGTCTCACCATCTTTTACAGTGTACTTAACAGTTTCTGAACCAGCAAGACCGGTAAAATATGTCTTAACATCTACATTTGCATCTTTTCCTTCTACTACAGGAGTTACGATAATACCGGTACCTCCGAAATAATCTAAATCAAAATGTGCTTTTGAAACACATATAATATTTACCTCACGATAAATACCACCATAGAAAGTAAAGTCCGCCATCTGAGGATATACTCTATCATTCGGAGCGTTATCTACTGCTACAATAATCTCATTTTCTTCTTCTAATAAGCTGGTGATATTTGCGCGGAAGGTTGAGTAACCACCATCATGATGTACTGCAAGCTTACCATTTACATACACATCTGTAGATGAGTTTGCACCTTCAAACTCAATATAGACTTCTTCAGCACCTTCGTATAAAGACTTTGACAATTTCTTTGCATAATAACAGGTTGCGCGATAATAATCATTTCCACCATCCTGACCATCTTTGCCATTCCATGTGTGAGGTAAGTTGATCTTTCCCCAGCTGTCTGTGGAAATTGCTGTTTTGCTATTCTCTACAAGTGCCGCATCCTTGGTAAATAGCCAAGAACTATTCCAATTAATTTTTTTGCTCATTGTTTTCTCCTTTTCGATAAACTATTTTGCACCACATTCTCTTGATGAATTTTCTTACTTATTATGCCTTCATTATATATAAATAATATTTTTATAACTTGCATTTTCTTTTATATAGTAGTACGATTTTTGTATAAACTATTAATATTTATTAAAATTGTTGCAAATAGAGGTGATGCATTGAAAACAGAAGAACAAAAATTAGAACAAAGCTTTAATCTATTACAGAAAATTTTATCTGAGTCCTTCCATATAGATAGCAATTCTTTTACGTATCCTTACGCAGATCTTTCTAAAATTGATCATGGAATTCGTAATATGATGTGGGATAACTTTGCTCATACAGAACAATCAGGCAATCTTATCTCGCTCGGACAAGATCAGCAATTTTTAATTATTCGAAGCAATTTAGGGTTTTATAACATGCTTGTTTTCCCTATCGCAAAGGAACATTCGCCTTTTATTTCCATTGGACCGTTTCGCGCCGGTGAATTTACTTTGAAGTTTTTTACAGAAATCATTAAAATACTTCCATTGTCCATAGAAAGCATTGCTTCCCTAAAGAATATTTATGAAAAACTACCCTATGTGGAATTAGCAACCATTACAAATATAA
>JAQZAX010000020.1 GCA_029239455.1 Anaerocolumna sp.
TGTATGTATTCATACAATGGTCATTGTTAATTGTGTCAAGTTGCTTTTCTACTGCATCAGCCAAGCCTTTGTCAAGAAGAACCAAAGATGCTCTGAATTCCTTTCCTATTGCGTGGCCAAGTTTTGTTTTTTCTCCAAAAAAGTAAATAGGCACTTTATAGTAAGTACACATATTGTAAAACATCTTTTTGGTATTATTTGACGCATCCTCTGCAACAATTACTAACATTGCTTTGCCCTCTTTTACGACCTTTTCCGCCATAAATTCACCGCTTGCAAGGTTACCTGCTTTAGCTGCTAATCCAATATAAGAAAATACTTTTTTTTCAACAATAGGGCGGAGCATGGTACTATCTTTCTCTAGATTCAAGTCCAATCAACTCCTTTTCTAACTCATCATAGATTTCAGATGGAATACTCATTTTTAAAGAACGTTCTAATCCTTTGTTTTTAATCGCTTTTTTTAGACACTCTGATGAATTGCATATGTATGCGCCTCTTCCATTTTTCTTACCGGTAGTGTCTATTAAAATGGTGTCCTCTGGGGTTTTAATGATTCGAATCATTTCTTTTTTATTTTTCAATTCCCCGCAACCGATGCATTGTCTTTGGGGAATTTTTTTGGTTACACTCATATTCACTACTCCTGTTCTAGTAGTTATTATATCCCTCTACCTGAGATTCACTTTTAATATCAATCTTATAGCCGGTTAATCTAGCTGCTAATCTAGCATTCTGGCCTTCTTTACCGATTGCTAAAGATAATTGATAATCCGGAACAATAACACGCGCACTCTTTTCACTGGGTTCCACATATACGGATACAACTTTTGCCGGACTTAATGCATTCTCGATTAAGATGGCAGGATCGTCATTCCAACTAATAATATCAATTTTTTCTCCGCGTAATTCATTTACAATTGCATTTACTCTGGCACCGTTAAAACCTACACATGCACCAACGGGATCAACGTCTTTATTATTGGTATAAACCGCCATTTTGGTTCTGGAACCTGCTTCTCTTGCGATACTTTTAATTTCTACTGTTCCATCTTTAACTTCCGTAACTTCTGCTTCGAATAATCTCTTAACAAGTTCCGGATGGGTTCTAGATACTGTGATTCTAGGTCCTTTGGTATTATCTTTTACTTCCAAAACATAGAGTTTGATACGTTCTGTTGGTCTAAAATGTTCCCCTTTTACCTGTTCACTCTCAGTTAATACAGCATCTACTTTTCCAAGGTTTATACTTACATTATTACCTACATAACGTTGAACAATTCCGGTAACAACATCTCTTTCCTTACTGAAATACTGGTTAAATAATGCCTTTCTCTCTTCTTCCCTGATTTTTTGCACAACTACCTGTTTTGCCTTTTGTGCAGCAATACGTCCAAAGTTTTTTGGAGTTACTTCCACATGAACAATATCGCCTAAATCATTCTTAGGATATTTAACCTTTGCTTCTACAACGCTAATCTGCGTAATAGGATCTGTAACTTCTTCTACGATTTCACGTTCCGCATATACAGTGACTTCTCCTGTTACTCTATCGATGTTTACCTTTATATTATCTGCTTTTCCAAAATGATTTTTACAAGCCGCAACTAAAGAATTCTCCATGGCTTCCAGCAAAATATCCTTACTAATATCCTTTTCCTTTTCAATTTGATTTAGAGCATCAATTAACTCTTTATTTCCATTCATTTTCTATTATTCCTCCTCTAGGTATTATTAACAAAATTAATTAAAAATCAAAAGCTAAACGTATTAATGCAATATTGGTACGAGGTATTATAAGGAGCGTATCTTCCGAGGTTTCGATCGTTATATTTTCACTATCAAAACTTTTTAAGATGCCGATATACTCTTTTTGTTTATTGATTGCTTTATATAATTTAACTTCAACTTCATCCTCAATGCTTCTTGCAAAATCTTTATCCTTTTTTAACTGTCTTCCAAGTCCAGGTGAGCTGACCTCTAATATATAAGCATCCGGTATAAAATCATGCTGATCTAGCAAATCGCTAAGTTCTCTGCTTACTAATTCACAGTCATCTACAGTAAATCCACCATCCTTATCAATGTACGCACGTAAAAAGTAGTTTCCACCCTCTTTTACGTATTCTACATCTACCAATTCAAATGTATTCCTTAACATAATAGGTTCTAGCAGTTTTTCCGTTTTCAATTCATATTCTTCTTTTTTTGTCATTATTTCACCCATTTCTTTTATTTTTTGAATTTAGAATCCCTAATATACAGCTAACTTTATATATTATATCCTTAGATTGCTTCATCCTAACATTCTTATGCATAAACAAATATCTTCACACAAATACAAAGAGTGGACTTTCGTCCACTCCCTTCCGATACATTATCATGCTTACATTAAATCATTATATCATTCTTATTATCGTAATGCAAGTCATTTTTTAATATTTTACCAATTTGTCATCTACTTTGCCATCTACTTTGTCATCTACTTTGTCATCTACATTGTCATTCTTTAATACTTTACCAATTCGACCGATTTGAAGTCCCATTTTCTAATTAATTACTTATTATTTTCTATGAGAGAGTTCTTTTACAATATCGTCCCAGTCAAGATTACACTCTGCCATTAAAACCATCATATGATATAAGAAGTCGGATATCTCATACTTTAGTTCCTCAGCCTCCGGATTCTTAGCAGCTATTACAATTTCAGTTGCTTCTTCCCCACATTTTTTTAATATCTTATCTATACCTTTATCAAACAGATAATTGGTGTAGGAGCCCTCCTTTGGATTTTGCTTTCTATCTAATATCACATTAAATACTTCCGTAAATACAGTTAGCGGATTTGCGTCATTATATTCTTTATTAACAAGATTCTGAAAGAAACAGGACTGACTTCCCGTATGACATGCCGGTCCGATTTGGCGCACTTTCGCTAAAATGGTATCATTATCACAATCAAGCATTAATGATTTTACATATTGATAATGCCCTGAAGTTTCTCCTTTTGTCCATAGAGACTGTCTGCTCCTGCTATAATAAGTCATTTTTCCGGTAGACACTGTTTTTTGAAAAGCTTCTTCATTCATATAAGCTAACATTAATACTTCATTGGATTTGTAATCCTGAACAACTACAGGAATCATACCATCACTGTTTATTTTAAACTCTGAAAAATCAATGGAACTTGCAAAAGTGTTCACATTAATACCCTGTTCTTTTAAGGAAATCTTAGCCTTTCTTAAGTCCTTATCTTTAAAATAATTTGTAGACAGACCGACCACCTTATCCGGTTTTATCAGTGCAGTTATATCATTGCTAGATAAACTGTCACGTATAAGCACAGGCATTTTTATATGATTTAAGTGATCAAGCAAATCACCTGTAATTTCCAAATGCTTAATAAGAATCGCATATACCCCTAATTCTATCAAGGTAGTAAGAAAGGATTCAGAAAGTGCATCCTTATAGTTGTCTAACTCTAAAATTATCTTATCTTTACCAAATCGGCCGGAAGCTTCCTTTACTATATTGATATCTTCAAGAAGTGAATATTTTATCACTACATAAGTGGCTCCGGTATAGAAGGCTTTTTTCACATCTTCAAATCGATTTGCATAACATCCGATATAGATAGGAATATCAATCTGTCTCGTCAGTTCTTTTACTGTTCCAAGAAACTCAGTAATCGTAGCTTCATCTTTTGAATAATTAAAGACATATATTTCATCGGCTCCCCCGTATTCATAACCGGAAGCTTCGTTTATAATATTGGCAGCTACTTCATGTTCACAATTAATATAAGGAACTATTTTTTTATACATTCATTTATTCCTCCTAAGATTACCCTTACTAATCTATCGTCCCTTTCGTAGATAGTACTCCCTGAATTCGCTGATCATACCCGGAAGCTTCATCTAAGGCTTTGGCAAATGCTTTAAAAATTGCTTCAATAATATGATGATTATTGGTTCCGTTTAACATCTTAATATGGAGGTTCATACCTGCAGTATAAGAGATGGCATAGAAGAATTCCTTCACCATCTCTGTATCCATATAGCCTACTTTTTCCGTAGACAGTGATACATCATAATCAAAATACGGTCTTCCGGATAAATCGATGGCACATAGCACCAGCGCATCATCCATAGGAAGAATAAAACTACCATATCTTTTTATTCCTTTTTTATCTCCTAAAGCGGTTTTAATTGCCTGACCCAAAACGATTCCTGTATCTTCAATTGTATGGTGTCCGTCAACATACAAATCTCCAGATGCTTCCACTTTAAGATCGAAAAAGCCATGTCTTGCAAAACCGTCCAGCATATGATCAAAAAATCCTATGCCTGTTTCAATCTGAGCTATGCCATTACCATCAAGATTTAATTCTATCTTTATCTCAGTTTCTTTTGTTTTTCTTTCTATTTCAGCAATTCGATTCATTGGTAACCTCCTGGCGGGTGAGCCCCATTTTATTCTTTTATAAATCTTCAAAACGTACTGCTATGGAGTTGGCATGAGCGGTCAGCCCTTCAGCCGTTGCAAATTTTACGATATCCTTATAGATAGGTTCTAACGCCTCTTTCGAAAATGAAATAATACTTGATTTTTTAATAAAATCATCAACACTAAGGGGTGAGAAGAACTTGGCAGTCCCATTTGTTGGAAGTACATGGTTAGGTCCTGCAAAATAATCTCCCAAAGGCTCACTGCTGTATTCTCCTAAGAATATGGCTCCTGCATTCTTAATTTTTGTCATAACATAGTAAGGATCTTTTGTAACAATTTCTAAATGTTCGGAAGCAATTTCGTTGGCAGTATCAACTGCTTCTTCTAATGTATCAACTACAAGGAGATATCCGTAGTTATCAAGTGATTTCTGAAGAATTTCTTTTCTTGATAAAACAGACATAAATCGTTCTACTTCTGTAGAAACTTGTTCTGCCAAATCTCTGCTGGTTGTAACCAGTATTGCAGAAGCCAACTCGTCATGTTCTGCCTGAGATAAAAGGTCCGCTGCTACATACTTAGGATTCGCAGTTTCATCAGCGATTACAAGTATTTCACTTGGACCTGCAATAGAATCTATACTAACATGACCATATACAGCCTTTTTGGCTAATGCTACATAGATATTACCCGGTCCTACTATTTTATCAACTTTACTGATACTTTCTGTACCGTGGGCTAACGCCGCAATCCCTTGGGCACCGCCGACTTTATAAATCTCAGTAACACCTGCTTCCTTCGCGGCAACTAGTGTTCCCTCATATATTTTGCCGTCTTTATCCGGAGGGGTAACCATTGCGATACGTTCCACTCCGGCAACTTTTGCTGGAATTACATTCATCAATACAGATGACGGATATGCTGCCTTACCACCCGGGACATATACTCCGATTGCACCGATTGCAGTAACTTTCTGACCTAATAAGCTGCCATTTGGTTTACTGTCAAACCAGCTGTATTGTTTCTGCATTGCGTGATATACTTCGATATTAACTGCCGCCTTACGAATTACGTCTAAGACAGCTGGGTCGATTTTAGTATATGCTTCTTCGATTTCTGCTTCTGTAACCCGGATATTGTTCCCGTTAATCTCTGCCTTATCAAATTGTCTGGTATAATCAAATATGGCCTGGTCTCTTCTTTCCTTTACGTCTTCAATAATATCATTTACCGTCTTGGCATATTCCTCGTACTGATTTGGGCTTCTTTTTAACAAGTTCTCTAAAATATTTTTCTTCGATTGTGCATCTAACTTAATGATTCTCATAACGCCACCCTCTCTTAACTTGTAAGTATTTCTCTTAAGTCATTTATCAGTTTTGTAATTCTTTCATGCTCCATCTTCATGCTTACCTGGTTTACAACCATTCGAGCGGATAGTGGAAAAATTTCTTCTAATACTTCCAATCCATTTTCCTTTAAAGTAGAACCGGTTTCAACAATATCTACAATTACCTCTGATAATCCTACAATCGGTGCTAACTCTATGGATCCATTTAATTTAATTATCTCTACCGTCTGATGTTTTTTGTTATAGAAGTAATTCTTTGCAATATTCGGATACTTGGTTGCTACACGGATTAATTCTCCATGATGAAGTAGTTCTTTGGCACTCTTTGGACCTGCTACACACATTCTGCATTTGCCAAAGCCTAAATCAATAACTTCGTATAGTTTTCTTCCTTCTTCTAATATGGTATCTTTACCAACTACACCGATATCAGCCGCACCATATTCAACATAAGTAGGTACATCATTGGCTTTTGCCAAAAATATCTTTATCTTTAATTCTTCATTTACAAAGATTAATTTTCTGGACTTCGGATCATTCATTTCTTCACAGGTATAACCGATTTTCTCAAATAATTCCATTGTCTGTTTTGCTAATCTTCCTTTTGCAAGGGCAAAAGTTAAATATCTCATATTATATTTTAACTCCTATCTTTTCGTAATGGACCAAATAAGTTAAGCCATAAAATCGCAGGTTCTGGCCTCCTGAACTTCCCCGCTATCAGAGCTGATTACCTTGATTACATCTTTTGTTTCAAAATACAGTATTCCACCAATGTTCATTCTCTTTGCATATTCAATATATTTTTCCACTATTAAATCATCCGATTTATTTAATAATTCAATATTCATTCCCTGGCTCCTAAAATGTGTAGCCAGTACAATTGCCTGCTCTCTCAGTGTATTCTCATATAGAATCAGTGTATTCTTATCTTCTGAAATAATTTCAATCTTTTGTCTGGATAAGGCAAGCATAAGCTGGTCAACTAAAATGGCTAAGCCGATGGCTTCCGCCTGTTTGCCAAATTGGCCAACAAGGTTATCATAACGGCCGCCATTTGCTATGGTGTCACCAGTGCCATAGGTGTAAGCTCGAAAGATAATTCCGGTATAGTAGTTATATTTACTTAACATGCCAAGGTCAAATGTGATATACTTCTCTAGTCCATAAATGGATAGTATATGATATAATTGTTCCAAGCGTTCAATGGCATTTATAGCTCTTTCATTCTTCGTAAGTGTTTTGGCATACGTAAGTTTATCAGGCGAACCAAAAAGTTCCGGTAATGTTAGAAACACTGTTTTTAACTCGTTGCTAATATCTTTGTTTGAGATCAACTCTTCAACACCAAACATATTCTTATTCTCAATCAAAATACGAAGCTGCGTTTCTTCCTCTTCGTCAAACCCTGCTTCCTCTACTAACCCGCGAAAAAAATCAGCTTCTCCAATCTCCACCTGAAATTCTTCTAATCCAGCCTGTAACAGACATTCAATGGTTAATGCAAGCATCCCGGCATCCGCATCTGTAGAACCGTCATTCATTAGTTCCGCTCCAAGCTGGGTAGATTCCTTTAATTTGCCCTGATAACTGCTGTTATTGATAAAAGTACTACCAACATAGCACAAACGTATGGGTAATTCTTCATCCTTATAATATTTTGCTGCACATCTAGCGATGGAAGGGGTGATATCTGGTCTTAAAACCAGCGTATTACCTTCTCTGTCAAAGAATTTATACATATCCTTGGAAGCAACCGTTCCACGCTCTTTACTAAATATATCAAAAAATTCAAAGGACGGAGTTTGTATGTCACTAAAACCATGTAATTTCATTACATGATGTAGGTTATTTTGCAATTGCAGTTTCTTTTCACATTCAGAGTTATAAATATCTCTTACACCTTCTGGTGTATGTAATAATTTTTCATTCATACTATTCTCCATTCTTCGGTTAAGTTCTAACTACATAATATGACATGTAATTGTAATCCGTGCTTTATCATGGTAACGTGATAATTCACTACCATAGTAATGTCAATTATTATATGCTATTCATTTTTATATGTCAACATGTTTACAGAAGAATATCGTCCCACAAGTTTACAGCAGAATATCGTTTTACAATTTTTATTCCCGGCTTTCAATATCACTAGCCAAATTCTTTAGATAATGTATATATAAATTGTTTTTGCACTCAATTTCATTCTCCGGATGAAGTTCATCAAAACGGAAACTTTTTCTTCCGCCGTTCATAGCTCTCTCCCAGAATTCATTTAATTTGCTTAATGGCAAATAATAATATATGTTTTTCTTGGAATAATAAATCAACAGGAAAGCAATGCCTCCCTGTTCTTCAAATTCCCTCATAAAATTAACCTGATGCTCATGAACATTCTGCAATGAAAAAGTATTAACAGCACATTCTTTTGCATCAAAACAGACAGGAATCCCCTGTACTACACCAATATAATCTACTGTACTTTTTTCTTCAAAATATGCTAACGTAATATGTCGATTCTCTTTATCAATGTTAATAGGCGTAATCGGAGTAGGAACCTTTTGAATTAAAGCCAGTTTCTTCTCTCTGTATCTTCCATTGGTAAGATTAATTAACTCTTCTAAAGCGGAACCCCTAAGTCCTCTTGAATTCCATGAAGGCATACCAATTCCCCCTGTTGTTATTGTAATAACTCGCTTTTTATCGTTTGGAACAGCTGCGGTAATTCTGCTGTAAATTCTTTCTCTGATAAAACGGTAAATTCATCGTTCATCTTAGGAAATATAACTTGATAAGAATGTAACAGTTGATAATTTAATCCAAATTTGGTTTGTAACAGTTGATTGGTTTTCTTATCCCCGTATTTTAAATCTCCGATAATTGGATGTCCTATACTACTTAGGTGTGCTCGAATCTGATGTGTCTTACCTGTGATTAGCTTAACCTTTAATAAGGTAAACTGTTCATTGGAAGTAATCGGCTGATATTCTGTCTTAATCATTTCCCAGCCTTCCCTGTATTTTGTTGATATGGTAACTTGATTTGTTTTCTCGTCCTTGCTTAAATAACCTGAAATTCCCTGAGGCTCTCGTATTTTTCCCTTTACAATACACAGATAATACTTGCTAAGGGTTCTGTCTCGAAATAATTCGGACATTGTCTGTAATCCTAGTAAAGTTTTGCCAGCTACCACTAGTCCGCTGGTATTACGGTCAAGACGGTTACAAATAGCAGGTTTAAAGGTTTGCAGTTCCTGCTTCGTTATCTTCCCGGTCTGTACTAAATAAGAAATGATTTGTTCGACCAAAGAAATATCTTCCGCCTGGGCTTTTTGTGATAATAATCCAGCCGGTTTGTTTACAATTAGAATATGATTATCCTCATATATCACTTGAAAATTCCATTCTACAATAGCAGTTCTAAAAGTTTCACTAAAGTTTGCAATGGTTTCTTCAGATAAGAATAGTTTTATCTCGTCATGAAGTTCTGTTTTCTCAGACCCATCAACCTTTTTTCCATTCAAAGTAATATTCTTTTTTCGAAGCATCTTATAAATAAAGCTTTTCGGTGCTTTATTTAGATGCTTCATTAGAAGTTTGTCCAGACGCTGACCTGCGTCATTTTGTTCAACAATAATTGATTTCATTTACTAAAGCAGCTCCTTAAAGGAATTAATGTAATAATCTGCTATCTCTTTTTTCTTCTTAGTATCTTTCGCTGAAAAATCATCATATACGGCACATACTTTCATACCTGCATTTTTCCCCGCTTTTACTCCCTGTATCACATCTTCAAAAACTAAACATTGTTTTGAAGAAACTCCTAAGTCGTTGGATACTAATAAATAGATATCCGGAGACGGTTTCCCTTTTTCAACTTCACAGGAAGTACGAATCGATTTAAAATAATCATATACCCCATGTTTTTTAATTACTAATTCAACTAATTCCTTTGAGTTGCTAGAAGCGATACCGGTCTGAATCTGATTTTGTTTCAGATATTTTAAAAACTCCAGAGCTCCTTCTTTTAGAGGAACCTCATGTTTATATTTGTACTCCGCCATACGGTTCCAATCGTTCTTAATCTGTTCCAGCGAGTCCTCTAAGTCGAAACGGTTCTTAAAATAGACCGCTGTTTCAGTAAAGCTCATTCCCTCTATTTCTTTCTGTAAAGCATCCGGCAGCGTAAGATGAAATCGCGCCAGATATTCAATATCAATATCACGCCAGATCCACATGGAATCTACTAAAGTTCCGTCTAAATCAAATAACACTGCATTTATATCCTGTAACATTCTATCTCCTTATCTCACTTAACTCCTGCTCCGTTAGTCTTCTATATTCACCCAGAGCTAAAGTACTATCTAATGTAAGTTCACCCATACTAAGTCTCTTTAGGTAAATAACTTCCATACCAACCGCTTCAAACATTCTCTTTACCTGATGAAATTTACCTTCGTATATGGTAATTTCGACACAGGATATCTCCCCAGGCTCTAGAATTTTTAGCTTGGCAGGAAGTGTAATAAAATCCTCTTCCAGCTGTAAGCCTTCCTCAAATTTCTTTATTTCATTCTCCGTAACAACACCATTTACCTTGGCATAATAGACTTTACCAACATGTTTTTTGGGAGATAATAAATTATGGGCTAATTCACCATCATTGGTCAATAAAAGTAGTCCTTCCGTATCTTTATCCAGTCTTCCTACAGGAAAGATATCCTTTTTATTGCCTTCCTTAATTAAATCTATTACTGTTTCACTAAAATTATCAACTGTTGCAGATACCACACCTGCGGGCTTGTTTAACATAAAATAATCAAACCTGCTATATTCAATTAATTTATTATCAACTCTTACTTCAGATTTATCGATATTAATTTTAAAACTGGAATCCTTGATTATTACCCCATCGACCAAAACTCTACCCTTGTTGATAAAAATTTTCACTTCACTTCTGGTACCAATTCCTGCATCTGCCAGAAATTTATCCAATCGAACGGATCCTTTCATCATCTGATTCGTTCCTTTCTACATCCATCTCCATCCTGGAAGATATTTATTCTTAAGAGTGCCTCCCGATAATTTTCCCCATCCAAGGGGATAACCGTCAACACAGATTAGTTGCCATCCATCCTCATACTGATCGGATACATCTATGGTTTCACATTTTAAATATTTAATGGCATCAGGATCACTACCTGATAAATTAATAACCTGCTTATACTCATTCATTGTAAGTGCATTGGCCAGCGCCTGGCTTGGTTCAAAGCGATTTTTCTTCATTTCACCAAGGAATAATCCAAGTCTTAAAATACGCAACCCTTTGACACTGGGAATTTCTTTTGGTACTAAATACAGCCTGTCCTCCCGAACATCAATCCTGGAATTATCAATCGGAATGGATAGTTTATCAAAAAATTCATACGCTTCACTGGAAAGTTTACTTTCCTTCCCTAGGTTTGCCTGTATTCCTGCCACAGGGCTAACTTCCTCTTTCTTTAGCAATGTGATAAAATGCCCTTCCCCTTTGATCTTATGAGGCCATATTCTGATACAATTCTTTAATTCCCGTGGGCCATCCACCCATTCCGGATGTCCTGGTGAAAACCCTTCATAGGATATCCCTTTTGCACCTAAATTCTTATAATCGAGAGGATTCACTACGCGAAACTCCGGATGCTCCTTTAGTAAAAAAGCAATGGTTCCTTCGTTTTCCTCCGGCGAAAAGGTGCAGGTAGAATATAGCATGCTGCCGCCAGGTTTTAACATTGCGGCTGCAAATAGAATAATTTCTTTTTGCAATTTATTATAATATTCAACTCCGTATTGCTCCCAGTTTTTCATTATGGATGGACTCTTACGAAACATCCCTTCTCCGGAACAAGGCGCGTCTACCAAGATTTTATCAAAAAACCCAGGGAAATACGTGGATAACTTTGCAGGAGATTCACTCATTACGATTGCATTTCTAACACCAAAAAGTTCAATGTTCTTCAAAAGCGCCTTCGCTCTGGAATTACTAATATCATTAGAGATTAAAACGCCTTCCCCTTTTAGTTTCGCTGCCAGTTCCGTACTTTTACCTCCTGGTGCCGCACACAAATCTAGCACCTTATCTCCTGGCTTTATCGGAAGTAAATTCGCAGGAATCATGGCACTAGGCTCTTGTATATAGTATAATCCGGCATGATAGTGGGGATGTCTTGCCGGTTGATCCTTGCTATCATAATAATAACCATTTTCAATCCATGGAATTCTCTTAATCTCATAGGGTGTAATCTTCTCGAAATCCTCTGGTGCTATTTTTAATGTATTCACTCGAAGACCGCTATAATGAGGCTGTTCATAGCTTTTAGCAAATTCATCATACTCATCCACTAGCAATTCCTTCATTCTATCTTCAAAAAGCTTTGGTAACTTCATCTATTTCTCCTTCTGCCAAATCATTCTACCATAAGCTTTGCGCCCGGTAACCTTCCGAAATGATATCAAGCTCCTTGGCAAATCGTTCCAGCTGCTCTAAATCATTGGTCTCATATAATTCAAAGAATTCATCCTGAATCTTCATAACATCTCTTTTGTTTGCTATTTTATATAAATTCTGAATATTAGTTAGAATATCAGCTACAATCTTTGCTTTTATTTTAAAGGAATTCTGTGCATCCATAATTTCATCTCGTACCTCAGACATTTCCTGATCCAGACAAAGAATGGCATCAGCAGCTTTTGTAAGTCTGCTTTGAATGTGTTCCGGCATATTCTGCTTGTACTTATATTGAAGAGAATGTTCTATGGTTGCCCAAAAATTCATAGCCAACGTACGAATCTGTATCTCTACCTGAATCTCTTTCGTTCCTCCTAGTGTCTGAACGGTATAATAAATAATCACATGGTAGCTTCTGTAACCACTGGGCTTCATGTTAGCTATATAATCTTTTTCACTTTTTATATACATATCTGTTCGTTTCTTAATAATATCAACTACTCTGTTAATATCTTCAACAAACTGGCAAATAATTCGAATTCCAGCGATATCTTCAATCTTCTCTTCAATTTCATCCAGGTCGACCTGCTTCTTTTGTGCCTTCTCTAGTATACTTGATATAGTTTTTACTCTGCCATCTACCTGTTCAATTGGTGAATATTCTCCCATTTTTCTATATTCTTCTATAATATGTCTGAACTTAACTGTCAATTCATCTACAGCTAAAACATAAGGGTCTAGTATCTCCCGCCATAATTGTATTTCCATATCCCCTACTCCTTTAAAGTTACTACTTGTCTAATTATACCACAAAACTATAGGCTTGTGTAATTTTTTTACCTGCTTTTTAAATACTCCAATATCCAATATGGGTTAATACTTAGCTCGCCAAAGGGTGTCTCTACATAGATTCCAAAGTGAAGATGAACATCAAACCTGCCTTTGGTCCCCTCACTACCATATCCACTATCTCCCATAAACCCGAGAAATTGCCCAGCCCGAACCGGATCACCTATCTTAATATCCTCTGCATAGGAATCCAGATGAGCATAATAGTAATATGCTCCGGAACATCCTCGAATCCCAATGCGATATCCCCCTTGTTCTAACCATCCCATCTTCTCAACTACCCCATCTGTCGTGCTGACAATGGGATATTTGCCCCGCACATTTTCCTCAGGGAAGATATCAGTGCCTTCATGTCTTCGATTCCCCCCATAGCTGCGGTAGCTGTTCCATGTATTGGTAAATGAATATTGATAACTCTGACCTGAAACATATCCTGTTGGAAAGCAATGAATGTCAGAAATAATGGAAGTATAATAGTTACGCAATTCCAGAAAGCTTTCATTCTCTTTTAATTTCTCATAAAGAAACCTTTGATTTGTGTTACTGATTCTTTTATCATCATTTCTGCCGTATTCATAAATCATCATGGATAATGTAAAATCATCCAGACTTGTTTTTTGCTTTGTACTTTCACTTTCATTCCTCTGTCTTTTTATCCTCTCAATTTGCTGCATCTCAATTTTCATTTCCCGAAAAGCATCATAATCTATTCCTTGGGATATCACCTGCTTAACCGCCATGTGTAATCCTAAACCATTCAGTAAATAACCGCAAAAGGTTGCTGCTATCAATAAAAATAAACACAAATAGGTTATATTATTTCTTATCATACTTTTTGCAGAAATCATATGCTTCTCCAATCAAGGTTTAAAAAAACCAATAGCAATTCTTGACAAGTCTATATATATTATATGTTTGAAAATGGAATATATGAAAACAAAGATTTTACTTTGGTATAAGACCCTCAAATTCTATGACATAAAAAAGGACTTTTGTTTCAATAAATACAGGCAAAAAGCCCGTCTATTGTAACAAAAAATCCTTTATTTTCATTTTCTATATAATAGCACCTATGATATGTTATTCACTGCTTCCAAATATAAATTCATGTAGTAAAGAAACATTAGCATTTAAATCAGGGATCAGAACAGACATTTTTCTGACATACCCTTCTTCAAAAGTATGATCCGCAGGGATTCTAAAATCCTCAATCTCTGGGAAGCCGATATTAACTGCTTCTTTTAAATAAGTAGTGAATTCATCTCTTGTTATATCTGTAGTAACGAAAGGAAGTAATTCAAGCAAAAGTAATGTAAGCTCAGGCAGACTCTGTGACTTAACCTGTTCAAATACAGCATTTAATACGATTCTTTGTCTTGAGGTTCTACCATAATCATTACTTTGATTATCACTGGTTGGAACATAACGTACTCTGCAATATCCTAAAGCCTGATTTCCATTCATCCACTGAGATCCAGCTTTCACATTCCTGTATTCCGGATTTGATATATAGTTTGTTGAATTAAGATATGCTGCTTCCGCATTGGTTAAATGAATGGTAACTCCGCCGATACGATTAATAATATCTTCAAAGTCATCAAAGCCAACTTTGGCATATCCGTCTAATTTAATATCAAAATTTAATTCAATGGTTTCATATAATAACGGTACTCCACCAATTTCATAAGCAGAATTCAGCTTATTATCTCTATATCCTGGAATTTGTACTAACATATCCCGCATTAGTGATGTTAGTTTAAGAGACTTACTCCTAGTATTCATAGTAGCAATTATCATTAAATCAGTTCTGCCTCTGCCACTACCGGAATCAATAGCTTCCTCACCAAGGAGCAAGATATTTATGACTCCTTCCTCCTGTCTGGCGCCGTCAATAACTGCATCTGTATTCCACTCAACATTGGCTTCCTCGCCAAGGGGATCCGCGGTGAGGTCAATATCATCTTCAACCACCTGATGGTAGGCTGTACTTCCTTCATCATAGTTTAATTGATTATACGCAAAATTAGTTGCCGCACTTAAAATAAAATTACGACCGCCTGGAGTAACAATTAGTAAGAAGCAAATCATAACGAATACTCCAACAACAGTTCCCGATACCTTTAACCACAGTGGTAGCTTGCTAAACCTTTTTCTATTTGCATTGGAAGGGTTGTCCATCTGGGTACAGACCTGTTCTGCCAGTGAAGCATTAATATGGCTTAATAGATCTGCCTCTTCCTGTTCCTGTTGTAATTTCTCATCTAAAGGTACATCTTCTCTTACCGTTTCATCCAACCACGTAAGAATATCAAAATCTTCGTCCCAATTGTTATTAATATTCTCTTTCGGATTTATCTCGGATTTATCATAACCCAGTATTTTATTATTACGATACTCATACTTCTTCATTTCATATCTCCTATGATTTGAGTCTTCTGTATTTGTTACCCCCACGTTCCAAATACTAGTATGGATTATTATAACATAATTGTTATGAAAATGTAAAATATTTTTAATCTTTTTACATAATTTAAATAAATTGAATGTTAATCTCTATTAATTAAACCATTTTTATCAAAAGATATGTCAAATGAAATGGCTTCTATTTCCCGATAAAATCGTTCTACTTCTTCCTTGTCATTTTGCATAAAGGTCTGCCCGTTTGCTGCCTTACATGGCAATAATTCCAGCTTCACATCATTATCCTGACCGATTGACACCTTTAATAGAGCAGTCTGGTTAATTGTATTATAAAATATAAAATTGCCTAAACTATATACTATAGGTTTTCCATTATAATATTCAATTCCCTGCAATACATGGGGATGACTTCCTACAACCAAATCAGCGCCAGCATCAATATACTGTTTTGCTAAATTTCTCTGATATTCTTCCGGGTATGTATTTTTTTCAATTCCCCAGTGAACATAAACAATAACGTAATCACTGCTTTCGTTTGCTGCTATGATTTCTTCCACTAAAACACTGGCATCATAAGTTGTTAAAAGCCCTGGAGTATTCTCTCCGGCGTTCCAGTTTACAACCGGAATTACTCTGGAGGCACCAAGAATTGCTATGGTTTTATCATCCACTTCAAAGTACTCAGTTTTTTTTGCTTCCGTACTATTTCTTCCTGCACCTACATATTTTAAGTTCCCGTTCTCTAGTGCTGCAAATGTATCTAATAGAGCATCCTTCCCAAAATCCAGTACATGATTATTCGCCAGAGTAACTATATCTATTTGCATATCTTGAAACATTTGAACGTACTTAGGATCAATACGAAAGGTGAATTGTTTATCATCCATCGGTGTTCCTCTCGTACTAAAGGCAAATTCCTGATTCACCATAGCAATATCCGCCTGCTTTATTTCCCGAAGCAAATCTTCTGATAGAACTCCCTGTATTCCTTTTGTATCATAATTACTCGTTATACTATCAGACATGTAGATATCACCGCCAAAAACTAATATGGTATCCTTAGTTTGTGCGATGTCATTACTACTATGGTTCTTATCTATGGAATCGTTCTTAATGGAATCCTGTTCACCATTCATAACAGTATCAGCTTCTCCCTCCGAGGAAGCTGTACTGTTATTATCCGGTTGGTCAGAAATTTTAACACCAGAATTCTGTTTATCATAATCCGATGCCATAGGTTCCTGCCTACTACTATAATATAGGATGAGCTCGCTGCTTACCGTAAGAATTAATACAGTAAAGGTAAAGAGTATAAACATCTTCATAGCAAGGAGTTTCTTCTTTTTCATAATTATGCTTTCAATCCTTCGATTACCTTTTCAAGATACTGATAAACACGTATAGTGGAAGCTATACTTAATCTCTCTTTCGGAGTATGAATATCATACATATCAGGTCCTAATGATACAATATCGATACCATCAACCTTTTCAGCGAAAAAGCTGCACTCCAGCCCGGCATGAATTGCCTCAAACTTAGGCTCATAACCATAATGTTCCACAAACACTTTCGCCAGGTGGTCTCTAAAAGGTGAATCCTTCTTATATTCCCAAGCTGGATACTGGGATCTAATGTAGAACTCTCCACCCAAAAACTGTGATAAATAATTTAATTTATCTGCCAGATATTGTTTGTAACTGTTTACTGCACTTCGTATGTGATAATAAATATTAATCTGCTCCTGTTCCATTTGGAAAATGCCAAGATTAAGAGAACTTTCAACGAGACCTGGAATATTGGAACTCATTACCTGTACTCCGTTAGGCATATGAATTAACAGAAATAACATTTTTTCAAAGGAAGATGCAGTTAAGCAATCATACTGACCCTGTTCTCCTTTTGTTAAACCAATCATCATATTTGGCTCGCTGGATTGTAATTCATTTTTATACTTAATAGTTAAATTTTCTACTTCTGTAGAAAATTGTTCCATATCTTCTGGCTGTACTAATAAATTAGCAACTGCATCTCTTGGAATCGCATTATCTTTTAAACCGCCATTCATATCAATGAGTCCATAAGAAGATACTTCTCTTAATTCAAATAAAAGCCTTCCCATCAAAATAGCCGCATTGGTGTGATTCTTATCAATTTCAGCTCCTGAATGACCACCCTGCAATTCACTAATAGCAACTGTTACTTTAATACCGTCCAAAGTCTCTCTTTTTATCGGCAATTCACAAGTTGCCGTCATACCGCCTGCTGAACTTGTTAAAATAGAGCCTTCATCTTCTGAATCAATATTTAATAAATACTTACCTTTTAATGGGCTGACGTCAATTCCCATGGCACCTTCCATGCCTATTTCTTCATCGGTTGTAAATATAGCTTCTATTCTTGGGTGCTTTAGAGTGTCATCCTCTAGAAAAGCTAGTGTGTAAGCAACTGCAATTCCATTGTCCCCGCCTAATGTAGTTCTGTCAGCATAAATATAATCATCTTTCACTAATAATTCCAGGCCCTCAGTTAAAAAGTCATGGGTACTGTCATTGGTTTTTTCACAAACCATATCCATATGTCCTTGAATCATAATAACAGGAGCTGCTTCATATCCTGGAGTAGCTTCTTTTATAATAATTACATTTTCTAATTCATCCTGTTTATACTCAAGTTTATGCTCTTTTGCAAAATTAACCAGATAATTACTGATTGCCGTATTATTTTTAGAACCTCTTGGTATGGCTGAAATCTCAGTAAAGTAATGAAATATTTTCTTATAGTCTTTTTCTTCTAAAATTTTGTTCATATTAAATTCCCCTATTATTTATTTATCATTCTAAATAATGCCCTCTGGTAAGATGAAAGAAGAAAATGTAAGGGCCCTTTCTATCTGATTTTTCTTTCACCTAATTTCTTATATGATTAGTTTTTAAAACTATGAATCGGAGCTGGGATTCTACCGCCACGATTAATAAAATCCTCACAGCTAAATTGATTTACAGGCATAACAGGCGCATAACCTAATAATCCACCAAATTCAGCCATTTCGCCGACTGTTTTACCGATGACAGGAATTAATCTTACAGCCGTTGTCTTTTGATTTACCATGCCGATTGCCATTTCATCAGCTATAATTCCGGAAATGGTGGAAGCTTTTGTATCGCCAGGTATTGCAATCATATCTAAACCAACGGAACAAACACAAGTCATAGCTTCTAATTTCTCTAAGGTGAGTGCTCCAGCCTGTACCGCATTAATCATTCCCTGGTCTTCGCTTACGGGAATAAATGCTCCACTTAAGCCCCCTACATAAGAGGAAGCCATGACGCCTCCCTTTTTCACTTGATCATTTAACAATGCTAAGGCTGCTGTGGTTCCCGGTGCACCTGCGTATTCCAGTCCCATTTCTTCAAATATCTCCGCGATACTGTCCCCAACGGCTGGGGTAGGAGCAAGGGATAAATCAATGATGCCAAATGGAATATTCATCTTTTTTGCAGCTTCCTGCGCTACTAATTGACCTACTCTGGTTATCTTAAATGCTGTCTTTTTAATGGTTTCACATAAAGTTTCAAAGTCAGCACCTCGAACACTCTCTAACGCTGTTTTTACAACTCCCGGACCGCTTACACCAACATTAATAACAGAATCCGATTCCGTTACCCCATGAAAAGCTCCAGCCATAAAAGGGTTATCATCCGGTGCATTACAAAATACAACCAGTTTGGCACAGCCTAAAGAGTCTCTTTCCTTGGTGTATTCAGCGGTTTCAAGGATTATCTGTCCTAATAATTTGACAGCATCCATGTTTATTCCGGTTTTTGTAGAACCAACATTAACAGAACTGCAAACTCGTTCCGTTACTGCTAATGCTTCCGGAATTGATCTGATTAAGTTTTCTTCATTCTGTGACATTCCTTTTGATACAAGAGCAGAAAATCCACCAATAAAATTAACACCAACTTCTTTAGCGGCAGTATCTAATGTCTTAGCTATTTCAACATAATCTTTTGGACTTTTACAAGAAGAAGCACCGACTAAAGAGATGGGAGTTACTGAAATTCTCTTGTTTACTATGGGAATACCATACTCCCTTTCAATTCCTTTGCCGGTTGCTACCAGATCCTTCGCCACAGTAGTAATTTTATCGTAGATCTTCTTTTTTACTACATCAAGATTAGTATCTGCACAATCTAAAAGGCTTATACCTAAAGTAATTGTTCTTACATCCAGATTCTCTTTCTCAATCATATTATTGGTTTCATTTACTTCATTTATATTGATCATAGTACGCTCCTATCTTTGTTTAAAAAAGCACCACTTCTTAAAGTCGGTGCATTTTATTAAATATATCTTCGTGTTGTGTTTTGATAATTACACCGATTTCTTCTCCAATTTGCTCTAATTCTGTTGCCAGCTGTTCAAAATTCTTCGGTGATTCATTACTGTCAACAATCATCATCATGTTAAAATAACCTTGTACAATGGTTTGTGAAATATCTAATATATTTACTTTATTATTTGCTAAATAAGTACATACTTTTGCGATAATTCCAACACTGTCTTTTCCTACTACCGTAATTATTGTTTTCTTCATTCTTATACCAAGCCTTTCTTATCATTCCTCTGACAAAAGATTCCTTATGTTGTAGATAACATCTCTGACGGCAAATCTCTTCTGGCAACACTTAAAATTTTGCCAGCTTTACTATCTTCCATAAACTGGTTCAATTCTAATCTTACAGTTTCATATGCTAATTCTTCATAATTATTTTCTTTACTTAAATGAGCTAAAGAAATGAATTTCAACTTATCATGAAATAGTCTGCTGATTAACTTTGCTGAGTTCTCATTGGATAAATGACCACGGTCACCAAGAATTCTCTGCTTTAAGTAATAAGGATACCCACCTACCATAAGCATATTCACATCATGATTCGCTTCCAGTAAAAGTATCTCCGATGACTCTAATTTTGAAATAATATAATCATCATATTTTCCTAAGTCAGTTGCCATTCCCACTTTATGTCCATCCGCCTGGAAGGTATAACATACGGGATTGGCTGCATCATGGGAAATAGAAAATGGCTCAACTGTTATGTCATTAATCATAAACTTTACATCTGGTTCTACATAATGTATGAGCTCTTCTGAAATACGACCAATATTCTTCATCTTAAGAATGGAATGTATGGTTTCAACTGTACCATAAATTGGAGTGTGATACCGTCTGGATAAAGTACCAAGCCCTGCAATATGGTCAGAATGTTCATGAGTGATTAATATTCCCTGAATCTCTTCTGGATTCACTTCAATACTGCTTAACCCGTTTTCAATTCTTTTACAACTAACACCTGCATCTATTAAAAGTTTTGTGTGCTTACTGCCTACAAAGGTACAATTACCGCTGCTTCCACTCACAATACTGCATAAATTCATAAGTACCTCCTGACATATTCTCTTTATTACTGGTGTTTTCACCTAGTTTCACAGGTGCTAAACCAGGCTATTTATTCATATCAAAGTATCACTCATTCTCAGTATTTTGTCAATATATAATATTGATTATTGCTTATTCAATAGCCTCTCTACCATCATTTTACGCCTTCCAGTATAATTCGATTACATCATTTTCCTGAAGTGGAGTAGTAAAATCTGCACGCTGTCCGTTTAAGGTTATTACTACCTCGGAGCCTCTGATGGTGGATAAGTCAAATGGATAAAAATCAAATACATCAACGAATATATAACTTGGTTTATTGCGTAAAACTACGGGTGTATTGTTTATGATGACCCTGATATCTTTGGGTAATGACTCTTCTGCCTTAGTTTCTTGTGAAATAGGTTTCTTAGTTTCTTTACTCTGCCTCTTATACTCTACATTCTCATAAGTAATATCCGTTTCATCTTCAATTGTACTAGTCTCTGCATATTCTGGCAAAATGTCGCACTGAATAGTAAAATTATCATAAATTTTTTCGTCCGGTCCGGCTGGAACATTATTCACCAAAATGGTTCCTGCCGATTTAATATCCATGAATTGCAGCACCTGTTCAACCGTATAATAATCTAAGATATGTATCTCATCATTATTCTGAATATTGTAAAATCCTGAAACCAATTCCCCATTTACCATTACAAATTTCGGACACAAAACCTGCTTTTCATTAAAAATAAATCGTATAATACTATGATATTCTGAAAGTTGTTTTATTTCATATTCTGCATCCTTACCAATTGTGGATTCAATAATTTCTATTTTATCGTTTTGTTCAATTGCATGACTTAACCCAACAATCTCACCATTTAACTTAACGACTGCTGCCTCCCCCTGTTCTCCACGAATCATTCGTTTCATTCCATTTATAGTAAAGTTAATTTCATTTCCTCTTCTTGGAAATAAACGCTCGTATGGGAAGCCAATCAAAATAGCCGCATCCACAATCGTAAGTTTGTTATTATCATATAATTTTACCCGTTCACCATTTACGTTAACGAAGATAAAATTATTCTTTTGATCATAAAAATTAAGACAGATTCCTATTGGTGTAACAAGCAGAGGATCCTTTTTAATCCCTTTTTGAAGAAATTCAACTTCACCTAATACTTCCTCCCCACGAAGTGCTACTCTGTCATAGGAAAGCTCTAAATAATCAGCTAATTGATTCACAAAACCGGGAATTTTACCACCACCGCCGACAACAAATACTGCACTGACCGATTTATCACCATTTAACTCTATAATTTTATCAGCCACGGATTTCGTAATCTTTTGTACAGCTGCTGATACCGATGTAATTACATCCTGTGGCTCCGCTTTTTGTTTATTTCCCATAATATCTTTATAGGTGATCGCTTTCTTCTTTTGACAGGCTAATTTAATCTTCTCTGCCTCATTAAATTCAACCAGATATCTCTGTACGATTGCTTCTGTTATTTCATCACCGGCAAATGGAATCATTCCATAAGCTATAATACTTCCGTCTTTGGTAATGGAAATATCGGAAGTTCCTGCTCCAACGTCAACCAGCGCAATATTTAATAATCTGAATTTCTCCGGAATGGCCACATTAATTGCTGCAATTGGTTCCAAGGTTAGATTCGCCACCTGTAACCCTGCTTTTTCCACTGCTGCATAAAGTCCATCGATTACTTCATCTGGTAAAAACGTTGCAAGTAATTCAGTTGCTATGGTATTTGCCTTATGTCCGTCTAGTTTAGAGATGGCAAATCCATTCAGATAATACCGAATGACGGAATAACCAACGCAGTAGAAACTTATCTTATCTTCCTTTAATTCTTCCCGTAATGTCTCATAGGCTTTTTCAACACCAATCAAATCCAAGGAATGTATATGCTCTTTTGTAACGACTGTTTCGCTTGGAAATTCATAATCCGCTTTTACAGTCACAGTTTTTAGCACCCTGCCGGCTGCAGCAATACATACATCTGTTAACTTTTTGCCAATTTGGCTTTCCAGTTGCTTCTTGACCTGTGCAATGGTTTCTGCAACTTTTTCAATATCATGAATCTGTCCGTCTAACATAGCACGAGTTTCATGCTCTTTTACACATTGTGCTATAACAATAAAATGATTCTGATTTTCTCTATAACCTACCGTACCAACGATGCTTCTGGTACCTATATCTAAACCAAATACAAGATGTTCTGTATATCCTATGTACTCCATTCTTCGTCCCCCAAAGAAAAATAAGTTTCTATCATAACGTTTATTTATCGTATAACTTTTAAGCTATCCTTCTAATAAGATTTGATGGTTAAATTCCCATGCCAAGTTTTTTTGCACCACTATGAATATATAAACGGGGCATAATTTCTTATAATGATACCATAATCCGACTTATTTCTCTAGTAAAAAATTAATCTGCTCTCTCACATGTTCCATACTGCAGTCGGTTTGAATCATATGGGTACTGATTTGTTTATATTCCTCATGTTTTATCTGGTTCATAAAGATGCCGGAAATCTTATCATCGGAATAATTTCTACTCTTGATTAATCGTTCTCTACGTAGTTCTTCCGGTGCATAAATATACCAGATTTCATCACAGATTTCCTTAAGTCCTGCTTCTTTTGGCAATGCGGTTTCTACGCAAACAATTGGAACATTCTCTTCTCGTTTCTGATTGATGATTTCTCTTACCTGCTCCATGACATAAGGATGAGTAAAGCTGTTTAGCTTTCGAAGTTTATCAGGAGCCTGATAAACAAGTGCTCCTAATAAACTTCTGCTAATATTTCCATATTCGTCTAGTACTCTGGGACCAAAATACTCTATAATCAACTGATAGGATATCTCCCCCTTTTGCATCAGGGTATGCGCAATCTGATCTGTATTAATTAAATACGCTTTATATTGTTCTTTTAAGATATCAGTTACAGTGGATTTGCCGCTGCCTACTCCACCGGTAATTCCAATCACTTTCATCAGCTTCTCCTGTCTATACCTCTATTTTGCTTCATACCAGTTAATTCCTGTATTGACATCAATGTCTAAAGGAACCCTTAAATCAGCTGCTTTTTTCATCTCTTCTTCAAGAATTTGTTTCACCTGGTCTAATTCCTCCCTACGAGCTTCAATTAATAATTCATCGTGAATCTGAAGAATTAAACGAGACTTAAGTTTAAGTGATTTCAAGCGTTCATTTACCTGAATCATAGCTATCTTAATAATATCTGCTGCTGTTCCCTGTATTGGAGAATTCATGGCAACTCTCTCACCAAAGGAACGCTGCATAAAATTAGAGGAATTGAGTTCCGGTATCGGTCTTCTTCTTCCAAATAAGGTAGTTACATACCCATTCTGTTTTCCATCAGCCACCAGTTCATCAAGAAAGGCTTTTACTTTAGGATAGGTTTCAAAATACTTATTAATATAAGTTTCAGCTTCTTTTCTCGTAATATTTAAATCCTGTCCTAAACCAAAAGAGCTGATACCATAGACAATTCCAAAATTTACAGCTTTTGCATTACTTCTCTGTAAGGAAGTGACTTCTTCCAGTGGTGTGTGAAATACCTGAGACGCCGTAATTCTATGAATGTCTACCCCCTCATTATAGGCAGCAATTAATCTCTCATCCCCTGACATATGAGCCAATACTCTTAGCTCAATCTGTGAGTAGTCCGCATCTACAAACAGGAAACCGTCTTCTGG
>JAQZAX010000021.1 GCA_029239455.1 Anaerocolumna sp.
GTGATGAATGTGAACTATACCATAACACAAGCAGCTAAAAAAATGAACTTAACAACATATACATTAAGATACTATGACCGTGAAGGACTACTCACCAATATCGAAAGGGATAAATCAGGCAACCGTATCTTTACAAAGGATGATATGGAAATGCTCTCCCTTATCTGCTGTCTTAAGAATACCGGAATGCCTATTAAAGAAATAAAGCAATTTACGGACTGGCAGAATGAAGGAAATCAGACACTCCACGACCGTAATAATATGTTAGTGGAACACAAAGAAGATGTTTTAAAGCAAATCGAAAATTTAAAAAAATATCTTCGGTTGATTGATCGTAAGCTCGATTATTATCATGATGCCTGTCAGGCCTATGATACTGGCTCAACAATCCCAACCTGTTGTGAATATACAGACAATAATTTAGAATTTTAAGCCTAATTTTAACGAGTAATTTTATATATATAATCTTGATTTACAATGTTTGATTCCACAAATCCTTTGTTAGTTGAAGGGATTGATTTCAATGCAATTATGGAAGGTCTGAGTACGGTCCAAATATTTAGGAACACTTATAACGAGAGGACTGTGAATTGAAAACTATTATGATATGGGATAGATACCAAGATTATGGTGCAGACCGAATACTTTTATAGTATAATAAATTCATCTAATATGTCGTTATAGAGGAGATTATATTTTGTGCGGAGCGCAATTTTGTATTGGCAGAAAGCAAACATTAGGTGATAAAAGTCAAAGCGTCCATCCATTAAAATTTTATGTATACTTCAAAACATGAGGTGAAGAAATCATGACAGACAAAAAAATCATAGTACAATTTACGGTTCTGACATTTTGCATAGCCTATCTTGTGTCAGGTGCTTTGATTGCTCTTGGGCAATTCGGATATTCGGTTCATAATTGGGTTCACTCGTTACAGCAATTCGGGATGAATATTCCTTTTGCAATCTATATTTTGTCGCCCGCTATTGCTTCCTATATCGTTCTGAAGAAAAATAACAAAATAGCAGATTTTAAGGAATGGTTGAAAACTGTTTTTTACGCTAAAAATAACATATCTCTCTATTTGTTCGTTGTTGCAGGGCTTGCACTGTATTTTTTGATACATATTGCAGTTTCAGGCCGCACGGAAGTGGTGCTTCCATTTTATATGTTCTTCCTTTCCCTGCCTGGTAATCTTATTATCGGTGGCTTGGAGGAAGCTGGCTGGATGTACATATTACAGCCTGAGCTTGACAAAAAATATGGCTTTTTTTTATCTTCTGTTTTTGTTGGAATCATCTGGATTTTATGGCATCTCCCTCTCTTTTTTATTCCAGGGACGAATCACGGAGAGGGACTCATTAACTTTTGGATGTTTGCAGTTCAACTCATGGCGTTTCGGTTTTTCAACGGAGCAATCTACAAAATATCAGGAAAAGGCCGTGTGTTTATGTGTGTATTATTCCACACCATGTTCAATGCGGCATCCCCCATCTTCGGCACCATGACTATGACATGGGCGGGAACCATTACCGCAAATGCTGTGATTGTTTTTGTTTCAATTGTAACCGTTGTGATATACGACAAAAAGAACAGGCGAATAGTATAAGCATAACATGCTAATCCCTTAATACCTTATGTTTTCAGTTCTTTTGCAACTGCCGCCAGTGGTACGAGGGTATCCATTTTCATTTATAGAAGTTAACGTTGCAACATAACACTGTCCAATATACATTTGCCTTGTCTTCTATATCTTTATTCTTTCCCTTTGAGTTTCATTTGCTGTTTTTTCCATTACAAGCACTCCCGTTTCTTTTTAGGTACCCGTTCAAGTAATTTTTACCCATACTTGCTCTTATTTCTTCCCAGTAAATTTCTAATGTTACACTTTTCATCTTATCGGTTATCATAAGTGACGTTGGAGTTACAAGATACTGATTACATATGTACTGACTATCCGAGCGGAAGGAAAATGTATTTGGATAATTCCATAATTTGCAAGCTTCATGTTCTATTTCTACAGATTTTTACAACAACTTCCACGTGCCTTGTGGTAGTGGTAATCATTACTCATCTGTTTCATTTGTTCTTCCGTAACATTCATTGTATAAATAAATGCCGAAGCAAATTCCCCCTGAAAAGTAGATTTATCGCCTGTATTATAAGACAGATTGGGAAATATCAGACGCTCAAGGAAAGAACGCATTTCACCGGTAACGTTTGCGAAATATATGGGAGAACCCAGCAGAAGAACGTCACAAGTCAATATTTTTTCAAGAACTCCTCTAATATCATCCTTGATTGCACAGATTCCGTTACAATGATTTCCTTTCCTTTTGCAGGCAAAACAACTGGTACAACCTTTAAACTGTAATTCATAAAGATTTATTAGTTCTGTTTCTGCACCATTTATTTTCGCACCCTTAAGTGCGTTTTGAAGCCATACGGCAGTATTTCCACCTTTTCTTGGGCTTCCATTCACAGCAATGACTTTCATAACAACCTCCCTCTATCTCAATATTGGTGATGCTAAATATATCTACTAATCTTTTTGCAACACCAAAGTGAACCATTGGTAATGGCATATTTAATCTCCCTATCATATAGATGTTTTTATAAAATATCTCAAATAATTAAGTTTCTTTATGTATATGCAAAGTTGATAAAACCATTTTCAACCTGCCTATTTTCCAGCATCCATCAATAATTTCATTTTATCAGCTGTGTTTGTGTCTAATAAAGGGGTATGAATAATCATTTTTAACACAGCGTTATTGGATACTTCAAAATTGCACACCTCAAAATCGAGTATTCCCGCAATAGGATGATTTAATTGCTTATACACCTCGTTATTGCTACTTATCTCATGCAATGACCATAGTTTGTCAAATTCTGCACTTTTCTTTTTAAGCTCATTAACGAACTCCGTAAGCCAAGGATCTTCGATATATTTACCATGGTCTTAATGTTCAATTTTTTCAGCAAAAGTAATAGCTATTAATGATAAAACAAATTACTGAAAAAGACCTAAAGGTAGAACACACATTTTTCAGTGTTTTAGCCTTTGGGCCTTATTTTTATATTCATGTTGTTTTATCGGTTTCCGCTATATTACTATACTTCGCCAAACTAAATTTGAATCTTCGAGATTAAAACTTGAGTGTACAAAAAAGATGCTGCACCCCTCTGGCATCCCCTCGGCGGGAGCACCTTTAGATTTTCATTTTTATCAAGAAGATTAATACAAAGATATGTAGATTCTAATATGGATGCAATCCCGTCCTCTTTAAGCCAGTCATTTCATCTAGTCCAAATAACAGATTCATATTTTGCACAGCCGCATGAGCTCCGCCTTTGCCTATGCTATCGAGCACACTGAATACTACTATTCGGCCTCTTCTTTCATCTACATCCAAACCTATGTGACAGTAATTTGTGCCAGACACAGCGGCTATCCATGGGTATGGTATATATTGCCATGAAGTGTTTTCTTCTTTGGGTAAATCAATAATTTTAATAAATGGTTCTTCAGCATAATAGTCTTTATAGATATTAATTAATTCATCCCTTTTTACATCTGCCAAAGGAAAACAATGACAGATATCCAAAATACCTCGTGTAATAGGAACATAAGAGGTAGTAAAATGTACTACTACATCATTATTCCCAATAATACTTAGTTCCTGTTCAATCTCATAAGTATGTCTATGTTCAACAACATTATAAGGCACTATATTATTACTAATCTCGGGATGATGAATCGCCCTATCTGTATCTGCACCTGCACCCGCTGTTCCAGAAAGACCATCAATTACTATTTTCTTTGTATCTATTAAACCTTCGTTTATCAATGGAGCTAATCCAAATATTGCAGCAGAAGAAAAGCAGCCTGGATTCGCTATTACTCTGGCCTCTTTAAACTCAGCTCGATGAAATTCTGGTATGCCATATATAGCTTCTTGTGCTATTTCCCAATCTGCATGAATTTTCCCATAAATTCTTTCCCAGTCATTTCGATTTTTCAGCCTAAAATCAGCTCCAAGGTCTATGACTTTAGTTCCAGTTTCTATCAAGCTTCTTGCTTGCTTCATGATTTGGCCGGAGGGTAACGCGGCAAAAACAACATCACATGGCGTGACCGCTTCAGGCTTTATGAACTTAATTCCCATTCCATATAAATTTTTGTGATAGTACTCAACAGGTTTATCGCCCCTGCTAGTCAACCATGCTATTTCTGCTTCTGGATGTTCTAACAAAATCCGTATTACCTCTCCGCCCATATATCCTGAAGCACCATATATTCCAGCTTTTATCATGGCATTTCCATTCCTTTCCCATCTCTATATTACAAATCATTTTACTTCTCGAGTTAATAAGGTAACTATTTCTGTATGTCTTGAGGATACAAAAAAGATACTGAGTGAACACGGTGGGGCCTTAGCGGACGGCTTTGGGTTTATATAACAGCTTCTATGATAGCCAATGGCCTAAAAAGATAGCTATGCTAATAATTCAAGTATTGATTGATAACCTATAAAGTCTATACTTTTATGCTTTTTTTATTTTATTATCTTTCCTTTCCATACTTTGTCACTATTTTCTGCAACAACTAGACATTCCGAATACGAATCGGCTGAAATTATCAACTCACCATTATGCGACCAAATAGAACTGCATCCACCTGCATCTAACCCCCAGCATTCTCCTACATAATTAGACATCAAAACAGTTAGTGCGTTTTCTTTTGCTATGTTTTGTAACCGATTAAGTCCTGATTGAATTCCATTTCGAGTATAAAAAATACTGGCGGCATAATAATTGGATTTTTTGTTTTTTACGCACTCAATATGTTCATCTCGTTCAATATCATAACATATAGCTAATGAAAGTTGCCCATCGTTCAGTTTTATAGATGGATCATATTGCATACTGGATTGAAAATATAATTCTTCTCCTGGATGCAGATATTTCTTTATATAAATTTGCGGATCATTTGTTGGAGTAAATACCCATGAAGCAATATATAAATGGCCTTTCAATAATAATGGAGCCCCTGCAACAATTACAATACTATAATCCAACGATGCCTTTCTTAAACATTCAAGTCTTAAATCGTCCTTTGTAAAACATTGATCTCCTGCGCGTTCTCGATCATATCCTGTTAATGACATCTCAGGGAAAATAACAATTTTCGAATTATACTGTGCCGATAATCTAATATATTCCATGTGTTTTTCAATATTTCGAGTATAGTTTTCCCTGAATGATTTTATCTGCGCAACCGTATAAATTTGAGAATACATATGAATCACCTCTTAACATAATTAAAATGCATTTCTAAATATCATGCATTATTTCGACATAATTTGACAACAGTTTCTGTATGCACACTATGCCCAAACTGATCCACCGCCTGCACTTTCTTGATCTGATATCCTCTATCGCACAGATACTTTAAATCTCTTGCCAATGTTGCAGGGTCGCAGGATACATATACAACCTTTTTGGGTGACATTTGTACGATAGTATCCAGCAGACTCTCATCACACCCTTTTCTTGGAGGATCAACAACGATTACATCTGCATAGATATTCTCTTCTTTATATTTCCTTGGGAGAATGTCTTCTGCTGCTCCAACGAAGAATTCTGCATTCTGAATACCGTTAATCTCTGCATTTCTTCTTGCATCCTCAATCGCTTCTGGAATAATCTCCACACCATACACCTGTTTTGCCTTCTCCGCCAGGAATAAGGATATGGTTCCTATTCCACAGTAGAGATCCCATACAACTTCTTCACCATGTAAGTCGGCGTAATTCAGCGCGATTTCATACAGTTTCTTTGTTTGTATAGGATTTACCTGATAAAAGGATAAGGGGGATATCTGGTATTTTATCTCCCCTATATAGTCTGTAATATGGGGCTGTCCCCATATGGTTTCCACTTTATTACCAAGAATTACATTGGTCTTCTCCTGGTTAATATTCAGACTAATACTTGTCATATGAGGGATACGGGTAAGAAATTCAATGAATTCCTCCTGATGGGGAAGTTTTGTTCCGTTAATGACCAGACATACCATAAGCTCGCCTGTCACAAATCCCACTCTGGTAAGAATGTGGCGAACCAGCCCGGTATGGGTCTCTTCCTCGTAGATGCTAATTTTGTATACTTCTAAGAATCTGCGAATTTGCTCTATGATGATATCATTGATTTCTGCCTGAATGTAACAGTGGGAGGTATCAATTATAGAGTGGGTTCTTCCGGCATAAAATCCAATGACAACGCCTCCATCTTTATCCTTACCAACAGGAAACTGGGCTTTATTTCGATAATAGAATGGTTCTTCCATACCTACAATAGGTTCCATAGGAATATTCTCGGTAAACCCTCCAATACGAAGAAGGCAGTTTTTCACTTTATTTTGTTTAAATTCTAACTGTTTCCTGTAAACTAAGTGCTGCAAGGTACAGCCACCACATTTTTCTGCAATGGGACAACGTGCTTCCACTCGAAAAGGAGATGCCTCTAAGAGTTCCATCATTCTTGCATAGCCGTAACTCTTCTTCGTCTTCATTACCTTAACTTTAACTTTATCGCCAACCACGGTATTGTTTACAAACAATATAAATCCTTGGTGCTTGCCGATACCTTCACCCTCTGAACTAATATCTACAATGTCAACAATCAGTTCATCATTCTTCTTTATCTCCATAACATCTCCCTAAGTAATGCTACAAACATTCTTTACTTTTATTTATCTTTTATTTATCTTTTATTTATCTTTTATCTTTTATCCATATATCAATAAGCCATTACCAAATACCTAAATCGTTGTTCTTCTCATATTGGACTCAAAGAAACGATTATATCCTAACCATTCCGTTTTCTCATCACCGCTGTTTAGCAGTTCCGTCATTGTCTGTATCTTTGCATCTGTATTATCTGCAAAATTAAGTGCCAACGCTTCCATTATGGCTGGTTTCTTTGGTGACCCGTATTCTAGTTCCCCGTGATGTGACAAAATACAATGTCTTAGTTCAATGCCCAATTGCTTCGGGAAGTTAGGAATCATTTTCATTTTATTTCCTATCATTTCAGCACCGATAAAGATATGGCCTAACAACTGACCTTCATCGGTATAATCATTCTCTGGAAATGCGGACAATTCCTGCATTTTCCCTACATCATGAAATAATGCAGCTGTAATAAGTAAGTCTCTATTAATAACCGGATACGCCAACGAATAATACTCACATAACTTTATTACGCTTAAAGTATGCTCAAGTAATCCTCCAACAAATCCATGATGTACATTTTTTGCCGCAGAATGCTTTTTAAATCTTCCTATAAAATCTTTGTCTTCAACAAAGAAACTTTCCGCTAACTTTTTCAAATGTGGCTCCTGAATTTTTTGAATAAATCCAATTAGCTCCCTGAACATTTCCTCTATGTTTTTGGATGTTATCGGCATGAAATCAGCTGGATCATATTCCCCTTCCTGACTCCTTCTGACACGTTTAATATTAAGCTGAAGTGCTCCCTGAAAACTAACCACTTGTCCGTCCACATGAATGTAATCCATTGATTCAAAGTGATCAATTCCTGCAGTATCCCATACCTTAGAGTCTAAACTGCCTGTTTTATCCTGAAGCATTAAAGAGTAGTATGTTTTTCCAGCTTTTGTTTTTTGTGATTGTTTAGATTTACAGAGAAAAGTTTCAGAAACCATTTCTCCTTCACGTAACTCACCGATATATCTCATTTAAATACCTAGCCTTTCTAAATCCATATATAATCTATTATCTTACCCATTATACCTTAGAAGACCCTTGTTTTCAACAAACATTCACAGAATTTGTTTCAATGCGGTTCTTAGAATTTATTTAAATAAAAGGAGTAAACGGCACCCTGATAGTTAGTCACAAAAACCAGGTGTCCTTAACTATCAGGGTGTCGTTTACCCCTGTCATATCATCCTTATCTTATTACTTAATGCACTTTTATTGTCTCTTATTTTTTCTTGTCCAACGTTACTGTAACAGTAATATCCTTTCCCTCACTTTGAGCGTTTCGCCGAATCATTACTTCAATCTCCGCTTTAGGACTATATCCGGATATAATGGCATAAAATGAATTCATGGAGTTAATTGGGGTATCATTTACCGTCATAAGAATATCACCGCTTTGAATTCCCGCCTTTAATGCTGGTGAATCTGCCTCCACTTCCATAACGGATATGCCGCTTTTTACTTCTGCAGACAACAGCGACTCTTCCGTCATGTCCACCCCTTTAATACCAAAATAAACTCGTTCTTCATTATTTACTAGACTTTCAATTATGTTCTTTATTCTTGATATTCCAATGGCTGTATTTACTTCTTCATGATCTTCGTCCATAAGAGTTTGGGTAATGATTCCTATCATTTCACCACGAAGATTGATAATAATTCCATACCCATTATCATAATCTGTAATGTTAGTTGTAAATAAATCAATTCTATTATCCGTGATATAAGCCTGGGCACCTTTACTTGTGATAGTTCCAAACTCCATGGATTCAGCATATCCATTTGGACTACCCATGGCAATCACAGGAGTTCCAACAATTAGGGAGTAGGATTCTCCAAGGGCAGCTGGCCTGATTTCTGTATTGCTAATTTCCGGAATATCTTCCAAACTTACGGCAATGATAGCAAGTTTTAAATCATTGTCCACCACCTGCAATCTGCCTTTTGCATGAAGGGAATTATAAAATGTAATCTGAAGGTCTTTTGTATCCTGTATTTGATCAGAATTCACAAGAATTAATAAATCCTGTCCGTTATCTGCAACGATAAAACCAGTGGAAATCTTTTTGGCTTCATATTCATTATTAAACCAGTCCACTCCATTAATAATTCCGGTTATGGTAACCATTGATTTATTTACTTCACTGGTAATTGCCCTGATTTCGCCATACATGGAATTTAAGTCATTAATATCTGCCTTAATTGTATTTTCAATTATTACAGTTTCCGTTGGTTCCTGGTTATCATCAGTATCCTTACCACCAATGCCCACTCCGTCTCCTGAAGGTTTTGTTTCCTCTGGAGTGTTGCTGCCTGTCCCAGAATTTACCGTATCCTGATCCTCTGGTTCATCTGAAGGAAATTCAACCGTCTCCTTATCTTGCGCTTTTCCAAGCCACGAATTTATAGGAGGCGACATAACAGTGAATACAACCACTGCAACAAGACCAAATACGCTTGCTAATACAATCGTCCATATAAATGAGAAAAGCATTCTCTTCCATCTGCTTTTCTTATGAGGAACAATCTGTTCCTGTATAAACGAGAAGCCATTCTCCTCATTATTTTTGTTAACTTCAGACATCTTTTATCTCCTTTAGGACAATCCGTAAGCTTATTTTATCACTTACTTATGAACATTATATGAATTAATTGTAAACAAAAGGCTAAAAGGCCCCTCAAATTAGAATTAGTAGTTTTAATTTCGTGGAAAATAAGGTAAAATAGGGTTGGTAGAACCATTTATAAAATATATGTTCTATTATACCAAATACTATTTGATTGTGTCAAAATCTATTCGAATTACAGGGAGGACCTAATGAACGACAAAGCGTTAAAAACCTTAGAATATAATAAAATTATAGATAAATTAGTTGAACTTGCAGGTTCGCGTTTGGGTAAAAATTTATGCACTGCCTTAGTTCCAAGTAATGATATTAATGAAATCAGAACGAAACAAAAAGAAACCACCGATGCTTTATCCAGAATATTACGAAGCGGAAGCCTTGGGTTCTATGGACTCCATGATATAAGGCCTTCCTTAAAACGACTGGAAATCGGTTCTACCTTAGGCGCAGGAGAATTATTGCATATCAGCTCGGTTCTTGATGCAACTTTACGTATTAAGGCATATGGCACACGTGAAAATGCAGAAGAGAAACCACACGACTCACTAGATGAGATGTTTTCATCCCTTGCTCCCTTAACTCCACTAAACAATGAAATTAAGCGTTGCATCATAAGTGAAGAAGAAATTGCTGATGATGCCAGTCCTGCATTAAAAAGTATTCGCCGCTCCATGAAGCTTACAAATGATAAGATTCATGAGCAGTTAAATTCTATCGTAAGCTCCTCTAATTCCAAAACCATGCTTCAGGAGAATATTATTACCATGCGAAATGGCAGGTATTGCATTCCTGTAAAGCAGGAATACCGCAGCCAGTTTCCCGGTATGATTCATGACCAGTCATCCTCAGGTTCTACCATCTTTGTGGAACCAATGGCCGTTGTCAAATTAAATAACGATTTAAAGGAATTAGGAATTAAGGAACAGGAAGAGATTGAAAAAATCCTGGCCGATTTAAGTAATCTTGCCGGCCTTCAGACAGAACTTCTTACAGAAAACATCAACCTGTTAGCCCAGCTGGATTTTATTTTTGCAAGAGCGTCCTTGTCCAAACAGATGAAAGGAACGGAACCTATATTTAATGATAAAGGAATTCTGAATATTAAAAAGGGACGTCATCCCCTCATTGATTCTAAAATTGTTGTACCAATTGACATAACACTTGGTAATGAGTTTAATCTTTTAATTATTACCGGACCAAATACCGGTGGTAAAACGGTATCTCTAAAAACCGTAGGTTTATTTACACTGTTAGGCCAGGCCGGGCTTCATATTCCTGCCTTTGACGGTTCAGAATTAGCCGTTTTCGATGAAGTTTATGCCGACATTGGGGATGAACAAAGCATTGAGCAGAGCCTTAGCACCTTTTCTTCCCACATGAAGAATATTGTATCAATCTTAGATAAAGCAAACTATAAATCTCTGGTTCTTTTTGATGAACTTGGAGCCGGAACTGACCCTACAGAAGGTGCTGCTTTAGCCATATCCGTTCTTTCACACCTCCATGGGAAGCAGGTGCGTACCATGGCTACCACTCATTACAGCGAATTAAAAATATTTGCTCTCTCTACAGAAGGAGTAAGTAACGCCAGCTGTGAATTTGATGTGGAGACACTTCGTCCGACCTACCGATTATTAATTGGAATACCAGGTAAAAGTAATGCTTTTGCAATCTCCTCCAAACTTGGACTGCCGGACTATATTATTAAAGATGCAGAAACTAGAATCGGTAAGCAGGACAAGAGTTTTGAAGATGTTATCAGTGATTTGGAAAAGAGCCGAATTGTAATTGAGAATGACCAGCAGGAAATCAGTAAATCGAAAAAAGAAATAGAAGAGCTGCGACGTCGTTTAGAAGATAAAAATATTAAGATTGATAAGGCAAAAGATAAAATTTTAAAAGATGCACAAGAGCAGGCACGAACCATTCTCCAGGAAGCAAAGGATTATGCCGACAAGACCATTAAAAACTTCAATAAATGGAGTGAAGAAGGTGGCTATCATAAGGAAATGGAAAATGAACGTGGCGCACTTCGTGAGAAATTATCCCAAGCGGAAAGCAAATTATCCATTAAGAATAAGAATAAGCCTGGTAAGGCAAATAAACCAAATGATTTTAAGATTGGTGATGCCGTTAATGTTATAAGTCTTGGTTTAAAAGGTACTGTAAGCACTCTGCCTAATGCCAAAGGGGATTTGTTTGTGCAGATGGGAATACTAAGATCCCAGGTAAACATCAGTGATCTGGAGATTATTGATGAGCCGGTGATTACCGGTCCAAATTTAAACAAAACAGGCAGTGGCAAAATTAAGATGTCTAAATCAGCTACCATTAGTCCAGAAATTAATCTTATCGGCAAAACTGTAGATGAGGCTTTATCAATGCTTGATAAGTATTTAGATGATGCATATTTATCTCATCTTCCACAAGTAACCATTATTCACGGCAGAGGTACCGGTGCTTTAAAAAACGGGGTACACGCTTACCTAAAGAAAACAAAATACGTGAAAACCTATCGTATCGGTTCCTTTGGAGAAGGCGGACAAGGGGTTACTGTTGTTGAATTTAATAGTTAGAAATTTTTTTCTATATGTTTTAGTTTCTTTTAAAGTATATGTATTTTGTTATATGTTATAATGAAAATTCCCAGAGTGTGGAAAGGAGAAACTATGGTTTCGAAACAAAAAATACTAATTGTAGATGATGATGTAAATATAGCGGAGTTAATCTCCCTCTATCTAACGAAGGAATGTTTTGATACTCTTATGGTACATGATGGGGAGGAAGCAATTAAGAATTTTGCTACCTATAATCCCAATCTGATTTTACTGGATTTAATGCTGCCTGGGATTGATGGTTATGAAGTATGCCGTGAGATACGAAAAACGTCTTCCGTACCCATTATTATGTTATCTGCGAAAGGCGAAATATTTGACAAGGTGCTAGGACTTGAATTAGGTGCCGATGATTACATGATTAAACCTTTTGATTCCAAAGAATTGGTTGCCAGGGTAAAAGCCGTACTCCGAAGATTTCATCTGGCTGCAGCAGAGCCTGCGGAACCCGATGTTTCGGAAGAACGCGGAGATTTTGTTGCTTACCCGGATCTTATCATTAATCAGACAAACTATTCTGTCACCTATTATGGAAGTACCATTGAGATGCCGCCCAAAGAGCTGGAATTATTTTATTTTCTGGCCTCCCATCCAAATCAAGTGTTTACAAGAGAACAACTGCTTGATCATATCTGGGGGTATGAATATATCGGAGATACCAGAACTGTAGACGTTCATATTAAGAGACTTCGCGAAAAGATTAAAGATCATATGTCCTGGTGTTTATCCACCGTATGGGGTATCGGTTATAAATTTGAAGTGAAGAAAAATTAGTAAATAATTGCAAAACTAATAAATATTTTGAATTTATGATACAATTTCGAAAGCTTTATAGTTCTGTAATTACCAAAGAAAATTAAGAAAGAGAGGAAATGGGGCCATGAAGCATAAATTATGGATTAAGCTTCTGCTTTGCTATTTATTTCTGGCAGTTGTAATGCTTACGATTTTAAATACCTATGGCGTAAACAGAATGGAAGATAAATTAATAGAAGATAAAAAAAATGCCCTCTATAATGAAGCCGCCTCCATTTCCTCTGATTATATGAATAGTTTTTACAGACAGCAGATGACTCTTAGTTATCTGACTGCCCAGATTAAAGCCATTGATGCGGTAATGGACGCAAGAATCTGGATCGTTAACAGAAACGGTCTTGTTATCTCTGATACACGTCCTGGCAGCTCAGAAATCAAGGAAATTAATATACGGGAACTTTCTCCAGATTTTCTGAATGCGACTTTTTCCGATTACACGGTAATGCCCGGTGTATTAAATGATCCCGTGCTTAGTGTCGTACTTCCTGTTACCTATAATTATCAGATTCAGGGTTATATTGTAATTCACTACGCATTAAGTGAAATTATGGCTGATGCCATCTATTATGCCGATATTATGACAATTAGCTTTTTAATATTTTTAATTGTTCTATTATTTTTATTTGTTTATTTACATTATCTAATTGTGGTTCCTTTAAGAAAGCTTAATAAAGGTGCATTAGAGTATACCTCCGGTAATTATACTTACCCGCTTAAAATGAATCGTCAGGACGAATATGGTGATCTGGCGAATTCCTTGTCTTATATGGCAGGAGAGATGAATAAGCTGGATGATTATCAGAAAAAATTCATTGCAAATATTTCACATGATTTTCGTTCACCCCTGACTTCCATTAAGGGCTACGCTGAGGCGTTGTTAGACGGTACCATTCCATTTGAAATGAAGGATAAATACTTAGGGATTATCTTATTTGAAGCAGAAAGACTAACGAAACTTACCGGCAGTCTGCTTACTTTAAACAGTATTGAAAGTAAGGTTGCCATGCTTGATATCGCCACATTTGACATTAATAGCGTAATAAAGAAAACTGCCGAAAGCTTTGAAGGCACCTGTACTCAGAAGAAGATCACCCTTAATCTGGTCTTCTCGGCAAAAGAAATATTTGTAGATGCAGATATGGGTAAGATACAGCAGGTTTTATATAATCTCTTAGATAATGCCATTAAGTTTAGCTATCCGAATTCAACAATCAAAATATTAACAACTGAAAAAGGGGATAAGGCATTTGTATCCGTAAAAGATTATGGTGTAGGAATACCAAAAGATAATATTAAAAAAATCTGGGAGCGATTTTATAAAACCGACGCTTCCAGAGGAAAAGATAAGAAAGGTACCGGGCTTGGTTTATCCATAACGAAAGAAATTATAACCGCCCATAATGAGAATATTAATGTAATCAGCACAGAAGGAGTGGGAACAGAATTCATATTTAGTCTGCCAAGAACAGAAGGATTCCTTATGTAAATGGCAGAAGGATCTATTTCCATAGTTTTATTTCATAGTTTTATTCCATAGATTTATTCTATAGATTTATTCCATAATTTCATCCCAGGTATGATGGTGCAGTTTTCCAACTCTCTCCATATCAGCAAAATTATTCTGGCGAAGTGCCTCATATAATACAACTGCTACTGAATTGGCCAGATTTAAAGAACGTATTCCGCCCATCATGGGAATACGAATACAGTTTTCTTTATGATGCATAAGAATCTCTTCCGGAATTCCGGCACTTTCTTTGCCAAACATAAGATAGCAGTCAGATTCATAATGTGCTTCTGTATATACATTTACTGCTTTTGTTGTTGCCATATAGAGCTTAGCGCCAGGATTTCTTTCTAAGAAATCTTCAAAGTTATCGTATACCGTAACATCTAAGTCTGCCCAGTAATCCATACCGGCACGCTTAATCTCCTTTTCATTTAACCGGAAACCAAGGGGTTCAATCAAATGTAATCTGGTTCCTGTAGCAACACAGGTTCTTCCTATATTGCCTGTATTAGCCGGAATCTCCGGTTCAAATAAAACAATATTCATAAAAATCCCATCCCTCTTATTTATTTCATTGCTATGTTAAATTCTATCACTTTATCACTTTCATAAATCAAAGGTATACATATATTCTGGGAATAGCTGACTGAAAAAGTCATATTACCCATCAAAAGAGTTGGCGGTGTGATATCCATTGGAATTCCCTTTGTTGAAAAGATGGTGGCTGCATTACCTAATATCATATTACCTAGCTCACTTAATGCGCTGATGGATAATTCATCTAATTGGCTGATGGGCATCATCGTCATTCTAGAAGCAATATCACAGGCAATTATATTGGTTATTTCAATGATTACCTGTCCCCTCATCTCACCGGTAACACCTATCATTATTACTACGGTATCATCTTTAAATTCTGTATCTTTTATATAAGGTTTCCCGATTTGTGCATCAACCAGGCACATATCCTTAAGTATTTTTGTGCCTGCAATTAAAAATGGGTTAATATAATCTGCATTTAATCCCGCCATTTGGCCTTCCTCCTAAGTACAGCGCTATTGCAAAATACAGTAACAGCATATGTATTTTAATTTGCAACAGCCCGGATAATCAAAACTACTTCTTACTATATTTCTTAACAAATCTTTCGATTCTCTCCAGTGCTATTTTTAGATTTTCAATGGAGTACGCGTAGGAAATTCTAAGAAATCCCTCGCCGCAGTCACCAAATGCAGTGCCTGGAACTACGGCTACTTTTTCTTCCTGTAAAAGTTTTGTTGCAAACTCATCGGATGTCATGCCCAGTCGCTTAATGCTTGGGAAAACGTAAAAAGCACCAAAAGGCTCAAAACAATCCAATCCCATTTCCTTAAATGCATTTATTAAAAACTTTCGTCGCTGATCATAGGCTTCTCTCATCATTTCAACATCCGGATCACCATTTTTTAATGCTTCCACTGCCGCATACTGGCTGGTGGTAGGAGCACACATTATGGCAAACTGATGGATCTTAATCATCTGCTCAATAATCGTTTTTGGACCTGCCGCGTAACCTAATCTCCATCCGGTCATGGCATAGGCTTTGGAAAAACCATTAATTAATATGGTTCTTTCTTTCATCCCAGGTAGCTCAGCAATGGAGACATGCTTTCTGCCATAGGTTAACTCAGAATATATCTCATCGGATATTACATACAAGTCTTTCTCTACTACGATTTTGGCAATCTGAGCTAATTCATCATACTCCATAATTGCTCCGGTTGGATTATTAGGAAATGGCAGAATGAGAACTTTCGTTTTATCGGTAATAGAAGCAAGCAGATCTTCCTTGGTAAGCTTAAACTGGTCTTCCACTTTTAGTTTAATAATAACCGGCGTTCCACCGGCTAAAGTAACACAAGGCATATAAGATACATAGCTTGGCTGTGGTACTAATACTTCATCTCCCGGGTCTAACATGGCTCTAAGGGATATATCTATAGCCTCACTGCCTCCTATGGTTACGATTACCTCATGATTATAATCATACTTAAGATTATGCTTACGTTCTAAATATCTGCAGATTTCAATTTTTAAATCTTTTAAACCGGCATTGGAAGTATAGAAGGTTCTTCCCTTTTCCAGAGAATAAATACCTTCCTCTCTTATGTGCCAAGGGGTATCAAAATCAGGTTCACCAACACCTAAAGATATGGCATCCTTCATTTCACTTACAATATCAAAAAACTTTCTTATACCGGATGGTTGTATTTCAACGATGGTTTTTGATAATGGGTTTCTCAAGGTGTAATCAGCATCCTTTCATCTGTTTTCTCATTTACTAATGGTAAACCATGTTCCTTATATTTCTTCAAAACAAAATGTGTAGCTGTGCTTAATACCGCTTCCATAGGTGCTAACTTGCTAGAGACAAAATTAGCCACCTCTTTCATACTTTTTCCTTCAATCATCACAGTTAAGTCAAATCCACCGGACATGAGATAAACGGACTCTACTTCGTCAAATTTATAGATTCTCTCCGCAATTTTATCAAAGCCTTCCCCTCTCTGAGGAGTTACTTTCACTTCAATCAGGGCAGTTACTTTCTCACTCTCTGTTTTATCCCAGTTAATTAAAGTAGGGTAACCACAAATGATGGTCTCTTCTTCTAATTCTTTTATGATAGCTGTTACTTCTTCCTCTGTACTTCCTAACATTGCAGCTATATCTTTCGCTGTTAACTTGCTATTTTTATCAATCGCTGATAGAATTTGCTCTCTCATATACCAAGACCCTTTCCCATGTTTATATTCCTAACTATTAGAAGGAAACTTTATATAGCTCGTCACTTTTTGGTGGCATTAAAAAACGCTTTTCATCTTCATTCATTACTACTCTGTCATTTCCTGTGGTAATCCTGCCAATTACCGCAGCCGGTATGTCATTCTTACTTAATTGTTCCACCAGTAAATTAGCATGGTCGGTTATCATAAGCATAACACCGCTTGAAATTAATTGATATGGATTTAAATCATAGAATTCACAGATTTCAACAGTTTCCTGTCTTATAGGTATCTTCTTTAGGTCTATTTCAAGGCCGACTCCGGAGGCTTCTGCTATTTCCCATAGGGCACCGTAGATGCCTCCTTCTGTTACATCATGCATGGAGGTTACTCCAAGAGTTCTTCCTATTCCTGCTTCCTTGACTACAGATATGTGATCTAACATCTGTTTGGCGCCTTCAACAAAATCGAAAGTATAACGGCTTAACAATTCCTTTTCTTTTGCTTTCGCTATAATTGCTGTTCCTTCCAGTCCAGCCCACTTTGTCATGACTATCTCCTGACCTGGCTTAGCACCGGCGGTTTTAATCATATGATTCTTTGACATCTTACCTACGCCTGTCACTGTAATAATCGGCTGATTCACTGCAGCAGTAATCTCTGTATGACCGCCTAAAACTTCAATATTTAATTTAGCACAGGTTGCTTCAATTTCCTGCATAAGCGCCTTAAGATCTGATTCCCTGGTTCCATCTGGCAAGAGAATCGTAAGCATGATTCCAATAACTTCTGCTCCGTTAGAGGCAATGTCATTGGCAGTAATATGTACTGCTAAGGTGCCGATATTCTCTGTCGTTCCAGTGATTGGATCTGTAGATATTACAAACACTTCATCTTTTGCCAGCTCAATAACGCTGCAATCTTCTCCAACACCAGGCCTTACAAGCACTTCATCACGTCTATGTCTAATTTGTTTTAGTATGGATCTTTTTAATACCGTTTCAGGAACTTTTCCAATCTTCATAATTTGTATCTAGCCTTTCCACATGTAAGTTGAATTGCTTTTAAAACAACGGTGCTGTTGCAAATAGATAGTATTTTGCTTGCAACAGCACCATGTTAAATTATTTTTAATTTGTACTATCAGGAGCAGTCGTCTCTCCATTATCCGGAGGATTTCCGCCATTTTGTAACTCTTCCTGGGGTATTTCCTCAATTACATCTTCTGTATCATTCAATGGTATCTCAGTTTCTTCCGGTTCCACTTCCTTTGTACCTATGGTAACATATCTTGGAGATGCATTATAGACACTTCTGTTAACTCTAGTTCTGCTGACTTCAACATTATTCTCGTATACTATTTTGTAAAGTTCTGCCACATACCCTATATGAGCAGATTGTGTCGTTTCCATATAAGTTGTTGGTTTTGTAGGATCTTCTGTTATAACATCCGGTCCTGGCTTTGTTTCATCCAAAATAACTGTTTTATACACAACTTTTCTGTTGGAAGGTCTTGTTTCTTCGCCCCAGATATTAAAAGTTATGGTTCTATTTTGCGTAAACGCCTGCACCAATATGGGTGTTTTGGTATTATTCCTAAATTTGAAATTCTTCCAGGTTCCTGCAATGGCAGCATCTCTTGATAAATCAGCATACCCGATTGTCATAGAGTGTGCAGCCCGTTCCGTAACTTCAAGTTCAGCAGCAAGAACTGCATTGTAGAGCGTCGTGGTAACCTGACAGGCTCCTCCGCCAATACTATCCACAACCAAACCATTCGCATATGCTCCGGCTTCATAATATCCGTTCTCTTTTGTAAATGGAGTTAACTCATCATATGCAGAGAATTCATCCCCTGGGTAAAGAATCAGATTATTAATTAACCTGGCTCCATTTGCAAGGTTTCCGGCCCTGTCAGCAGTAGAAGTTGCATAGATTGTTGAAAATGATCCTAATAAAGTGTTACATTTCTCAACGTCCTCCAGTGTATAAAGAGGTTCCTCGGTTTCTATGTCAGCACTTAAGACTAAATCTTGCTGATTCCAGCCTTCATAAAGCGCTTTTTTTATCGTACTGATTGTTTCATTCACTAATACTTTTCTGCCCGGCGTTGAATCTGTGTAAGTAAATTTACCGCTTTCCCGTTTTAGGGAAGCATTCACTGCGGGTATATTATGAGCACCTAATTTATTTGTTACAAATTCTTTTACTTTTTCATCGCTTATTTGGAATTCCAGAGGAAAAACAAGAGTTTCCTGCTCTACATCTTTAAGTTCCTTATAACGTTTTATCAAATTGCCATTCTTTCCAACAGCTAACGCTTCTTCGATAAAGTTATTATCACGATAATCATAATCAAGTTCGCCTAGGGTTATTGTTTCAGATTTGTCATCAACATTCACTGTGACAGTTTTGCCTTTTAATTCATTCACATATTCCTGAACAGACTGTTTCGCTTCATCAGCTGTCATGCCCCCAACATGAATGGAATCTATATAAACACCTTGGGTAATGGTCTCTTCTGCTGATACTACCTTTGAGCTAATTATCGTGGAAAATAAACAAATCGCAAAAAGCAATATAAAATGTATATAACGCTTTTTTTTCATGGCCTCTTTGTCTCCTTTACACTGACCTAAATATTGTATCACAATACATAATTATAGCAAGCAACCCTGCTATATTGTTATTTGACATTTTTACTTATATTATGTATATTCAATATATAAATAAAGTAAAATTATTATTATAGTATGGTTAAATTTATTACATTAATGCAGCTAATATGGAAGGAACTATCATAGATAATACTAAAACCAAGATAATTACTGTAGATATTAGCCTTTTTGTCTTATTGTTTCTAAAATTCATTATTTTCACCTCTTTTATATAGTTTCAGAAAGAAAGGATGGTTTATATGCCAGGCATACCCTTAATATTTATTTCAATTGTCATGTTATCTTTGCTCTTATCACTTTACATCTCAAGATCCGGTCAGAAGAGTAAAATGGATAGCAGGGCCTTTTGGGAAAAAGAATCTAGGTCCAATTCTACACGTAAAGCTGATATTTCCAATCTCGATTATATTAAAATATCTTTAAGTCGTCTCCCATTGGTTGATACTACCGATGATGAGTTACATAATATACAAGAGGCTATCAGAGAATTAGCTGAGAAACCGATTTTAAATCTTACCGGCATCAGTAATACTGATCTGAAATTAAAATATGGGGCAGCTAATATGACCTTTTTATCTGAGTGTGATAGTAATTATACTCTATTAGTACGCAGCTTATACAAATGGGCATCCTATCTCAATGAACATAATCTTAAAAAGGAAGCAGTTTCCGTGTTAGAATATGCGGTTGAATGTAAAACAGATATTAGTAAAAACTACATTCTATTAGCAGCTCTGTATAAGGAAATAGGTGAGGATGAGAAAATCAATGACCTGTTACTTACGGTTATGACTTTACAATCCCTTACCAAAGATTCCATTATTACTGCATTAAAAGAGCTTCCGTAATTTGGTATCCGTATTTGTCAACTCATTCTGCCGCGAGATAAGATAATTTGATCAATCCATCGGGAAGCTTCACTCTGGGTAAGTGTATCGATTGACTGTTCACTATCTATATTATGATATTTTAACAAATCTATCAAGTAATTTTTTTGCTTCTTTGTAATTGGTTGACTTTTCTTCACTTTAAAGGTAAGTTCTCTGGGCCTAAAAACTTCCGGATGTTCGGTAAAAAAGTTATTGCATAACTGCACATAGAGCATGGCTGTCGCCTTCGCATCATCATAAGCCCGATGTGCATGGTCATTATGTATCTGATAATGCCTGCACATGTTCTCAAGGCTTCTGCTTTCCAGATCCCTATGCAAATATCTGCTCAGCTCTAAGGTATCAATCCCAGTTTTTTCAAATCCCATGTTCATTTTTGCAGCTGCTTTCTTTATAAAACTATAGTCAAACATAATATTGTGACCCAAAACTATATGATCCCCAGCAAATTCTAAGAAACGGGGGATTACGTTGTCTAAAGTATCTGCATTTACTAACATAGCATCATTTATGCCTGTGATGCTTGTTATGATTGCCGGCAATTTCATTTGTGGATGTATTAATTCATTAAATATCCCAACAATCTTTTTATTAACAACTTTAACAGCACCAATTTCAATGATTTTATCCTGCTGTGGATTTAGTCCGGTCGTTTCAATATCAAAACATACAAAGGTAGTAATTGGGCTCTTTAAGTTTTCTTCCACTGTATCTCGACCTTCTTCCTGTTGAAATGCATACTCTTTTCTTCATTTTCATAAAAAACGTATAATGAATTATTTACCGTTACCCTGATACCATTTACATAGGCTGTTAAGGAAACATTCACTGCATTTTGGGTTTCTGGCAATGCAGATTGTCCTACCATGGGTAATGATTTGTATGTTGTATAATATCCAATGGTCTTTGGGCAGAAGTTCCATTAACTGAAATTCAATCTTTACGGGATCCTCTTCCTTTGTAAATCCTAATTTATTTGATATTCTTTTCACATGAGTGTCTACAACAATGCTGGGTTCATGAAATATATTCCCCCGTATTACATTGGCAGTTTTTCTTCCCACTCCTGCTAATTTAGTTAACTGCTCAATATCACTTGGTACCTCTCCTCCGTGTTCTAAAACCAACGTTTTAGCACAGGCTATTATGTTTTTCGCTTTATTGTGATAGAAGCCAGTGGAATGTATATCCTTTTCTAATTCTCTCGAATCAGCGTTTGCAAAATCTTCTAAGGTTTTATACTTTACAAACAGATCTTTTGTTACTATATTTACCCGTTCGTCCGTACATTGTGCACTAAGAATTGTGGCAATTAAAAGCTGCCATGGGTTTTCATGGTGTAAATATGTCTTTATCTCTGTTGTGTAATGTTGATCTAACAATTCAAGAATTTTAGTGACTCTTTCACGTTCTGCTTTCGTTATTCTTGCCATATCGGGTCCTTTCTTATAGTTTCAAGGGTTAAATGCTTTCAGTGTCTCTGGAGGCCTCGAATAAATTATTTACTTAAACTAGATAGTAACTAACATTATTTTTGCCTGGTGATTCAAAGGATTACGATTTCCATAATCATAGAGAATATATTGGGAAGCTGTTATAGTTTTACCCTGTTTAACGGTCTCTTCCAGATTTAAATCATAATGTTCTAAATGGATACTGGATTTTAACTGGGGTGTCATAACAGTATCCGGTGAAAGATTTAAATATTCGCGCAGTTTATCTTCATCTGTGTAAAAGTTTCGATATATGATTTTATAAGAATCCTGGGAAGGGGCAAATGTCGGTCTGCTTTTTAGATTCTCTCTTAAATACATGTCGTGGAGTAGGATATCTGAAAATGCTTTCGCGTCAATGTCTTCCAGGTCACTTTTATCTTTATATTCTATCATAAATTCCAAAAGAATTTCAAATCTTTTGGCACGGGAATGACTCATAAAATTAAGGTTATGCACTTCGTAGTAGTCTCCTAGTGCTTCATACATAGTAAATGGAGTGCTAAAAAAGTGTTCCATGTAAGACAGGGCATTAACGAACTGTCCGCTATTATAGTAAACCTCTACCATGTTTTCTACAGATTTTAGCTTTAGTATTTCATCATAGGTAATCCACTTGGTAAAGAGTACTTCAAATGGCGGCACGCTTTTGTAAGCAATTCCCCAGGTTTTGCTATCTTCATGCATGCCGGAACCTTTTAATACTTTGAGAAATCCCAGTTGGAACTGGTCCGGTTCTAATGCATAAACTTCGCAAAAGGACTGTCTAAAGGAGTTATAATCTTCATAGGGAAGTCCTGCGATAAGGTCTAAATGCTGATGCACATTTTTCCCCTCATGAATTCGATTCACTGCGTATTTTAACTTATCCAGGTTCATTTTTCTCTGGATAGCTTCCAGAGTTTTTGTGTTAGTTGACTGCACTCCTATCTCTAGCTGTACCAGTCCTTCCCTCATACTATTTAAAAGATTTAATTCATCTTCATCCAGAATATCTGCGGATATTTCAAAGTGAAAATTAGTGATTCCATTGTCATGTTCTTTGATATAATTCCAGATGCCAAGAGCATGTACTTTATTGCAATTAAATGTTCTGTCTACGAATTTCACTTGTGGTACTTTGTGATCTAAAAATACCTGCAGTTCCTTATTCACGGTATCCACATCTCGTAATCTTACCTTTTTGTCAATGGAAGATAAGCAATAACTACAAGAATATGGGCAGCCTCTGCTGGATTCATAGTATATAATTTTATTCTGGAAGTCAACTAAGTCTTCATAGGGAAATGGAATCGTATTTATGTCAAGTTGCTGTCTGACTCCGGTTACTGTTATCTTATCACAACCAGAACTGTCTAGATTATAATCATCTTTACTGGTTCTGGCACTTTCTCTGTAAACGATACCGCTTATTTGATCCAATGTAATACTTTCCTCTAAATAATAATCAAGGAGTTCACACCATGTTTCTTCTCCTTCTCCGATTATAATCCCATCCATATGTTTATGAGTTTTTAGGCGTGTTTCGGAGTCAAAAGAAACTTCCGGACCTCCAAGCCATATCTTTGTATGGGGAAGTACTTTTCGAAGCTCTGTACATAATTGTTCGATTAAAGCTATATTCCAAATATAACAGGAAAATCCCAGGATGTCTGGCTTCTCCTTATAGATAGCCTGCAGAATATCCTCCAAATAATTATTGATGGTAAATTCAACTATTTTAATCTGGCTCTTGTACTTTTTGGCATAAGCCCTCAGACTGTATACTGCCAGGTTTGTATGAATATATTTTGCATTGATTGCGGTTAATAATATCTTCATTTTTACACCCACCTCATATCACAGGTTTACCTGGGATACTGCCATAAATAAATTGGTTGAATTGAAAGAATCTATTTATTTATGGTAATCCTTTCTCTTATTAATTTTCTTTAGGATTTGAGGGTCAAAAGCCTCAAAATTTATAAATGATGAATATATATACAGCAGTATTCATTGAACAACAAAAATTTGGCTTTTGACCCTCAAATCTTCTTTAGGCAATAGCGAAATTTCAAAGTTTTCATTATTTGTGATACAGCTTATACAATTCCAGATCGGAAGTTAAGCAGAAAGAAATCAAATATATTTGGACAGCAAAAAAGCGGGTGATGGGAATCGAACCCACGTATCTAGCTTGGAAGGCTAGTGTTCTACCATTGAACTACACCCGCATAAAACTCACTTTTGTTTTGTAATTATGTCATATCAGTTAGAAGTGCCGGCGACCGGAATCGAACCGGTACGGGAGATTAGTCCCGCAGGATTTTAAGTCCTGTGCGTCTGCCAGTTCCGCCACGCCGGCATCAAAACTTTCT
>JAQZAX010000152.1 GCA_029239455.1 Anaerocolumna sp.
GACGATATATGAACAGTGTTCTCGGCCGGTCGACGCCAAATCGAATATATATACAGCACTATTCATCATTTATAAATTTTGAGGCTTTTGACCCTCAAACTTATAAGATGATTAAAAATTAACATGAAATATACTGTTAATAAATGTAAAAATTATATAGGGTTGTTGCTAAGTTTGAACATTCTTAGCAACGACCTTTTTTATGTCCTAGGAAAGTTCTCCTCAGGTAAAAGACTCTTTGAATCAATTGCATATATAATATTAATAATTTGTTATATAGTGAATATGAACGATAGTGTAGTTTAGAAATAAAAAATAGCATTCAAAATTCAGAAAGTTTAATTGTAAATGGGAATTAAGGTCTACAAAATACACTATATATTGTGGTGCCGTATAGGAAATTATACATATATTGTAGTTAGTTTATTGACTTTGCATTCTGGTTCTGATAAAATTATAGGCATGTGGGAATTACATAAGAAAAAACCAATGTAATAATAGGGATGAGAAAGGGGATTTATCATGATTAGTGTTGTTAAAAGAGATGGTGAAGTTGCTGAATTTGACCTTGCCAAAATCGCAGGAGCCATATCCAAAGCTTTTAAAGCGACAGATAAGAATTTCACAGAGGATATTATCAATTTGTTAGCGTTACGTGTTACGGCTGATTTTCAAGACAAGCTAAATAATGGACAAATCAGTGTAGAGGGTATCCAAGACAGTGTAGAACATGTGTTAGAACAAACCGGTTATACGGATGTTGCCAAAGCCTATATTTTATATCGTAAAAATAGGGAAAAGATTCGTAACATGAAGTCAACGATTCTTGACTATAAGGAAATAGTCAACAGCTACGTTAAGGAAGAAGACTGGCGTGTGAAAGAGAATTCCACTGTAACCTATTCTGTAGGCGGTCTTATACTACATAATTCAGGCTCTGTTACAGCAAACTATTGGTTGTCAGAAATCTATGATGAGGAGATTGCCAATGCCCATAGAAATGCAGACATACATATACATGATTTATCGATGCTAACCGGATATTGTGCCGGATGGTCTTTAAAACAACTAATTAAAGAAGGGTTAGGAGGAATACCAGGCAAGATTACATCTGCTCCGGCAAGTCACTTATCTACTCTTTGTAACCAGATGGTTAATTTTTTGGGAATTATGCAGAATGAATGGGCAGGTGCTCAGGCATTTTCATCCTTTGATACTTATTTAGCACCTTTTGTAAAAATTGATACGTTAAGTTATCGTGAAGTAAAACAATGTATCCAATCTTTTGTATATGGGGTTAATACACCAAGCAGGTGGGGAACGCAGGCTCCATTTTCTAATATTACTTTAGACTGGACCGTACCAAACGATTTAGCTGAACTTCCATGCATTGTTGGAGGCAAGGAAGTGAATTTTAAATATAAAGATTGTAAAAATGAAATGGATATGGTGAATAAGGCATTTATTGAAATCATGCTGGAAGGTGATGCTAACGGCAGAGGTTTCCAATATCCAATTCCGACCTATTCCATAACCAGTGATTTTGACTGGTCTGACACAGAGAATAACCGTTTACTGTTCGAAATGACGGCAAAATACGGCACGCCATATTTCTCAAACTACATTAATAGTGATATGGAACCAAGTGACGTTCGTTCTATGTGCTGCCGCTTAAGGCTTGATTTAAGGGAACTTCGTAAGAAAACCGGTGGATTCTTTGGTTCTGGAGAGAGCACAGGATCTGTTGGGGTTGTTACCATTAATATGCCAAGAATTGCATATCAGGCGGTTTCAGAAGAAGACTTCTTTAAACGATTAGATCGTATGATGGATATCTCTGCACGTTCCTTAAAAGTAAAAAGAGATGTCATTACGAAACTGTTAAGTGAGGGCCTATATCCCTATACCAAACGTTATTTAGGTACTTTTGATAATCATTTTTCAACCATAGGAATTCTTGGAATGAACGAAGTCGGTTTAAATGCTAAATGGCTTGGTAAAGATATGACAGACAGTATGACCCAGGCATTTTCAGTGAAAGTGTTAAATCATATGAGAGAGCGATTATCAGATTGTCAGGAAGAGTTTGGAGATTTGTATAACCTTGAAGCAACTCCTGCTGAATCTACCAGCTATCGTCTTGCTAAACATGATAAAAAACACTGGCCATTAATTAAAACTGCTGGTAATGCGGGAGATACGCCGTATTATACAAATAGTTCCCATCTGCCGGTTGGATATACGGAAGATATTTTTGAAGCTTTGGATGTACAGGATGAGTTACAGACGTTATACACCTCTGGTACTGTATTCCATGCATTCCTTGGTGAAAAACTTCCCGATTGGAAGGCTGCAGCTAAATTAGTAAGAACCATTGCTGAGAACTATAAACTTCCATACTATACCATGTCTCCAACCTACTCCATTTGTAAGAGACACGGCTATCTTAGCGGAGAACATTTTCAGTGTCCGGAGTGCGGTGGATCTGCTGAAGTATACAGCCGAATTACGGGTTACTACCGTCCAGTGCAAAACTGGAATGAAGGCAAGGCACAAGAATACAAGAACAGAAAACTTTATGATACAGTGCATTCTAGGGTAATGCCTTCCATTAACAGAAGTAAAGCAATAGCCCCGCCTGCCTCCAATCTGTTTGAGAATGCAGGTAATTCAGAAAAAGAAACTGTCTATCTTTTTACAACAAAGACATGTCCTAATTGTAAACAAGCAAAAGAATATTTAAGTGACCTGCCTTATGTCACAATTGATGCAGAAGAAAACTTTGAGCTGGTAAGCAAATTTGGTATTATGCAGGCACCTACCTTGGTTACCGTAAAAGATGGACAATTTAAGAAATATATTAATGCATCTAATATTAAAAAATATGTGGATGAACTATTGGTATCACATGTATAAATGATTTAATGCGGTTTAGAATAAGCTGCCCTTAAGTAAAATTTTGCATATTACATGCATATTTCCTTAGGTGCAGCCTTTTTCATTTCATTAGGAAAGTTCTCTGAACTTCCCTATGAATCTTTTTCTAAACTAAAGAAATTGACCGTATTTGCTGATAATGTTATAATATTCGATAGATTGAGACAAGCAGATAAATGAAAGGGAGTAAATGATGAGTATAGCTGATAATATTTTTATTGAGATGTGTAGAGATATCTTAGAGAATGGTGTAAGTACAGAGGGCGAGAAAGTAAGACCAAAATGGGAAGATGGTACTTTTGCGTATACAATTAAGAAATTTGGCGTTGTAAACCGTTATGATTTATCGAAAGAGTTTCCGGCCATTACATTGCGAAAAACAGCGATGAAAAGCTGTATAGACGAGATATTATGGATTTGGCAGAAAAAATCCAATAATGTAAATGATCTAATCAGTCATATATGGGACAGCTGGGCAGATGAAAATGGCTCTATTGGTAAAGCTTATGGGTATCAGCTTGGTGTAAAGCACAAATATAAAGAAGGCGAAATGGACCAGGTTGACCGAGTAATTTATGACTTGAAAAATAATCCTTACAGCCGTCGAATCATGACGAATATCTATGTGCATCAAGATCTTCATGGGATGAATCTGTACCCTTGTGCTTATAGTATGACATTTAATGTAACTAAATCTAATAACAGCAATAAGTTAAAATTAAACGCCATTCTAAATCAACGTTCTCAGGATATACTGGCAGCAAACAATTGGAATGTAGTTCAATATGCTGCGCTGGTTCATATGCTTGCACAGGTATGCGATATGGAAGTCGGAGAACTGGTACATGTGATTGCTGACGCACATATCTACGACAGACATATTCCAATCATTCGTGAATTAATAGAAAGACCGACCTATGATGCACCAACTTTCTGGATGAATCCTGAAATTAAAGATTTTTATAAGTTTACAATCGACGATTTCAGATTAGAAAATTATATTACCGGACCGAAAGTAGAAAATATTCCAGTGGCGGTATAAATTTCTTACTTCGCTCCATCCGCTTCGCTTCCCCTCCGGAATTGCATAAGTAGTATCACAAATAATTAAAATTTGGAGTTTTGCAATTACCGAAAAATATTAAACAGACAGGAGCAATACATGAATATAATAGTGGCAGTAGATAAAAACTGGGCAATAGGCAATCAGAATAAGTTATTAATCAGTATTCCTGAAGATATGCGATTCTTTCGTGATGAGACAACGAACAAAGTGGTAGTAATGGGAAGAACAACACTGAATACATTCCCAAGCGGCAAACCATTAAAAAATAGAACTAATATTGTATTAACCAGCGATAAAAATTACAAGGTAGACGGGGCAATTGTCGTTCATAGCTTGGAAGAAGCCATGGAACAATTGAAAAACTATAAATCAGAAGATATTTATATTATCGGTGGGGCAAAAGTATATAGTCAGTTCCTTGAATATTGTGATGTTGCACATATCACAAAAATTGATTATGCTTACCATGCAGATACCTATTTCCCTAATCTGGATGAACTAGATGACTGGGTAATTGAAGCAGAGTCAGAGGAACGTACGTATTATGATATTGAATATGCTTTTTATAAATATATTAGAAAAAAAGAGAAAAAATAAATACCTGATTTAGGTGTCAAATTCCCGTGCCATGTTTTTGTACCACTATGAATATAAACGGGGCATGGGAAATCGAATGAATTGCACTAAAACTTAGGGATACAGATTAGGTATATGGGGTAACTTATGATAGAAAAAATCGAGAATAACGTCCTTTTTCATGGACTCACCAGAGAGGAAATAGAAAATTGCATCC
>JAQZAX010000153.1 GCA_029239455.1 Anaerocolumna sp.
ATTGCACCTAATACAGCTACAGAAGTTGTGGAAGTGGACGGATTTACTCCGAGATCCAAACGAATTCTAGATCAGAGTTATCAGGAAGCACTACGATTAAAAGCACAACTAGTGGGTACAGAACACATTTTAATTGCCTTAATTAAAGAAAGCGACTGTATTGCAGTACGTCTTTTAAATACCCTGGGTATTAATATTCAAAAGTTATACGTTGATATTTTAACTGCCATAGGAGCAGATATGAACACGGCGAAGAATGAATATACTGCTAATAAGAATAAGGCAAAAGCAAAATCAAGTACGCCAACACTTGATCAATACAGTAGGGATTTAACGGATTATGCAAGAGAGGGTAAATTAGATCCTGTAATTGGCAGAGAAAATGAGATTCAAAGAGTTATTCAGATACTAAGCAGAAGAACCAAGAACAATCCGTGTCTTGTTGGAGAGCCGGGAGTAGGTAAAACTGCTATTGCGGAAGGTCTTGCTAGAAAAATAGTGGAAGGTAATATTCCGGACATTATTAAAGATAAGAGAGTATTAACTCTTGATTTATCTGGAATGGTAGCAGGTTCAAAATACCGTGGCGAGTTTGAAGAGCGAATCAAAAAAGTGATTAGTGAAGTTATGAGTGATGGTAATGTACTATTATTTATCGATGAAATTCATACCATTATCGGGGCTGGTGGTGCAGAAGGTGCTATTGATGCTTCCAATATTTTAAAACCATCTCTTGCGAGGGGGGAACTGCAGTTAATTGGTGCTACAACAAGAGAAGAATATCGTAAATACATTGAAAAGGATGCAGCACTGGAACGTCGTTTCCAACCGGTAGTAGTGGAAGAACCTTCCGAAGACGAAGCAATTCTGATATTAAAAGGTTTAAGAGACAGCTACGAAGCCCATCATAAAGTAAAGATTACTGATGAAGCCTTAATAGCAGCAGTAAAGATGTCTAGCAGATATATTAATGACAGATATCTTCCGGATAAAGCCATTGATTTAATGGATGAAGCTGCCTCTAAAGTTCGGTTAAGTACTTATATTGCTTCACCTGAAGTGAAAGAGTTAGAGCAGAAATTAAAACAATTAGATGAAGAAAAAGAATTAGCCATTAAAAATGAAGCTTATGAAAAAGCTGGAGAAATTAAAAAGCAACAGGAAGAAATTACAAGTCAGTTAAATCTTCTTCAGGCAAAATCAGAGAAAGAAAAACAAGATACGAAATTAATCGTTGGTGAAAATGAGATTGCGGATGTTATATCCAGCTGGACTAAGATTCCTGTTAAGAAATTAGCAGAAGAGGAAACAGAGAGATTAAGAAACTTAGAAAAAATACTCCATGAGAGAGTAATTGGGCAGGAAGATGCCGTAACGGCAGTGGCTAAAGCAATACGAAGAGGAAGGGTAGGATTAAAAGATCCAAACAGACCAATTGGTTCTTTCTTATTCTTAGGACCAACAGGAGTTGGTAAAACAGAGTTATCCAAAGCATTATCCGAAGCTATGTTTGGAAGCGAGAACTCCATGATACGTGTTGATATGTCTGAATATATGGAGAAACACAGTATTTCAAAATTCATTGGATCCCCTCCTGGTTATGTAGGTTATGATGAGGGCGGACAGCTCAGTGAGAAAGTAAGACAGAATCCGTATTCAGTTATATTATTTGATGAGATTGAAAAGGCACATCCGGATGTATTTAATATACTTCTACAGGTGCTAGACGATGGTCATATTACTGACGCCCAAGGCAGAAAGGTAAGTTTTAAAAACACAATTATTATTATGACTTCTAATGCAGGCGCTCAAAATATAGTAGCACCGAAACGCTTAGGTTTTACCTCTGTTGTTGATGAAAAAGAGGACTACAATAAAATGAAGGGCGGCGTTATGGATGAAGTAAAACGCATCTTTAAGCCTGAATTTATTAATCGTATTGATGAAATTATTGTATTCCACTCTTTATCAAAAGACAATATTAAGAGCATTGTAAGTATTATGTTAAAATCTATTACAAAGCGGGCAAAAGAACAGATGAATATCATCCTTGAAATTGGTGAAGATATTATCGATCATATAGCAGAAACGGGATTTGACGAGAAGTTTGGCGCAAGACCATTACGCCGTGCTATCCAGAACATGATTGAAGATAAACTGGCGGAAGAACTACTTGATGGAAATCTTCATAATGGAGATATAGCTTTGGTGCAGCTAGTAGACAAAGAAATTAAAATTTCCAGAAAATAATTTAAATAACTTGCGATTATTGTAGAAATTACATGCAAAATAATATATAATATACACGTAAAGTAAAAGCAGTTGTTTTGTTCCATTCGTGTCAAAAGGGATAACGGTTAACAAGTATTTAACATTTTAGGAGGATATAATAATGTCAGTAATCGAAGAATTAATACGTGAAGAAAGTAATGGGACAATTAGTTTTGGCAATTATACATTACCAACGAAATCGAAAGTATCTGACTTTCAACGAAATCGAAAGTATCTGACTTTGAACATGACGGGGATTTATATAAGGTGAAAACCTTTAAAGATATTACCAAACTTGAGAAGAATGGAATGTTTATATATGAATCTGTTCCAGGTACAGCGGTTGAACAGCTGGAAATTACGGATAGAGAGGTAAGATTCTATGTAGAAGCAGCTACAGATGCTCAGATTACATTAGAACTGGAAGCTGAAAAAGAGTATAAGATCTTTATTGATGAAACTAATGTTGGAAAGATGAAAACTAATTTAGGCGGCAAATTAATGCTTAGTGTAGAATTAGGTCAATGTAATAAAGTTGCAGTTAGGGTAGTGAAACTTTAACAGCATTCCTATATTATAAATTATACTTAGGAATTGCCCAGCGTACTTGGCTTGGGCAATTCCTTTTATTTAGTTTATAGGAAATTACGTCCAAAATAAATTTAGAGGGGGATATTATGGCTAAGAGCAAAACCGTTTTCTTTTGTAAAGAATGTGGATATGAGGCATCCAAATGGATGGGTCAATGTCCGGGTTGCAAACAATGGAGTACATTTGTAGAAGAACCTGTGATTAAAAAAACAGGAAGCAGCAATTATCATAAAAAGAACGTAGAGCCGGAACCTTTATCAGAAATTACGACTGCAGAAGATGAGAGAGTAGTAACAGGTATTCAGGAGTTTGACAGAGTGCTTGGGGGTGGAATTGTAACAGGTTCCCTCGTATTAGTAGGTGGTGATCCGGGAATAGGAAAATCAACGCTATTACTTCAAATGTGTCGGGAATTAGCGGCAAAACAGATTAAAATCTTATACATATCAGGTGAGGAATCTTTAAAACAGATTAAAATGAGAGCTGAACGCCTTGGTAAATTTGAAGGAGAAGTGCTACTATTAAGTGAGACAAACCTAGATAGCATTGAAGATACCATTCATAAGCTAATGCCTGAAATTGTTATTATTGACTCCATTCAAACTATGTTCAAGGAAGAAGTGGGCGCTGCACCAGGAAGCGTAAGCCAGGTCAGAGAAACCACCGGAACTTTAATGCATTTGGCGAAAGGGCTTGGGGTATCTATTTTTATCGTAGGACATGTTACCAAGGAAGGCGTAGTGGCCGGCCCAAGAGTGCTCGAACATATGGTAGACACGGTGCTGTATTTTGAAGGAGATAATTCTGCAACTTACCGGATCTTACGGGCTGTAAAGAACCGTTTTGGCTCCACCAATGAAATTGGTGTTTTTGAAATGCGAGGTTCCGGCCTTGTTGAAGTTAATAACCCATCGGAATATATGCTCCAAGGAAAACCGGAGGGAGAGTCTGGTTCTGTTGTTACAGCATCAGTAGAAGGAACAAGACCCATACTGGTAGAAGTGCAAGCTTTAATAAGTCAGACAAATTTTAATATGGCAAGAAGGACGGCAGCAGGTACAGATTACAACAGAGTGAATCTGTTAATGGCTGTTTTAGAAAAACGTTTGGGACTTCAGATGTCAGCAATGGATGCCTATATCAATGTTGCGGGAGGAATGAAGATTGTAGAACCTGCTCTGGATTTAGCAATGGTTCTGGCCATTTTGTCAAGTTATAAGAACATTGCCCTAGATAGTAGAACGATTGTATTTGGTGAAATCGGCTTAACAGGGGAAGTAAGATCTGTTAGTATGGCGGAACAAAGAGTAAACGAAGCTGCCAAGATGGGGTTTGAAACCTGTATATTGCCCCATACCAATATGGAGAATATTACTAGCCCCAAGATAAAATTAATTGGTGTTAAAAATATTAGAGAAATTATGAATATAATTCAAAGGTAGTCGTTATTTTCCGTGAGAAGCGTCGTATTATTTCAGAGTAGGTATTATTTCAGAGTAGTTATTATTTCAGAGTAGTTATTTCAGAGTAGTTTTCATTTCAGCGTTTTCATTTCAGGTTAGTTAATATTTCTTTGGATTTCTTTGGAAGGTTAGTTAATATTTCTTTGGAAGTTGACTTTTTTGGTAATAAGTAGTAATATATTTGAGGTATATGTTGCGAATGAGGAGGAGCCAGTAATGAAAAATACAGAAGAACATTTAGCGGAGATACAGCAATTAGTTGATGAGGAATCCATTATTCCGTATTCCTTAAATAGAATTACCAGAAATCAAGAATTGAAAATTCTGGTATTAGAACAACAGTCTAATGTTCAGAAAGCACTAAACACTTTAGAGCAACTGGAATGCTCACAACTTTGTTTAGAGAATAAAGCCTTTGAAACCATAAACTGTGCTGATACCGCATTAAATATGGTTAAAGAAGGTATTCAGACAATGGAAGAGCTAATTTCAAAAATGTGTACGGATAGTGCTCTAAATAATGAATTTACAAGAATTCGTTTTATTATGAAAAGCATCCTTGATACTGCTTACCAATGCAATGATATGTCACGTAACCTAGAACATGAGGTTGCCTTACAAAGAGAAATAACAGATTCAACAAAACAACAGATTGATTTATTATCAGAATCCATAGAACGTGCGGGATATTATTTTGAAGAATATTAAAATATAATTCATAACACGGATTTAATATATGTAAAATGCGGACTGTTAAGCTCACTATGATAGAGCACTTAACAGTCCTTTGTTTTACCGTGGGGCAGACGCTTCCTCGGCTTCTGCTTCACTTACAATGTCTTCTAGAACGCGAATTAAATCGTGAATGTTGTTTAAGCGAACATCTCGCTCTAGAATAGCATTTTTTAGATTCGTGGATAGAGATTCAAATTTATCACGAATGGATTCATCTACATAGGACATATAATCACCTCCTTGCTAGTTTAACCATAATTTGCACAATTACTCCCTGTCAGCATAAAATAACATATAACCATGCTAAGGAGTAGCATTTATATGTTATCAAGAGAAGAGTATATACAAATATCCCTTGAGAATAATCTGTTTTGGACCCGTATTATGAAGGAACACGCTATCTTTATTGAGAGTGTTTTAACGCCTCCACTAAAAGAAGTATCTATGCAGGCAGATGAATTTAAACGAATTTTTGAAGAACTGTTAGCAAATACCATGGAATTGGCTAACGAAACTATCAGTATGGAGGCATTGCAGTCGGGAGAATTTTATACAAGATTTACCGATGAGGCAGAACGTTTGACACAACAATTTACCGGCATTGAAATTGATCGGAATCTAACCTATACCGTAAATATAATGGAACCTTCTACAATTGGTATGGAGATGACGGAAGAGAAAGAAAAAGAAGTTTCTTGGTTAAATCAAAATATTATAAGCCAATTGACGGATTTTCTGCAATTTAAAGCGAACCTCTTAAGTGGGCAGGCATCTTGTAACGCAAAATCGTTAGAGTATACATCTATTTTAGAACACGTGCTAGAAGAGGGCAGAAAGTATATGGAGATTCTAACAACCCTTCAGGATAGGGAAATGCCAGCAGATGAACATTTGGTGTCTTCTCAGGAAGAGTTTTTCTGGAATATGATTATGAGTGACCATGCAAAAATAATGCGTGGTAAATTTGACCCTGTGGAAATCCACTTTTTTAATGAAGCAAATCGCTTTGCAAAAATCTATGATACCCTTACCTCTTTAACCTGGGAGAATGATGAGGTGGAAGAACCTCTGATTAATGTACATGATGTTACCTCTGATTTTAGAGATTTTAAGGCATTTACTACTCAGGGAATTATTGAATGTAAAGTAAGTTCGGTTATGATGCCTCTATTTACGGATCATATATTGCGTGAAGCTAATCACTATCTAAGGCTAATGACCAAATAAGGTTACAAATCACAGGATAGATAAATTACAAGACTTCGGCCATAAATAGATCTGCCAGACCTATTTATGTGCCGCAATAGGCTTGTACCGCAAAGATGCAGTTAGACACCTGAAATAAACACCTAAAATAAACACCTAAATTGGTATAATTACCTTGCCTGGAATAAATTCTTAAGTTATAATAAATACTTATAAATTTAACGAAGGGGATAGAAAACTATGAGAAGAAAAGACCGTGAAATAACAGATGTGGAAGAAATTTTAATGATTATGGACAAGTGTGATGTATGTAGAATTGCCCTATTTGATGAGGAGTATCCCTACATTGTGCCGCTTAATTTTGGCTATGAGCAGAAAGAAACAGGGCTGGAGCTCTATTTTCACGGAGCGAAGGAAGGTAAAAAACTTTCCTTAATTGAAAAAAATAAGAAAGCATGTTTTGAAATGGATTGTTCCCATAACCTGGTGACAGGGGAAGATGCATGTGATTACACTATGGAATTTGAGAGTGTCATCGGATATGGTTCCATCGTATTACTTGAAGAAGCAGAGAAGATGGAGGCTTTAAAGGGATTAATGAAACAATACACAAAAGACAGTAACCTTAAGTTTAATCCTGGTGCCGTGAAAGCAGTTACGGTTTTTAAGTTAGTAGTAGAACAGATTACCGGAAAACGATTAATTGAGAATGTGAATTAAATAGGTGAATTAAAAAGATAAACTAAAAGTGAATTAATAAGTGAATTAAAAAGTGCATTAAAGGTGAATTGAAAAAGTGAATTCCACTTTGCAGTATTAAATTCCACTGTGAATGGGACAATGTGGAAAAACATACAATTTAGGGCTGTACTAACCTT
>JAQZAX010000022.1 GCA_029239455.1 Anaerocolumna sp.
TCATATTGGATTTGATACGGTTGAATTAGAGGGAAAGTTTTATAAAGGTTATATTACCGAGGGAGATAGAGTGTCGGTAGGGGATTTGCTAGTTGAATTCGATATAGATGAAATAAAAAATGCAGGCTATGATATCACTACACCGGTAGTAGTTACCAATACAGAAGTGTATGCTACCATTGAAGGAGTAGGCAAGGCAGAAATTTCTGCTGGAGAAGTATTGTTAGTAATAAAATAAAAAAGGTGTCAGGCACCGTGAACAAAGTATGAACATGAATGTTCACATTTTGTTCACGGTGCCTGACACCTTTTTTTGTTGCATTTATTCTATTTTCACTATATGATAAACTCATAAATGAAATACAAAGGGGAAAACGCATGTCAAATTATTCTACCAATGAAAGGAACACTTACAAAGATGTAGGTGACAGTGTAAAAATACGAAACAAAATATTTAGCAAAGAAGCTCTTATTATCACTTTAAAATACGGGCTGTTTGGAAGCCTGTGGATTTTATTATCCGATAATTTATTAGCATTTCTAGTAGAAAACCCCTCGATTTATAAGCAATTACAAACATTTAAAGGGTGGGCATATATTCTAATTACCATGCTTTTAATTTATAACCTAATTCATAAAAGAATACAGATAATAAAGCAATCCGGCAATAAAATAAAAGAAGCCTATGACGAATTGAAACGATCCCATGAAGAAGTTATTAATATGGAAAAGGAATTAAGATATCAAAAAGATATCCTTCAGAATATTGTCGATCACTCACCGGTTATTATCGCCTTATGGGAAGACGAAGGTAAGATTACCAGATTGAACCCATATGCACAAAAATTATTTGGATACAAGGAAGAAGAAATAATAAATCAAAATTGGCTGGAACTTCTAATACCTCGTAATAATAAGAAAATTATGGAGCAAGTAATGGAAGAAACCAGATTAAACGGGCAAATTAGAGATCACGAAAGTGAATTCGTTTCGAAAAATGGAAGCATAATAAATATTATTTGGAACAGTAGCGTACTTAATTCGGGGGAGGAGCATAAATTCCAGGTTGTTTCCATTGGAATAGATATTACGGAAAGGAAAAAGCAGGAAGAGAAAATTAAACGGATGGCATACTATGATAACTTAACAGGTTTGCCCAATAAAGTACTATTTATAGAGGAAGCCAGAAAATGTATGAATGCAAGTAAGCAAATAGAGGGTTCAAAATTTGCAATACTATATCTGGATATCGATAATTTCAAATACATTAATGATACTTTAGGCCATAGTGTTGGCGATGAATTCCTGAAATATTTTTCAGATAATCTTAATAGAAACTGTAAGGACGCAGCAATTATTTCTAGATTTTCCGGAGACGAGTTTGTAATTTTGTATCAGGATACCTACTCCACAGACCAGTTGATAGAATGTATTGAAGATTTGATGAAAAAAACAGGAAATACGTGGACTTACAATAATTATCAGTTCTACATTTCCATGACGGTTGGAGTTGCCGTATATCCTGAGCATGGAACGGATATTACGGAGTTACTAAAAAATGTAGAAATAGCAATGTATGGCGCAAAGCGACAGGGTAAGAATAAAATCCAGATATTTAATCATAACCTGATTAATATAAATTATTGGAATATGGTTATGGCAAATAAAATACAGGTAGGACTGGACAATGAAGAATTCACCTTGCACTATCAACCCCAGTATAGCTTAACAAGTAACAGGATTGTGGGCGTGGAGGCGTTGGTAAGATGGAAATACAGGAAGAAAGAAAATATCTCCCCGGCAGAGTTTATCCCGGTTGCAGAAGAAACCGGACAAATCTATGAAATTGAGCGATGGGTTTTTAAAACAGCCTTACAACAAAAGAAAGCTTGGGAAGAGACTGGTTTTCGGCAAATTGGTATCTCCATTAATTTATCTGCAAAAACATTAATTAGTGATGCAAATTTCCTTAAAATTGAGATGTTATTATCTTCCTATGAGGTGGACTATTCCAATGTAACCATTGAAATTACAGAAACAGCTATATTATCCAATATTAATCTTGTAATCCAGCGCCTAAACAGGTTTAAGGCGAAAGGACTTAAGATTGCTCTGGATGATTTTGGAACCGGTTACTCGTCCCTTACTTACCTAAAGGACTTGCCCATTGATACAATAAAATTAGATCAAAGTTACATAAGTGCAGTACCCTATAACCAGATAGACTCACATATTGTAAAAGCTATTATTTCCTTATCTCACGACTTAAACTATGATGTGGTTGCGGAGGGAATAGAAACCATTGAACAATTAGTGTATTTACGGAAACAATATTGCGAAGACGGTCAGGGTTATTTACTAAGTAAGCCGCTGCCATCGGAGGAAGTTATTGAATTATTTAAAAAAGAAAAAATAAATAATTAGTAGTTACTAATTTATAGCATTCTATATTGATGTATACAGTTACAAATATAAGATATGACAGATACTAACTGCATTCTTTTAGGAGTAACTGTATACGTACAGGTTTATTATCGCATAAATATACTATTTAGCCGCCTTATTCTCTGGCGGTATATTTATTACAAGTCTCTCAATAGATATTCTATCTTCTGGGAATTCCAATTCGTATAATATCAAACACATTATATACGTCAATGATTCCATAACCCCATTCTCTGTTGGGATATTGCAGCTGACTACTACGTTTTGCGCCGCGAATTAAATATTTCTTTATTTTAATAGAATCAATCCCTTTGTGATTTCCTTTCACAATTCCCCATTCGAGAAACATAGCACTGATACCGGTAGTGTGAGCGGCTGCTATGCTAGTTCCGGAAGCAGTGGTAAAACCCTGTTCCAGGGTAGGAACAATCACATCTACACCGGGAGCTGCCAGTTCTGGTTTAATAACATTGTTACTTGTAAAACCCTTACTTGCCTCCAGAAATAATACTTCTGACTCTGGATTATAGGAAGTTACAGTAATGGGGGAAAAGGCATCAGCTGGAGAAGTTAGGGTAGAAGTTGGATCAGACCGGATAAAAAAGGTAGAGTCTGATATAAATCCGCTGATTGGTAACCAAATATGAAAGTTTCCAGTAAATCCTCCTCTTGAATAAACATTAATCTTCCAGATACCAGGGGACGGAGCAATAAATCGAATTAAAATCAACTGTTCTCCCCGATGGGTACCAACAATTTCATAATCGACAAAGATTGTGGTATCTTCAAATAAAAATCGTATCTTTCTATGGGTATATAAACTTTCAACTATTTGTGGTATATATTCCCCGGTTGGGGATAAAATATCGATGGAATAAGTGTTAGGTGAGGTTCCCCAAAGTTCCATGGTAAAGCCGGATTCATTTTCCCCAATATTAAGTTCAACGGTACTACTTCTGGAAGTTCTTGGAATAGTACCAAAGAAGTGACCTCTTTTATTGCCTTCATTCCCGGCAGGAACGGTTATGGCAACTCCAGGAAAGTCACCAAAAAAGGATAGCATGTTATTTAATGGACCTTTGCCATCAAGTGACCCCTGGGAGGTACCTAGACCTATACAAATGGCTACAGGGCGCCTAAATTTTCTTGCAACTTTTAATACATAATCCAGAGCCCACAAAATATCATTTTCCTGATAACAATTTGCATCCAGTGGAATCTGTAAAAATTCCCGAAGTGCTGTCTTTGCTTGCTTTAATTTAACAATTATCAGGTCGGAATCCGGTGCAACACCGCTAAATTCATTTTCAGGTACTTCATTTCCAGCAGCAATACCAGCTAACATGGTTCCGTGCCCAATATTGTCTGTACTTGGAACAACTTCTAAAGGGTTTTGGTTGCTTAGTGCCTGATTTATTTGCTCATTATTGTATTCTGTACCAAAAAAAGTACCTTCCGGGTACTGATCATCACTACCTATGGTCTGGTCCCAGAGAGCGACGATTTTACTTGTTCCATCTGTTCTACGAAAGATTGGATTCGTATAATCAATTCCAGTGTCAATAACAGCAACAAATACACCCTGCCCTCTTAAATTGTAAGCAGGGAGACGGCGTAATCTCTGAACATCAGAAGCTTCTAAACTTTTTTCGCTCATAAGACCATAACAGTTTGGTAAGGATGAGTAACTGTATTGAGTAATGAAATCTTCTGTCAGAAGACTTGCCGGAACATAGGCAACAGCATATCTAGTATTAATTATGTGAGTGGTAGAACCCGGAAAACGATCCAGGAATTTTAGATTCCTGTTATATTCGACGAATAAGTCCGTATATTCATTACTGGTTATTTTATATTTTTCCTCCCGCGTCATGATTGTTACTCCTTGCATTATTTGCCACAATTATTAGGTAATTATAAACATACGGATAGGTTATACTACGGTGCGCAATATATTATAAATATTATAGATATCCAGTATTCCAAATCCCCAATCTCTATTGGGATACTGTACTTCATTATCTCTTCTGGCACCTCTGATCATAAGTATTTTTATGTCTTCGGTATTTATAATAGGAAGGTTTCCTCTGACAACTCCCCATTCTAAAATCATTGCTGCAATACCTGCTGTATGAGCGGCAGCAGGACTTGTTCCGGTAACTTCTGTAAACCCCTGGTCTAATGTTGGACTTACAATATTTACTCCGGGGGCGGTAATCTCAGGCTTAATGGTTCCGATCCTAGTATAACCTCTGCTTGCATTCAGATAGAGACTGCCGTCTTCCGGATTATAAGCAGTTATAGTAATTGGAACAATGCTATTGCCAATGGATAGAATAGTTGTATTAGGGTCTGACCTTATAAAGTAAGTAGAATTTGAGATAAACCCCTCCATTGGTAACCAGATATGAAAGCCCAGACTTAAGTCTCCCCTTCCGAACACATTAAATACCCATAATCCGGGTGCCGGATCCGAAAATCTTAGTAAAATTAATTGATCCCCGCTCTGAAGTTCCACAATCTGATAATCCATTTGAATCTTTGTAGGCTCAAAGATAAAAGAAATCTCTTTATGTTCATTTAACCGCGGTGATATGCCAGGAACATATTCTCCCGATGGGGTTATGATATCTATGGAGAAAAGTCCTGGAGAATCTCCCCACAATTCCATAGTAAAACCGCCTTCATTTTCTCCAACATTTAGCTCAACTTTATCAAACCCTACAGATGGGTCAATAACACCATAATAATGTCTTCTTGCATTGCCTTCATTCCCGGCAGCAACTACAATGGAGAAGCTAAAATTCTCTGACCGAATCGAAATATTATTACTTAGCAGGCCCCTTCCGTCATGAGCACCCTGGGAAGTTCCCAAAGCGATGCAGATTGACATAGGACGATTTAATCGAATGGCTGTCTGTTCCAGATATTCCAGTGCAATAAGAATATCATTCTCCTGATAGCAGATAGCACCTTCAGGTATTTTCCAAAACTCTTTTAAATATTGCTTTGCCGGCTTGAGCTTCACTACAACAAGTTCTGCTTCTGGTACTACTCCGTAAAATCCGCTCTCTGGAACCTCACCTCCGGCGGCTATGCCAGCCAGCATGGTCCCGTGACCAATATCGTCTCTGGTTGGAACAATTTCGAATGGATGACTGCTTTGAAGAGCCAGATTAATTTGTTCTCTGGTATATTCAGTTCCAAAATAAGTATTGGACTGATAGTTCTCTCCGTAGATAGTTTGGTCCCAGATTGCTGCAATTTTGGTAGTATTATCATCAAACTTAAAGATTGGATTGGTATAGTCAATTCCTGTATCAATGATACCAATTAAAACCCCGTTGCCTCGAAGATTTAAGTTGGACGTGTTACGTAATTTATGCACACCGGAGGCTTCTAAACTTGCTTCGCTGACTAAACCTGATAGCTTTGGTATTGTAGCATAGCCTAGTTGAAATATAGTAATGTTTGTTAATTGTTGTAACGGAACACGAACAACGGCATTAAAAGTGTCAATAATCTGAACGGTAGCGTCACTAAACTGTTCAAAAGCAGATAGATCTCCGCTATAATTAATCAGCAGGTCAGCATAATCATTGCTATAAACTCTTATTCCCTCTTCCGATGTCATAGAATTCAAACCCCGCGCAGTTTACTATTATTATCTTATTCATAGATATTCTAATCTATAACATGTAGAAATCATAAAACATGTAGAAATCATAAAACATTAGAGATCGGGTAATTGCTGTATATATAATCATTTGGTTGCCTTACCCTATTTGATCCATAATCATTTCATAAAAAAATATATAAAATGAGCACAAAATTTTAAATAAAGAATAAATTAGATTATAAAAGGATGTTTCGTTTCTAAGGAAATCTCAGGAGTCAATATGGATAATAATTTTTATGATGAAACATTAGTGAGTGCTGGAATACCTTACGATAATATTAATTGGTTTGATATACAGGGACAGCCATTTGGCATAGCATCCCAGTTTAACGCAATTATATTTAATGATGCGAATAACATTATTGATGTAAAAGGGGCGATGGCTGTAGGCGGTAATTTTGTAAGTCCACGGGGCCTTACCCTTGGCTATGGCAATGATGTTAAATTAACTGGAACAGGATACTCTCCGGATGCAGTAAGATTTTTAGTAGGAGGTAGTGTATCCATGGGAGGTCCACTGGTAGTGGTTGGCCATGTTGTTGCAGGCGGCAATTTCCGTGCTGCAAGTGGAAGTACGTATTTAATCGGTAAGGATGGATTGCCTACCCAGGTGCAAGAACTGGAATACCTTTATAAAGCCAATGGTGGCAGTCCTTACTGGAAACCAAGTGATAAGGGAGATCATTATCTGATTTCAAGTTATGATGTTCCAAGATATATTCCGGCGGGCAGAATCGGAGTAAATCCATCTGATTTTTTTGAAGATGCCAGTGAAAGTATTGAGGATTTTAAAGGCTGCATTGAGGAACTTGAGGTAAATGGCACCGTAGTTGATAACTTTCATGAATGGGTTCTTAAGGGGAATGACAGAGAACAAAATGTATTCTTAATTGATGTTCGACCAAATGGTTTGCTAAATAAAGGTATTCGTGCGGAAGTACCAGATGGAAGTTTAATAATTGTGCGGTTGAGAACAGGAAGAAATGCACATTTGCAATATGGATTGTTAGGAGAAGAAAGGCGTGCTAATCATACGTTATATGTTTTTGAGGATGCCAATGAAATATTCATGGAGGTTCCCGCCGCCATTTGGGGAAGTTTTTTAGCACCTGGGGCTATGTTTCACGGTCACTCTACTGGAGGCCACATCAGTGGAAATGTAGCATTCCGCTCATTTGCAGTTAGCGCCAATAGCGGATTTGAATTTCATCTGTTCCCATTTGTGGGAGGAATTAATTGTGGAGAAATATTACCTGAATTCCCGGAAGTGCCAGAAATAATGCCTGCACCTGAGATACTACCTACGCCAGAGATACTACCGGCACCAGAAATAATTCCATCTCCACTAGTACCTCGGGTACCTGAAGTTGTACCGATGCCGGAAATACCGCCTGCTGTAATGCCTATCAGGGAGGTGATACCTCCGTCTACAAGACCGACACCGGTAAGACCACCGGAAGTCATAAGGCCGGTATGTCCGGAGTGCCCAGTGTGCCCTGAAGTTAGGCCTTGTCCAATACCTGAGCCTTGCCCGATGCAGAGACCTTGTCCAGAATGCAAGGAACCGGAACCTTGTCCGGAATGCCCAGATAGAGTGGAAAGAAAGCTATTTATAAAATATGTCCCTTACCCAGTAGAAACTCCGTGCCCAAGGCAGGAACTTATCTGCCCAGAACCTATCCCTTGTCCAGAACAACTGGCGTGTCCAGAATGTCAGATTAAACCTGGAATTATATTTGGTTGCATCTGGGGATGCTGTTGCTGTAAATCCCACGATTGGGAAGTTAAGTTATTTGAAATCTGTAATGAAACAAGAATGCTGCTATTCTGTGAGCGAGTAGAATATTGCGGATGCTTTAAGTTTGAAGTTCCTTACGAAGGTCATTATGTATTAGCAGTATGTCCTTCCAGGTATCATAAACAATCAGGGCAATGTAAACCGGTTCTTTCTCTCAAGAATGTTGGTGTAGCAAATTTCACTATGGAATAGAATAGATAAAATATATGCTCTGTCTTGTGGGGTTAGCTATATTTCTAGCTTACCTTAAAGATAGAGCATATACTGTTTTCAAAAGATATTAATTTGATTCAAATAACCACTGATAAATTAGATGTAGAATAATAGTTACTATTCAGCCTTCATTACCGCGAGGTGTCTTGAGTAACAAAACCCGAGAACTTCATGCGCCAAAGTGCTCTTTTTGCACTTTGTGTGCATCAATTGTTACTATGAAGCCGTAAGGCTGAATAGTAACGGATAATAAGGATTTTAGTACAAAGAAGTTGAATTTTATGATGAAATAAACTATGCTAGATAATATGTTTATCTAAAAATATTTGAATCGAAGGAACTGTCTCTTTTTATAGTACCTTTTCTTATACTATTATTAGATAAATCATATTGCTATAATAATTAAATCGTGATATTATGCATTGTGTGCAAATATTATTGTAGAATTAATTTCTTAAGGAATGGTGTTATTATGACATTTTTGAAAAAAATAAGTCCATCCAGATTCATCGTACTCGGTTTCGCATTTGTAATTCTATTAGGAGCTCTTATTTTGTTTTTCCCGTTCGCAGCCAATGAAGGAGTCCATGTAGATTTTATCGATGCTCTATTTACATCTACCAGTGCGGTTTGTGTAACCGGGCTAATTGCAATTGATACGGCAGATAATTTTAATGCTTTGGGACAAGGAATCGTTGCTTTGTTAATCCAAATTGGTGGATTAGGCGTAACTTCTGTAGGTGTTGGATTTATTCTGCTTGCCAGAGGAAAAGTTAGTTTTAAAGATAGAATACTTGTAAAAGAAGCTTTGAACCTGGATTCCATGAAAGGAATTGTCAAATTAGTAAAATCAGTTCTGTTTTTTACATTATGCTTTGAAACAATAGGGGCTATTCTGAGTTTTCTTGTATTTTCACAGGATTACCCAGCGTCAAAAGCAGCCTGGCTAAGCATATTCCATTCAATTGCTTCATTTAACAATGCGGGATTTGATATTATTGGAGGATTTAAAGGATTGCTTGATTATCAAAGTGATATTCTTTTGAATTTTACCACAGCAGGTTTAATTATATTTGGAGGTTTGGGTTTCTTTGTAATAAAAGAAATTCTACATAAACACTCTTTTAAAAGATTTTCACTTCATTCTAAAGTTGTTATTACCGTAACTGTTTTTTTGCTGGTTACCGGTACCTTGCTAATTAAATTCACGGAAGATATCAGTTGGTTAGGCGCTTTCTTCTTTAGTACTTCAGCAAGAACAGCGGGTTTTAGTACGTATACTGTTGGAAATTTTACAGATGCTAGTTTGTTTGTAATTATCCTACTGATGTTTATAGGAGCATCCCCTGGTTCAACCGGTGGTGGTATAAAGACAACGACAGCATTTACTTTGTTTATGAGAGGGTATAGTGTTGCAACAAATAAGCAAAGTCAAGCCTTTAAACGAAAAATACCTCAGGAAGTAACATCAAAGGCATTTATACTAACTTTATTTGCAACTACGGTAGTTTTTATAAATACTTTTCTTCTATGTGTATTAGAACCCCAATATACGTTTATGCAGGTTTTATTTGAGGTAGTATCTGCTTTTGGTACGGTAGGATTATCAACGGGGATTACACCGGATTTAAGTGTTGCAAGTAAATTAGTACTTATAGGTACCATGTTTATTGGCCGACTAGGTCCTTTAACCATGTTTACTATTTGGACAGTAAAACCTAGTGCAAATATTTCTTATTCGGAAGAATCCCTTACAATTGGATAAAAATATAAAGTTATGATTGATATGATAAATCTATGATAAAAACAGGAGGTTAGAGTATGTTACAACATAAATCAGCCATAGAATTTGGAATTATAGGACTTGGAAGATTTGGCTTTGCACTGGCTAAGACCTTAGCAGAGGCGGGAAAAGAAGTTCTTGTATTAGATAATAATGAAAGTAAAGTAAAACAGATAAGACACCTTACGGAAAATGCGTTTGTTGTAGGTCCGTTGGATAAGGAGACTTTAGAAGATGCCGGTATTCAGAATTGTGAAACTGTAGTAGTTTGCATTGGGGAGAAAATCGATGTTTGCATTTTAACGACTTTAAATGTAATTAGTATGGGGGTTCCAAGAGTGATTGCCAAAGCCATAAGTCATGAACAAGGGCTTGTATTAGAGAAGATTGGTGCAGAAGTTATATACCCTGAGAATGATATGGCAATCCGCCTGGCCAATAAACTGATAGCATCCAACACTCTAGAATCTATTGAATTAAAGGGAAATGTTACTATAACGGAATTAAAACTGACTTCTAAAATTGCAGGACAAACAGTATTAGAGGCAAATTTACGACAAAAATTCGGGCTAAATATTATAGCGGTGGAATATGATGGCAATACTACAACTGAGATTACGCCAGATTGTATATTGAACAAGGACGAAAAAATTGTAGTAATAGGTAAGAATGAGAACATAAGAAAATTTGAGGCATTTCTAGCAGGCAAACGATAAAAGTTGCATAATAAAAACAGATAGGAGCAAAATATGAATCTTGAAAAACAGAAGGCATTTTTAATACGATTTACTTATATCATCGTAATATTAGGTATCATTTTTATAAGTATAAAGTATTTTCTGCCAACACTAATGCCGTTTGTAATTGGTCTATTTATTGCGGCACTTTTAAAACCAGTCATTGATTTTATATCGAAACATCTTCATATAAACCGAGCCGTTGTTTCGATTCTACTGCTTCTTATCTTCTATAGCATTCTAGGATTACTTACAGCATTTTTAGGAGTGAAATTGGTTTATTTTATCAGAGACCTGGTATTCCAGTTAACAGATGTATATCAGAGTTTAATTCAGCCTACCCTGGAAGATCTGGCTAGAGACCTGCCATTAATGTATCCGGATCTTGAAGTTTACCTTGAAGAAAGTATCAGCAGTATTAGTAATTCCATCATTTCCTTTATTTCAAAGGCATCTACGGTGGCTGTTAGTACGGCAACGGGTTTTGCAGGTCAGATACCAAACTTTTTAATCCGATTTATATTTACCATTGTTTCCTCCTTCTTCTTTACAATAGATTTTCATAAAATTACAGGTTTTATTTTAAGACAATATCCAACTGAAAAAAGGGAAATGATCATTACTATAAAAGACAACGTTATTGGTACCATAGGTAAATTCTTAAGAGCCTATGCGACATTGATAAGCATTACATTTATTGAATTATCAATAGGGTTTAGCATACTCCATATATCAAATCCATTTCTGCTTGGAGCTGTCGTTGCCATTGTAGATGTACTTCCTATCCTGGGAACAGGTGCAGTCTTACTTCCTTGGGCAGTCATAGCATTTGTGTTTGGTATGAATGAGTTAGGAATTGGTCTTCTGATTCTCTATATTGTAATAACGGTAGTAAGGCAGACCTTAGAGCCAAGAGTTGTTGGACAGCAGATTGGACTACACCCGGTTGTAACACTTATCTGCATCTTTGTGGGAGCACAGCTTCTAGGTGTCGTTGGATTATTCATGCTTCCAGTTACGGCAACGATTCTTAAAAAGATGAATGATGAAGGAACGATTCATTTATTTAAATAGATTATGAACAAAAGAAAAAGAGAGATAACTTATAAAATAAGTTATCCCTCTTTTTTCTTGTGGGCCATTATTTAATTTACATTTTATGAGAAATTACGTAGTCCAAGACAACCATCTCCCTAATTTGTTATTAAACTTCTGCCGGTTCCGAAATGCTGTTTTTGCAGGTGTGTAAGATGTACTTAAACACCTCAGTCATAGTATAAACAAAAACCAAAAAAGTATTCACATTCAACCAAAAAGACTTTTTATTATATAAACGCGGAGCTTTGCTCGTGTGCATCCGCCGGAGGCTGTCGAATTCCCATGCACCGTTTATATTCATAGTGGTGCTAAAAAACTTGGCATGGGAATTTGACACAGAAATCACTTAGTCAAAACAGCAAATTAAAATGTAATAAATCCAAGATGTTCAAATAGTATCTTTATTCCCATGCCAATTAGTACAAGTCCTCCAACCAACTCAGCTTTGGACTTAAACCTGGTACCAAAAATGTTACCGACTATAACACCTGCTATGGTAATGGAAAATGTGATTAAACCGATAAAAGTCACGGCAGGTAGGATAGAAACGTTTAAAAATGCAAAGGTAACACCAACGGCCAAAGCATCAACACTTGTACTTAGGGAAAGTGTGACCATACTTTTAAAATCCAGGTTATCAGTAGGACATGCTTCATTTTCCAGAGACTCTTTAATCATGCTTACACCGATTATACTTAACAGGAGAAAAGCAACCCAGTGGTCAACAGAAGAGATAATATCACGGAACTGCACTCCCAGAATGTACCCTATCAAGGGCATGCCTGCCTGAAATACACCAAAATATAATCCAACCGTACCTGCCTTTTTTACCGTTACTTTAGGCATAGATAATCCTTTACAGATGGCAACTGCAAATGCATCCATTGACACACCGACAGCAATCAGTAATAATTCAAATAAATTCATTATAACACCTTTACCTTCCTGAATTCTTTTGTGGGAGCATTGAAACGATAATACACACAAAAAAAGACCTGATCTGCGCGCAAATATCGCAGATAAGTCTCATTATTTCCAACAAATGACTTCTGATTCATCAATTGTTTAAATAAAGCCAGATGATCCAATCATCAGTATGTTGACTTTATTACACAATAGTTTGTGTTAACTACTCCCTTACCATAATTAAAAGTATACTAATTGCTATGAAAAATGTCAACAAAAAATCCATAGGAGCACGCCTATGTGAAAGCTTATGCAAAAAAATAAACGGGCAAGCTTATGCGAAAAATAAGTACACAATAAAATTCGAATATGGTATAATAAAGAAAAACAGTCATAGGTATTTCGACATTATAAGAAAGGAGTGATTGTTATGAAGAATATTATTACCATAAGTAGGCAATACGGAAGCGGCGGAAGAGAAATTGGACAAAAACTAGCGAATAAGCTAGGGATTCCTTTCTATGACCATGAATTAATCGAGCGGGCAGCAGAGGAAAGTGGGTTTGCAAAAGCTGCTTTTGAGAACGCTGAGAAAAAAGCAACAAACAGTTTACTTTATTCTATCGCTATGGGAATGAACGCCTATGGGAATCAGGACCTTGGTTTTGCACATCTTTCACTGGATGATAGAATATACCTGGCGCAATCCGATGTTATCCGAAAGGTTGCACAAGAAGGACCTTGCGTGATTGTTGGCAGATGTGCTGATTATGTTCTAAAGGACATGCCCAATGTAATTAATGTATTTGTATGGGCAGATGTAGAATTTAGAAAGAAGAGAGCAATGGTAATTGATAATTTAACTAAGAATAAAGTGGAAGACGAAATTGCTAAGATAGATAAAAGAAGGGCAAACTATTATAATTACCATGCAAGTGAGAAATGGGGCCGCGCAGAAAACTATCACCTCTCTTTAAGAAGTGACTTCATTGGTATTGATAATTGTGTTGAATGCATCAAAAGTTACGTTGACAGAGCAGGACAGTTTTAAGAAAATAAATAAGGGTTGATATAAGGGTAATTGTGGTGGACACCCTACCACAATTACCTTCTATATTCTAAGGGAGATTTTATGAAGTTTAATGACAAGATGAATAAGAAATATACTATAATAGCAATTTATGTAATTATTACTGCCGTCATTATATACATTTTAAGCCTGGTTGCCCAGAATGCGCCAGCTATTATAAATGAATTTATGGCAAGACTTAGTTGGGTAATAAATGTTGCGAAACCAATTTTTTTGGCATTTGTATTTGCTTATTTATTAGACCCCGTAATTAACTATTTTGATGAACAATTTCTTAAAGTTAAAGTTGGAAAAGAGAAAAGGCAGATAAAGGGGAGCAGAACTCTGGCTGTTTTTTTGACATTAATTATAATTATGGCAATTCTTGCAGGCATTATATCCTTGCTTGTATTTAGTATAACAGATCAGCTGCGTTTAGCTAAATTAGATGACATTGTTATTATAGTAGACTCTTTTATAAAAAGCATTAACGATTTTATTAATTCTATTATTTTTAAATTGGATCAATTAAACATTGAATCAGATATGGTAACACAATATGTAAGTGATATAGGCGGTAGTATTATCAATGGACTAAAGGAGTTTGGTACATCATTTGTTACATCGATTAGTAACATTACTTCTTATGTTACTACTTTTATTTTCTCTTTGATTATTGGAATCTACTTTATGATTGACGGTGCACTTATTAAAGATTTTATCAGTAAAGTTGGAAAAGCTATATTAAGTGATAAATGGAATAATCGGGTGAGAATATTTTTAACAGATGCCGACAATGTGTTTTCTGGGTACATCAGAGGACAGCTAACTGATGCAGCAATTATGATGATGTTAATAAGCTTAACTCTTTCAGTTGTAGGTGTAAAATTTGCATTTATTATTGGTGTCCTTGCAGGTATCGGTAATCTGATACCTTATGTAGGTCCCGTGGTGGCGTATATCTGCACAGCGCTGGTATGTCTGATTAATGGACAGTTTCAGGAATTAATTATTGCCATTATAGCTTTAGTTATTGTCCAGGCACTAGATGGCAATATTATAGCACCTAAACTTTTAAGCCATAGCATTCAGATTCATCCGGTTTTGGTTATTATTTCCTTAATATTTGGCAGTGCTATCGGCGGACTCCTGGGAATGTTACTGGCTGTACCAGTAGGTGCATTAATTAAACTTTTATTTGTTAGATTTATTGATATGAGACTGGAGAAAAAAGAACTTAGTAAAATTATGGAGGAAAGTAATAAGAAATAAGAAAGTAAAATATTAATAGGGAAAATATTAATAGAGAAAATCTTAATAAAGAAAATATTCATAGAGTTAATATATTATAAAGTAAAAATGATTAGAGCGCCAAAAGTCTAATTTAGTTTATGGAATAAGATTGAAATATTGTAATGGAATACAGATTAGAAGATAATAACATGTGCAGCAGGGATTAAGAACAAAGTAGTTAATAACTATATATGTTTCTTTTGAAAATGCAGCACATGTTTTTTTTGATAGGAAAGATCTCCGAACTTCCCTATTAAGATTTGACCCTCAAATCCTATTAAAAAATGCCCTCCGGCGGGGGGATACCCATGACGCGCTAAGAGAATTTGTCAATGAAGTGACAGCGCATCAGCGCTAGAGTCTGAATTGCCAGACTTTAAGTTGTAATTAAAATATGGCATAATATAACAAAAAGTAATAAAAATGTAAGAATTAAACTAGTCTTTATTTAAGATATTTAGAGTATGATTAGATTGAAATGCTAAGAATTACTACAAGGTGGAAGGTGATAAGGGGTGCAGGACCAGAATAATAATATTATTCAAATTAAGAATGTCAAAAAAATATATCGCATGGGAAATGAAAAAATTTATGCCGTAGACGATGTAAGTTTTGATATACAAAAAGGTGAATTTTGCTGTCTGCTTGGAACATCGGGATCAGGAAAGTCAACGTTACTGAATCTTATGGCTGGCATAGAGAAAATTACAGGCGGTCAGATAATAATAAAAGGTAAGAAAATACATAAAATGAATGAAAACAGCCTGGCCAGATTCAGACAGCGCTATTTGGGCTTTGTTTTTCAGTCATACAACCTGATGAATTCAATGACAGCGTTGGAGAACGTGGAATTTCCTCTGGTTTTTAAGCGGGTGAAAACGAAAAAAAGGAGAACCATGTCCCGTGAGATGCTAAAACAGGTTGGCTTAGGAAACAGAATGAATCATAGGCCAAAAGAAATGAGTGGAGGCCAGCAGCAAAGAGTTGGTATTGCAAGGGCATTTGTAGCAAAGCCTGAAATTGTTTTTGCAGATGAACCAACAGGTAACCTGGATACCAAAACTGCTATGGAGGTTCTACACTTAATCCGAACCATTGCCAAGGAAAATAACCAGACAATAGTAATGGTTACTCATGACAAGAGAGTTGCCCAGTTTGCTGATAAGGTTATTAATATATTAGACGGAAAGATTCAGAGTGTTGAGATTGCCCAGAATACCCCAGTTCTTACTGAGAGTGGGAATGTGGAAAATGTGGTTGCTGAGAGTGAAGCTATCAAGAGTGAGGATGCCATGAGTGAGGCTGCCAAGAGTAAGACTACCAAGAGTATAACTACTGAAGGTGAGCTTGCACAGAGTAAGGCTACTGAAAGCGAGACTATAAAAAGTGAAGCTACTCATAATAACAATCAAAAAGAAGTCGAAACAGATGTCTTAGAACCAAAATTGGATGTTAGTGCGGATATGGTTAAAACATCGTAAAATAATAGAAATATTAAAAAGAAGATAAATAAAGAGGAATAAATAAAGAAGAATAAATAAAGAAGAATAAATAAAGAAGAATAAATAAAGAAGAATAAATAAAGAAGAGGGAAAAGAGATGAAAAGAATCAGAAAAATATTAATTGTAATATTAATCGCAGCATTCCTTATGAACGGCTTTGCAGAAAGCATGATAACAGTTAATGCAGGGAGCGTATATAATCCTTCAAACACAATTATATTCACTGAAAAAGTAGGAGATATTATTGGAACTCCAGGTGAAACAACACATGTGAAGCTACCGGTAAGAGCAACGGCAGATTACATACAGGACCCAAGAATATCAGTAGATATCACAGATATGCAGTTTAATGTGGAGAATATTAAATTATCGGCAGAAGGTTACACCGAAGAGAATCCCCCAATCGGAATTTCTAATTTTTCCACTACTTATATTGAATTTGATTTAAAGGTAAAAGAAACAGCAAAAATAAGCAACAAAAAGATGAAAGTACAGGTGGAGTACGTCGGCTTTAATCGTGAAACAAACGTTCAGGAAACATTTATAAATGATTTACCAAGTGTTAACTTTGTAATATTAAATGAAAAAGAACCTGCCCAACTTACCATTGACAGTGTGTCTTTAAATAATGCAACCCTTGGAAATACAACCGAATTGGCCTTTACCATCAAAAATGAAGGTGAGATTTCCTCTTTAAATACCATGTTTCGAGTAGAGGGTTATGAAGCAGCTGGATTAATTCCTGAATATTCCAAGTTAAAACAAGAAGCAGGAACAGAAGGAAGATTACCAGCTGGTGAAACATATCGTGTAAAATTGCCAGTGACAGTCTCAGGCTCTGCTACACCTGGAACAAAGACATTAAGTATATTTACTGATTATAAAGATATAGACGGAGCAGTATACACAACGGAAACTAAAATATATGTTAACGTTACAGAGAATAGTCTTACACCTGCAATTGAGATTGAAAGTACAAAATATGCTGGCGAATTAAAGGCCGGAAGCGAATTCGTACTGATAACAACAATTCGCAATGAAGGTGTAACAGATGCAGAAAGCATCGAAGTATCCGTAGAAGGTCTTGGTATCAATAGCTTTATACCAAATTACTCAACAGATACCATAAGTGGGGGAACATTAGAACATAATGCAAAGAGAGATGTTAGAATACCGCTTATCGTTCCCAAAGAAGCAACAAGTGGATTAAAAGAAATTACAGTTAAGATAAATTATATGGATGATACCAAAGTTGTTTATACCAAAACAAGTAAATTATATCTTGAAGTAATGGCAACGGATGACGCGGTTGCAAGTAAACCAAAACTTATTATCAGTAATTTTACTACGGATGTGGAAGAATTACGAGCAGGAAATACTTTTAATTTCATATTCGATATTTATAATACCCACACATCCCTAAATGCTAAAAATATTAAAGTTACAGTTTCTCAGGCGGATAATATTTTTGCAGTAACGAATGGAAGCAATACTTTCTATATTGATCAAATAGCAGCAGGCCAGAAGCAAGAGAATTCCATCGAATTGAAGGTAAAGGCAGATGCAACTACAAAGGCATATCCTATTGAAATAAAAATTGAGTATGAATATGATGGTGCAGAAGCGAATCCAGCGACCGGAGAGATTGGTGAAACGGTGACTGAAACAATTAATCTTCAGGCTGTCGAGAATGCGAGACCAGTAGTTGAGAATGTATATGTCGGTAACTGGGATGTTCCCGTTGTAAATCAACCTACAGCATTAACATTTGAATTCTATAATATGGGTAAATCAACACTCAATAATGTATATGCAACTGTTCAAGGAGATTATTTATTAAGTACGGGAAGTATGTACTTTATTGGCAATGTAGAAGCTGGTTACTCAGAGTATGCAGAATTAGAGGTAATACCTAGCTTAGAAGGCTTAGCAAAAGGTACTCTGGTTATTACTTTTGAAGATAGTAATGGGGATGAAATAAATATTACGAAGGAATTTGAAGCTACCGTTCAGGGAGAATTTATACCTGATGGAGGTGAAATGCCGGGAGAGTATTTCCCAGTAGAAGAACCTGTAAAAGAGCCTATTATTCCTACCTGGCTATTTGTACTATTGCAAATTGTTATTTTAGTGGTTGGAATTCCTGCAACCAGGAAAATTATTCTTAAGTTACATAAAAGAAAATTAAGAAAAATTGAAGATGCGAATCTGGGAGACTAAACTTTGCAGTGAAATATAGATATATTTAATTTGTGTTACGATTTCAATAAAATGCACGTAACAGAATGAAAGTAAGAGTGAAAGAAAATTTAGAAAAAGAAAGGTTGCCACAGTATGATTCTTTCACTCCTTTTTATTTGTGGCAGTATCCCAGGCCTGCCTGCGATATGCAATGGTGTGAACAATGAAAGTATTGATTGATAATGGTTTCAATATAAAGGTAATTTTAAATCCTAACGATTTAATTGCTGGCTCTATCATGAATCAGAAGGTAGAAGTAAAGACGGTAACTGCAGTAGAAGGAGTTACAAAAGAGGGAGAGGTTATAGTTGGTGGAAATGTTGACGGAGGATATGTGGACGGCGGTTATATTGAAGGAGAAATTCCAGGGGACATGGCGGCCACATCCAAAGACCCGCTCCTGTCAAGCTGGACATTTGTTGCAGGAATTACTTTGTTAACATTGGCAATTAGTGTTGGCCTTGGAGTCGTATTAGCTAAGAGAAAAATTAAAAAAGGAATTGAGCTATATGAGGATTAGTGACTTGATTAAGATGGGTCTTAGAAATCTAAGTCGTAGAAAAGCCAGAACTGCATTAACAGTTATAGGTGTGGTTATTGGAACGATATCCATAGTAGTCATGATTTCTATTGGTATTGGCATGAATACGAATTTCACTTCACAGGTAATGGAACAGGGAAGTCTGACCACAGTAACTGTGGAGCGTTATGCCAATATTATGGATGATGAAGGTAATTACATTGATTCCAAAGAGCAAACCATTAATGATGCTTTAGTTGAGCAGATAAAAGCAATTGAACATGTGGATGCAGTATCACCGGTTCTTTATAAAGATGGAGTTCTAAAAAGCGGAAAATATGAGAGGTTTGTGCAAATCTTTGCAATGGACAGTAGTACATTTGAGGACTTTGGATTCCCGGCATTAACTGCCGGAAGCTATCCTACGCCGGAAGATAATAAGTACATATTGTTTGGAAGTGATGCGCTAATTGATTTTTATAATCCAACTTCTAGAAACTACACAACGAAAACTGTGGATTTGACTAAGGATAAAGTAACCTTTCAGTTTAATCCCTACCAATATGCTGTAAATGACAGGAAGAAACCATTTACACTTAAAGTGGAAGATTACGGCATAATGGAGAAGGTAGATAATTGGGAATACGACTATTCTATCTATATGGATATTAATTACTTTAGAAACATATTTAAAAAGTATGCCAATACACTGAATGTAGAAGATAGAAAAAAGGCACTTTCATCCATTGAAACTTATGAGAGAATTAAGATAACTGTAGATAATATTAAGAACGTAACAGATGTGCAGGAGCAGATTGAGGATTTAGGATATCAGACTTCAAGCTTGGCTATGTTTCTTGAACCAATGCAGGAAACATCGAATATGCTTCAGATGGTTCTGGGTGGTATCGGAGCTATCGCCATGCTGGTATCTGCTATTAATATTGCGAATACCATGATTATGTCTATCTATGAGCGGACCAAGGAAATCGGTATTATGAAAGTTCTTGGATGTGTAATTGTAGACATTAAGAAGCTCTTTTTGTTTGAAGCTGGGATGATAGGTCTTATTGGAGGAGTTATAGGAATTAGTTTAAGTTATCTTGCTTCCTGGGCAATTAATAAATTTGGTCAGCCATTATTTCAGGCATTGCTATCAACGAATTACATGTATAATATGGAAAATACAAAGTTTTCTATTATACCTTTATGGCTGCCTTTTGTAGCAGCCGGATTTGCTTTTCTTGTTGGTGTATTATCTGGTTATTATCCGGCGAACAGAGCCACCAAAATTAGTGCTATTGAGGCTATGAAAACTGATAGTTAGTCAATTTCTTTTAGGGGGATTGAAACATGAGGAGTTTCATTTCTTTCAGGGAGTATTGAAACATGAGGAGTTTCATTTCTTCCGGGGGTTTTGAAACATAAGAGTATATTGTTATATAGAAAGGAAGTTTTTTCGTTGCTACAGACGAATTTCACAAATATGTTCGCCCTGGATAAGACAACAAGTTGTCTTCCCAGTATCGCACATATTTGTGAAATTGTCACCGCAAACAAAAAACTTCTTTTTTCTATATAGCAATACACTCTTATGTTAATTTACGTTACGGGAAAGAAATGAAACTCCCCATGTTAATTTACGTTGCGGGAAAGAAATGAAATTCCTCATGTTATTTTACGTTACGGAAAGAAATGAAACTCCTCATGTTAATTCACGTTACGAATAGAAATGGAACTCCTCATGTTAATTTACGTTACGAATAGAAATGGAACTCCTCATGTTAATTTGCGTTACGGAAAGAAATGAAACTCCCCATGTTAATTTACGTTACGAATAGAAATGGAACTCCTCATGTTAATTTGCGTTACGGAAAGAAATGAAACTCCCCATGTTAATTTACGTTACGGGAAAGAAATGAAATTCCTTATGTTAATTTACGTTGCGAGAAAGAAATGAAACCAACATATTTTTTATTTTATATATATTTAAGTTTTTACTTTGGAATTTTTATGATATACTGTACATGAATTTATCCGAATATTAATTTGAAAGGGTGACATCAATGATATGTAATGTTTGTGGACGTAATACCGATAATGCGCATGCTAATTTTTGTGAATATTGTGGGGCTTCATTTCGTCAAGATACGGAACAATTGCAATATGAGCATACTGCTACTTTAAATGCAGATGCTACTATGATACATAAGGAGAATATTAATGCTGCGGAAAAACCTATCTCATTTTGGAATTGGCTAGTCAGTATGCTTTTGCTTTATATTCCAGTGGTTGGAATATTTATTTATCCGATTATGCTATTTGTTTGGGCTTTTAGCAGTTCAACTCCAAAAAGTAAGCAAAATTGGGCTAGGGCCACTTTACTCGTGATTGTTATAACTATTTTTCTATTTGTTTACATTGTAACTTCAACTTATTCACAAATGTTAAGTAACGGTTTTAATATTAACGATTATATGCAGCAGTTTTATTAAATTTATTTAAAAAAGAGAATTAACACTATAAATGATGCGTGTCAATTCTCTTTTTTCTACCATTTGCAAAAAGCAACTTGTAATATTGGGGTTCACTAACTTTTTTATATTTATTTGGCTGTTTTATGTACAATTGATGTAATCACCTGAGTTGATATTCCAAAAATGCAAATTCCATACCACCCAAAATAGGTATAACTATAAGAGCCTATAAATGAACCGAAAGCCCCGCCTAGAAAAAAGCATACCATATATATAGTATTAATTCTGTTACGTATTTCATCATTTAAAGAATGTACTCTGGTTTGGTTGGAAATATTGCAGGATTGAACTCCTAAATCAAGTAATATAACCCCTAAAATTAATCCTAATATTTTAAAGCCAAATAGAAGAAAGAATATAAAGGAGATTATAACAACAATTATACTTATTCCTGTAACAAATCTAGTTCCTTTAGTATCTGCAATTCTTCCAACCAAGGGAGCAGCCAAAGCACCGCTAATTCCGACTAATCCCAATAAGCCTGCCGCCTCAGAGCCCATGTTGTAATGAGAGCTTTCAAGTAAAAAAACAAGTGACGTCCAAAATGCACTGAAAGCTGCAAACATCATTGCTCCATTAACAGAAACTTCTCTTACAACCGATTCAGTATTTATCAAATGTATCATTGATTTTAATAACTCTATGTATTTAGTATTAGAAACAGGTTTATGAACTTGTATTAATTTCTTTATTGCTATCAAAAGAATTATTAACATAATAGTTGCAATAATATATACTTTTCGCCACCCTAGGTATCCCCCCAAAATACCGCTAAATGTACGGGATACTAATATCCCAATTAATAAGCCACTCATTACTGTGCCAATTACATGACCTCTTTCATTTGAATTTGATAACTGAGCAGCCAAAGGTATAATAAGCTGAGGAATAATTGAAGTGAATCCAACTGCGAATGATGAAACTACCAGCATATGCATATTAAATGAAAAAGACATACTTACAAGGGAAATAATTGAAAGCAAAAGCATTATAGCTATTAATTTTCTTTTTTCAATTATGTCCGCAAGTGGTAATATAAATATCATTCCGACTGCATATCCTAGTTGTGTTAGCGTTGCAGCAAAACCTACTTTTATTTCACTAACATTAAATGTTTCAGCTATATCTGCCAGTAAGGGTTGTATATAATATAAATTTGCAATAGTGAGACCGCAAGCTATAGCCATAATCAGAACTAATAATTTATTTAACTCCTGCCTTTCCTTTATAAATTCATTGCTTAAGCTTTTCATTTATACTTCTCCTTTTAACGAATAAAATTAGTAAATACTTTTTGCTCTCTTTCAGGCTTCTTCACTGTTCTTTCACCATTTTCAACCAATTTCATAAGCCATGCCATATTTTTACCTAGTATCCTCATAATTTGTATTCCTTCTTCGTCCTGAATTATCTCACCTGGTAATCTGCCATTTATAACATTCCAATAATTTGAAGTAGGAATGAGCATTTCAGAATGATTAATATAATTATTTAATTGATCGAAGGTTGGAATTCCTCCGGCTCTTCTTACTGCGACTACTGCCACTCCAACTTTATGCCTTAGCAGACTATTACTGGCTTCAGCCACACGAAAAGCTCTATCTAAAAATGATTTCATTGTTCCAGGAATTGCTGAATAGTGTACAGGTGATCCTAAAATTATTCCATCTGCTTCTTTCATTTTTTCAACCCAATCGTTAACTGGATCAGAAGAAATAGCACATCTTCCATTTTTGATTTTGGTACAATATCCACAAGCAATACAACCTCTAATCGTTTTATTTCCAACATGAACTATTTCTGTTTCTATCCCTTCTTTTTCAAGTTCCTCAACAACTATTTTTATTCCCAAATAAGTATTTCCTTCTTTTGATGGACTACCGTTGAAAGCTACGACTTTCATTAATGTTTCCTCCTT
>JAQZAX010000023.1 GCA_029239455.1 Anaerocolumna sp.
ATATGGAAGGATTAACTTATGAAAATCCTAATGTAGAAGGATATAAATTAAATGTAACTAATTCAGAAGATTGTAAAGCATTTTTTGATTATGTTGTTGGTAAATACGGCAAGATCGATGTTCTTGTAAACAATGCTGGTATTACAAGAGATTCCTTAACAAGAAAAATGACAGATGACCAATGGGATTTAGTATTAAATGTTAACCTTAAAGGTGTATTTAACTTAACAAGACATGTTGGACCTCAGATGCAGTCACAAGGTGGCGGATCCATTATCAATATTTCATCTGTTGTTGGTGAATTTGGTAATATCGGTCAGGCAAACTATGCAGCAACAAAAGCTGGTGTTATAGGACTTACAAAGACATGGGCGAAAGAGTTTGCTATGAAGGGTGGTAACGTAAGAGTAAATGCAATAGCTCCAGGTTACACAATGACTGATATTTTAAAAACAGTTCCACAGGATCTTCTTGATGGATTCGCACAACAAACAATGCTTGGAAGATTGGCTCAGCCGGAAGAAATTGCATATCCTGCATTATTCCTAGCTTCTGATGAATCCTCATATGTTACTGGACACACATTAAGTGTAAACGGCGGAATGAGATTATAAAAAAATATAGGAGGCTTAAAATGTCTGTAAATGTTGGTATTGTAGGTACCGGTATTTATTTACCGGAGAAATTTATGACAGCAGCTGAAATAGCAGAAGCTACCAATGGAGTGTGGTCAGAAGAAGCAGTTGTTGAAAAACTTGGAATTAAGAAAAAAACAATTCCCGGTGAAAATGATGGTACTCAGGAAATGGCAGTTAGAGCTGCACAGGATTGTCTTAAGAATACTGGAATGAAAGCGGAAGAAATTGATGTGGTATTATGTGTTGGAGAAGAATGGAAAGAGTATCCTCTTACTACATCTGCTTTATATGTAATCGGACAAATCGGAGCAGTAAATGCTTGGGGTATTGATGTACAAAATCGTTGCGCAACAAGTATTGCAGCATTAAAGATGGCAAAGGACATGTTAATTGCTGATGATAGTATTCATACGGTTATGGTAGTTGGCGGTTACAGAAATGGTGACTTTGTGGATTTCACAGATAAAAACATGTCTATGATGTTCAATCTTGGTGCAGGTGGCGGTGCTATTATTTTAAAGAAGAACTATGGCAAGAATTTACTTTTGGGCTCTCATATTATTGCAGATGGAACTTTAGCAAGAGCCGCCGGCGTAGAAATAGGTGGTATCGCTAATCCAATTAACGGTGACAATTATAAGGAAGCATTTAAATCCTTAAGATTAATGGATCCCATTGGAATGAAAAACAGATTAAATGAAGTATCTATGCCAAATTGGTTTAAATGTATTGATAAGGCATTTGAAAAATCAGGAGTTGACAAGAGCGAACTTGATTATCTTGCAATATTACATATTAAACGTTCCGGGCACAACGAGATGGTAAATGCTTTAAACTTAACTGATGACCAGTCAATTTATCTTGATGAATATGGACATATCGGACAGATAGATCAGATTTTATCTCTTCACCTTGCTGTAGAACAAGGAAAAGTAAAAGACGGCTCCGTGGTTTCCATGATAGCTGCTGGTATTGGTTATGTTTGGGGTGCCAATGTAATTAGATGGGGGTGATAAATACCTATGAATATTTTTATTCAGATTCTTCTAAATAGTTTAGAAACAGGCGGTATTTATGCCCTAGCTTCCTTAGGCATTATACTAATTTATAGAACTTCAAATACGCAAAACTATGCCCAAGGCTCTCTTAGTATGTTTAATGCGTTTATAACAACTTTTATATTAATAAAAACAGGTTTACCTGTTTGGCTTGTAGCAATTTTAGGAATGTTTTGTGCATTTTTTGTAGGTGTTCTTGTAGATAGAATTGTAATTTCAAGAACTCTAAAAATGCATTCCGTTTCCAAACAAATCATTACACTGGGACTTATTATGATATTTTTAGGTATTGCTCCAATGATATTTGGTACAGATCCACTTCAGTTTCCTAGATTTTTGTATGGTAGCCATTCCGTATTAGGAGCAACAATCTCTTATAACGCAATTGTAAATATATCCGTAGGAATTATTATAATGCTTGTGCTTTTCTTCATGCTTCAAAAGAGCAAATGGGGATTATCAGTTAGAGCAACAGCTTCTAATGATGTTGTAGCAAGAATGATGGGTATACCAACACCTTTAATAACAATGGCTTCTTGGGCAATCGCTGCAGCACTTGGTACACTTGCAGCATTAATGCTTGCTCCAACAACTAGTGTAAATTTATCTATGATGGATGGTGTTCAGGTTATTGCACTTCTTTCCTGTGTATTAGGTGGTTTCCAAACTTTCTACGGACCTGTTGTAGCAGCATACATTATTGGTACGGTAAGTAACTTGATTTCTTATTATGTATCATCCACTTGGAGTGATTCTATTTTATATTTATTAATACTAGCATTAATTCTATTTAGACCAAATGGATTATTTGGTAAAAAAATAGTCAAGAAAGTATAGGAGGAGCAGACATTGAACAAACAAGAAAATAAACAGGCTGTAAAAGTAAAATCAAACAGTCCATATAAACAATATCTACTCTTTGGACTTTTATTACTACTAATCCCAGCACTGGTGAAAATGGGAGTAATTAAATATTCATTTTTAACTATTATAGCAAGTATTCTTATTTACGCCATTGTTGCATTAGGAGTTAATCTATTAGTTGGTTATTCAGGGCTGGTATCACTTGGAACTGCGGGATTTATGGGTATGGGAACCTACCTTGCGGCATATTTCACCTCAGATTTGAATCTGCCTTTTGAAATATCACTGGTTATTTCCGTGGCAGTCCCCATGATCATCGGTGTGCTTACAGGACTGGTATCCTTAAGAATTGAGGGATATTATCTGGCAATTGCAACACTTGCTATTTCTGAAATACTAAGAAAAGTGTTTGTAGAATTTGATGTTGTAACCAATGGATTCTCTGGTAAAGATGCAGATTATCCTAAACTCCTTGGAACATTTGAGCTGAATAGAGATAGTACATTTATGTTAATTGTAGTGATATTAGTAGCGGTTATGTTTATCACACATAATTTTATCAATAGTTATACTGGAAGAGCATTATCAACCATGAGAGGCAGTGAAGCAGCAGCTCAGGCCATGGGTATTAATATTTACCGCTACAGACTTCTATCTTTTGCAGTAGCTGTAGGTTATGCAGCGTTAGGCGGCGTATTATATATTCATTTTATTAAATATACATACCCAAATGCTTGGACCTTGTTATTTTCATTAAATATGCTGGCTGTAATTATCATTGGTGGTGTTAGATCTATACCAGGAACCATTCTTGGATCATTCATCGTATTTGGTGTACCAGATCTTATCCTTAAGAATCTTCCTGTTATCGGTGAAATTGACGGTTTGGCATATGTATTTAACGGTGTTTTAATCATTATAGTAATTTTATTATATCCCGCAGGCTTAATTCAATTTTGGCATAACCTTAAGATGAAGATTGCGAAAGGTCGTAAAGGTAAGGAGGGTAACAATGCATAATGCTACTCATGAAAATAAAAGTATGGCAGATAATGTAGTACTTAAGATCGATGATCTTTCTATTGCTTTCGGTGGATTAAAAGCGGTAGATGCCTTAACCTTTGACATTAAAGAAAAAGAAATCTTTGGTCTGATTGGCCCAAATGGTGCAGGTAAAACTACTGCGTTTAACTGTATTACACAGTTCTATAAACCGGATCGTGGAATTGTACAATTCCGTACGAATAAGGGTGAGGTTGAGAACCTTGTTGGAAAGAAGCCTCATGAAATTATTAGAAAGGGGCTAGTTAGAACGTTCCAGAATGTTGAACTTATTCGAGAATTATCTGTTATTGATAACGTTTTGGTAGGCTCCCATATCGAGTTTCATGCTTCCGTATTAAGTCAGATATTTAAACTTCCAAAAGCAAGAAAGGAGGAAGCTAAATTTAGACAACAAGCTGAGGAAGTACTAAGATATATGGGTTTATATGACATTAAAGATCAACTAGTTGCAGGTCAACCGTATGGAGTGCTTAAAAAAATCGAACTTGCCCGTACACTAATGTGTGAACCAAAGTTAATCATATTAGATGAGCCGGCAGCAGGTTTGAATGATTCCGAAACATTAGCACTCACAGCAATCATAAGAGAAATCAGGGACAAATATAATTGTGCCATTCTCTTAGTAGAACATGATATGAGATTTGTTACAGACTTATGTGACAGAATTTGTGCCATTTCCTTTGGAAAGCTGCTTGCTGTAGGAACACCGCAGGAAATTCAAGCAAATGAGCAGGTACAAACAGCTTATCTGGGAAAGGGGGATGAATAGTATGTCAGAAAATGCTTTGACTATGAAAGGATTAAGAGTAAGTTATGGCAGCATTGAAGCATTAAAAGGAATCGATATTAAGGTAAATAAAGGTCAAATTGTAGCATTGCTTGGTTCTAACGGCGCAGGTAAAACGACAACACTCCGTAAAATTTCCGGAGTGCTGGATGCTAAGGATGGAATCGTTGACTTTAAAAATCATGATATCACCAAAATGTCACCAAACAAAATTGCAACTCTTGGAATTATTCAATCTCCAGAAGGTAGACAGGTATTTAGAGATCTTACTGTAGAAGAGAATTTAAAAATTGGAGCATATACCGTAAAAGATCAAAAAACAATTCAAAAGAATTTTGAAAGAGTTTACAGATATTTTCCGGTACTTAAAGAAAGAAAAAATCAGGTTGGATCAACTCTTTCAGGAGGAGAACAACAGATGCTTGCAATAGGGCGGGCGCTTATGGGAAGCCCAAAACTATTGTTGTTAGATGAGCCTTCCCTTGGTTTAGCGCCTTTAATTGTTAAGAGTATATTTGAAATAATTAAAGAAATCAGAGCGGATGGCACAACAGTACTTATTGTAGAACAAAATGCTCTTCAAACATTAAAAATCGCAGATTACGCTTATGTACTTGAAGTTGGTAAGATTACAATGGAAGGTAGTGCAGAGGAATTAAGAAATAATCCTCAGCTCATCGAAGCTTATCTGGGTGGAAAAAAAGAATAAAAAAATTCAAGGGGGATTTACTTTATGAAAAAAGCTCTATCAATTTTACTAGTACTTATTATGGTAGTATCATCTTTTGCTGCATGCGGCAAAAAAGAGGAAGAAACAGGATCTACAACAGCTACAACAGAAGCTGGAAATACTACAGAAGCAACGACGGCAGCACCAGCAGAAGAAGAAAAACCTGCACAAGGTGTAACTGATACAACAATTAAAGTTGGTAATGCAGCTGCTACTTCTGGTGCTTATGCAGCAGTAGGTGTTCCATTTAACGCAGGAATCGAAGCTTACTTTAAAAAAGTTAATGATGAAGGCGGAATTAACGGAAGAAAAATCGAATTCGTTCACTATGATGATGAATTTGATCCTGTTAAAGGTAAAGCAGCTACAGAAAGCTTAATTAACGATGACAAAGTATTTGCAATTGTTGGCCACTTTGGTACTCCAACGGTTGGTGCTACACTTGATTTATTAAAGGAAAGCGGAATTCCTGTAGTTTATTTTGCAACAGGTATCGGTGCTCTTTATAATGAAAATGCAGACAGTGTTGAAAATGGTAAAGCTTTATTCCCAGTTCAGCCAATCTACGTAACAGAAGGAAGACTTATGGTTGCCAGAGCCATTGAACAACATCAGGCAAAAAAAATTGGTGTAATTTATACAAATGATGATGCAGGTAAAGATATTTTAGCAGGTGCTCAAAACCAGATTGAAAAACTTGGCGGCGATTACAGTATCGTTGTAGAGCAGATTAATCCAGGTGCAACAGATGTAACTTCAGCTGCATTAAAGATGAAAAATGAAAATGTAGATGCAATTATTGCAGCCTCTATTCAGAGTACTTATCCAACAATTGTAAAGGGCTTAATCAGCCAGGGTGTTAGCAAACCTGTATTTACAACTTATGTAAATTCAGCTACTACTACACTTGAAAGTTTTGCTGCCGATTACGCTATGTTAGCAGAAAAATTCCCTGTTTATTCTAATGCCTGGGTCGACCTTACAAAGCAGGAACAATTAGATGCATATGTTGCAGGTATCACTGAATTTGGCCAACCTGATTATGCTGGAAATGCATACGCTATGACAGGATGGATTGCAGGATATTTCATGGTTGAAGGTATTAAGAGAACTGAAGGAACACTTACCTGGGAAAACTTTATGTCAGCTATGGAATCTGCGGAATTCCAGAATCCTTTAGGCGGAACGCTTAACTATGCTAACGGTCAGAGAATTGGTACAATGTCCATGTCATTATCAAAAGTTGCTGATGATGGAAGTAAATGGGAAATGGCAGCACAAATGGAAGATTTAAATGTAATCTTGGATAGAGTTAAGTAATTTAATTTACCTTATCCGGGGAGATAATATCTCCCCGGATAAAAAATTCTTTAAACGATATCTATATTTAAGAGGTAAGTCAGTATGGATATGGGAGGCTTATTATGTCAAATGCTATAGTAAATGAAGTTAATTTATTTTACGAACTAAAAGGGAACGAAGCGGCAGAAGAAGCTGTGGTTTTCCTAAATGGAGTTATGGCAAGCACTTCAAGCTGGTCCTATCAAATTCCTGTTTTCGAGAAAATGGGATTTAAGATTTTGCTTCATGATTTTAGGGGACAGCTTAAATCCGAAAAACCAGCAGGAACCTATTCTTTTGCACAGCATGCATCGGATACCAAAGCGTTAATGGAGCTGCTTGGGATTAAGAAAGCACATTTCATTGGTACATCTTATGGCGGTGAAGTTGCAATGCGTTTCGCCATAGATTACCCGGAATGTGTAAAAAGCATAGCAATCATTGATTCTGTCAGTGAGCTTGATGATATATTAAAGCATTTTGTTTCAGGGTGGATCAACCTGGCGGCAAAAAAAGAGGGAGAACAATTTTTCTGGGGAATGCTGCCTTCTATCTACGGTAACAATTTTATTAGAGACAATTACGATTTACTTCAAAAAAGAGCAAAAGGAATGGCTAATATTCCGGAAGATTATTTTGACGGTCAAATAAGTCTGTATCACACATTTTTGCAGGATGTTTATATGACTGAAGAGATAAATAAAATTCAATGTCCGACGCTTGTAGTATGCGGAAATAATGATATTCTTAAGCCACCAAAATTTTCAAAAATAATTGCAGATCGAATTCCAAATGCAGAATTTGCTCTAATACCGAATTGTGGACATGTAACAATATTTGAAAAACCTGACATTCTTAATTCAATGCTTTTAGGTTTTGTCATTAAAAATATATAGAAATATTTAGAATTCAAGGGAGGATTCATTTATGAAAAAAATAGTATCTTTATTATTAGTACTTTCTATGGCAGTTTCTTTATTTGCAGGCTGCAGTAAAAAAGAAGAGGCAAATAATGCAACTGAGGCAACAACAGCAGCTGAAACAACAGCTGCAGCAGAAGAAACAACAGAGGCACCAGAAGAAGTATCACAAGGTGTAACGGATACCACAATCAAAGTTGGTAATACAGCTGCAACTTCTGGAGCATTGGCAGCAGTTGGTGTACCTTTTAACGCAGGTATTGAAGCTTATTTTAAATCAGTAAATGATGCTGGCGGAATTAACGGAAGAAAAATAGAATTTGTACATTATGATGATGAATTTGATCCAGTAAAAGCGAAATCAGCTACAGAAAAATTAATCAATGATGATAAAGTATTCGCAATTGTAGGACATTTTGGAACACCTACTATTGGTGCTACCCTTGATATGTTAAAAGAAACAGGTATTCCTACAGTTTACTTTGCAGCAGGTATCGCTTCTCTATATAACGAAGATGCAACAAGTGTAGAAAAAGGACAGGGACTTTTCCCGGTTCAGCCAATCTATGTAACAGAAGGAAGATTAATGGTTGCAAGAGCCATTGAACAACATCAGGCGAAAAAAATCGGTGTTATTTATACCAATGATGATGCTGGAAAAGATTTATTATCAGGCGTTGAAAATCAGGTTGGTAAACTTGGCGGAGACTATAGCGTTGTTACAGAACAGATTAATCCAGGTGCAACAGATGTAACTTCAGCAGCATTAAAAATGAAAAATGAGAATGTAGATATAATTATTGCAGCATCTATTCAGGCTACATTACCTACTATTATTAAAGGTCTTATCAGCCAGGGTGTTAGCAAACCAGTATTCACAACTTATTCCAATGCTGATGCTACTACAATTTCTAACTTTGCTGCTGACTATGCTGCAATGGGAGAACAATTCCCTATTTACTCTAATGCATGGGTTGACTTAAGCAATCAGGAGGAAGTTGACGCATTTGTTAAAGGTATGACAGACTTTGGCCAACCAGATTATGCAGGAAATGCATTTGCTATGGCAGGCTGGATTGCAGGATACTTTATGGTAGAGGGTCTTAACAGAACTGAAGGTGCGCTTAACTGGGAGAACTTCAACGCAGGAATGGAATCAGCTGAATTTAAAATCCCTATGGGTGGTACTTTAAATTATGCAGATGGTCAAAGACTTGGAACACAATCTATGTCATTATTAAAAGTATCTGCAGATGGTACTAAGTGGGAGAATGTAAAACCCGTAGAAGATTTAAATGTTATTTTAGACAGAGTTCAATAAATAGTCAAACAATGAAGAATGATATCGCAGATGCGATTAAAATATGGGGTTGGACATAAGTCCTCCCCATGTTATTATAATAATTACTTAGCCACTCTGGGAAAGTGAGGTTTAAAATGGATTATAGGGACAAATTAATATCAATTACAGAAGCACTAGGTCTTGTTAAGTCAAATGATATGATTGTAACTGGATTAGGAGCAGCGGAAGCCCAGGAGTTTATGAATCATATTCATACCATAGCAGACCGTGTTGAAAATGTTACAATTACGAATTGTCTGTCTATGGCAAATGGAGAATATTTAAAAGCAGAATACAGATATGCATTTAACGTAGATGGCTGGTTCTTTTCACCATCACTTAGAAAAGCATTACCCAATGGTAATATTGCATTTATACCAAACCATCTTCATTTAGCAGGATGGAAGAGATTGGCACACGTGAAACCTAACATCTATGTAGGCAGTGCTACTATGCCGGATAAACATGGATATATATCTTTATCCGTAAGTAATACTTATGAGAGAAGAATGATCGATGCTGCTGACATCGTTATCTTAGAAATTAATCCAAATTATCCAAGAACCTTTGGTGATGTTGAATTACATATATCAAAAGTGGACTACCTGGTAGAGACAAACTACGAAGTCCCTGCAATACCCGATGTTCCTTCCAGTGAAAAAGATATGGTTATCGGTAAATTTATTGCAGATATGATACATGACGGAGATTGTATTCAGCTTGGTATCGGTGGTATACCAAATGCGGTAGCTGCTTCCTTAAAAGATAAAAAAGATCTTGGAGTACATACTGAAATGATGACTTCAGGAATGGTAGAGTTAGCGAAACTGGGAGTTATAAACGGAAGTAAAAAAACTCTGCATCGTGACAAAATCGTTTGTACTTTTGCACTTGGCAATAAGGAATTATATGATTTCTTAGATAATAATCCTTCTGTTTTAGTTATGGATGGTAATTATGTAAATGATCCTGCTACCTTTGGTCAGGTGGACAATATGGTATCAATTAATACTACCATAGAGGTTGATTTAACGGGACAATGCTGTTCTGAATCTATAGGTCCAGTGCAGTTTAGCGGCACCGGAGGTCAGGCGGATACAGCAATTGGTGCGCAAAATGCTAAAAATGGACGTTCTTTCATTGCATTGTATTCTACAGCCATGGTTAAAAACTCACAAACAGGTGAAAGAGAAGAAATCTCTAAAATTGTTCCAATGTTAAAACAAGGTGCTATCGTAAGCCTTTCTAGAAATGATGTTGATTTTGTAGTTACTGAGTATGGAATTGCAGCACTGCGAGGAACAAATACAAAAGAAAGAGTTGAAAGACTTATTAATATAGCTCATCCTAAATTCAGAGATGAACTAAGAAAACAAGCACATGAAATAGGATTAATATACGATAAATAAAAAATACAAGTTAGGAAGTGAATCAAATGGCTTATATGGAGTATATGGGAAAGAAAGTCTATTATGAAATCTATGGACAGGGAAAACCACTGGTTTTACTCAATGGAATTATGATGTCAACTTTAAGCTGGCAGATTTTTAAGGATGCTTTTTCTGCAAATAATCAGTTGATTCTACTTGATTTACTAGATCAAGGTAAGTCAGATAAAATGGAAAATATAGCATATACCCAGTCAGAGCAGGTTGAAGTTGTCAAAGCTTTATTAGATGAATTGAAATTGAGTAAAGTTAGCATAACAGGGATATCCTATGGTGGAGAAGTTGCTTTAGAATTTGCAGTAAAATATCAAGAATATATTGACAAGCTGGTATTATCTAATACCACTGCAAAAACATCTTCCTGGTTAAGAGATATTGGCATTGGCTGGAATAGAAGTGCAGCAGACGCTATGGATTACTATTGTACAACCATACCTGTAATTTATTCTCCAGAATTCTATGAGTCTAGAAGTGAGTGGATGCAAGTAAGAAAAACGTTTCTGACAGAAAACGTTTTTAATCAAAAACCATTTATGGATTCCATGGTTAGACTGACAGAAAGTGCTGAAAATCATGATGTTGTAGGGCAGCTGCAGAATATTAAAGTGCCAACCCTCATTATAAGTAGTGAAAATGATTATATTACTCCTATGGCAGAGCAAAGAATTTTACATCAGCATATCACTTCTTCTGAGTTAGTTGTTTTACCTAATACAGGTCATGCCTCCATGTACGAAAGACCTGTTCTTTTTGCAACACTGGTTCTGGGATTTATAAACTTAGAGCAGAGAGAATTTAAATTAGGATAATGAGAAAATATATAAATATAATTGACAAACAGTTGACAAACATATGGATTCGTGGTACAACTATGCGTGATAAAATCAAGCTAATACAAAGGCATAAGGTTGAAAGGAGAAGTTCATGGAGCAAATAGTTAATCTGCCAAAAACAAAAAGAGGGCAGGCTACTTTAGAAAAGATCTGTCAATCAGCAGAGATACTTTTCTATCAAAAAGGTTATAGCAATACCTCTATTGTAGACATTACAAATTTGTCTGGCATAGCTTTAGGTACTTTTTATATCTACTTTAAAGATAAATATTTGTTGTATAAATATCTTCTTCTAAGATATAGCCATCAGATACGTAAGGAAATCAGTGATGCAACAAAAGACTTAAAAACAAGAAAAGAAAAAGAAAGAGAAGGTTTAAGGACCTTTTTAAAATACACTAGAGAGAATAAACAGTCCTATAATATTATTTGGGAATCTCTTTATGTTGATAAGAATCTTTTCAAGGACTATTATGATACCTTTGCCGAGAGATATTCAATTGGAATTATTGAATCTCAGCAAGCAGGTGAGGTTGAAGATTATGATCCTATTGTTATAAGTTATTTCCTGATGGGTGTCTCTAACTTTATAGGATTAAAATATGTCATGTTTGATGATGATAATACTGATTTTGAAAAAATAGTTGATCAGGTAATTGATATTTTAGATAAAGGATTGTTTCTAAAATAATTGCTTTGGTAATATGAAATTAAAATAGCAATTGTAGTCATGGGATTCAGAGATAGCCACAGTTTAAGTGTATCCACTTTTACTGTGGTTTCTTATGTCATAGTAAAGTTCGACCAACTTCCCTATGACATAAAAAAGCCCTCCAGGCAGGATGCACATGACTCGCTAAAGAATTTTGTCATAAAGTGACAGCGCGTCAGCGCTAGAGTCTGGAGGGCCAGACTCTTTCTTAATGAAATTAATTAATATATTTAATAAAAACTTTTATGCATTTTCGACAAATATTATTTACACATATGCGATAAGGTGTTACAATGTCATAAATTCAATACGCTATCTACAAGTTATTTTTAATATAAATAACTAATGCTTGACGAAATATAGGATTAACAATATAATTGCTTATGTCATATTTTAGAAGCATAGCAAGAGAGGTTTAAACTCTAAGGAGAATTATTAATGTTAAGTGTATTAAAAACGAAATTAACCTATGCGCAATTCATTGCTTTAGGGTATTTATTAATTATTTTATTAGGTGGACTTTTTTTAAGTTTACCCATTGCATCAAGAAGCGGTGAATGGACACCGTATATCAATTCATTATTTACAGCTACTTCAGCAACCTGTGTAACTGGGTTGGTTGTTTATGATACATTCACCCACTGGTCCCTGTTTGGACAACTGATTATATTAGCACTGATTCAGATTGGCGGTGTAGGTTTTATGACAATTATAACGTTATTCTCCATGTTCTTAAAAAGACACATTGGATTACATGAACGTAGATTATTGATGCAGTCAGCTGGAACTTTAGAAGTTGGCGGTATTGTTCGTTTAATTAGAAGAATTGCCATTGGAACATTAGTATTTGAAGGAGCGGGTGCATTGTTCCTGGCTACCCGATTTGTACCGGATATGGGACTTGTCAAAGGTGTATATAATGCAGTGTTTCATTCTGTATCCGCATTTTGTAATGCAGGTTTTGATTTAATGGGAAGGTTTGGTCAGTACTCATCTCTTACCACCTATGCAGATGATAGTATTGTTAATATAACCATAATGTTACTAATAGTGATTGGCGGTATCGGCTTCTTAGTGTGGAATGATATTATAAAATGTGGGTTCCGCTTCAAAAAATTTCAATTGCATACAAAGATTGTATTAGTATCTACAGGCATGCTAATATTATCAGGTGCGATACTATTCTTTATATTTGAATACAATGCAAGTTTTTCGGCTCTTAATATGAAAGATAAGATAATGGCTGCTTTTTTTCAGTCAATTACTCCAAGAACAGCAGGCTATAATACAATTGACTTAGCTGCCTTATCAGAGAGTGGAAATTTATTAACTATGATGCTTATGTTTATTGGCGGAAGCCCGGGATCAACAGCAGGCGGTATTAAGACAACTACGTTTGTTGTTTTGCTTATGGGAACTATTGCATCATCGAGACATAATGCCAATATTAATATTTTTAAACGCAGAATGGATGAAGATGTTGTAAAACAGGCTAGTGCAATTGCAACTATATATTTACTCGCTGTGTTAGGAAGCACTTTAATAATTGCAGCGCTTCAACCTTTTAGTGTAAAACAGGTGCTTTTTGAAGTGATTTCTGCAGCAGCTACCGTTGGACTAACAACAGGAATTACCACATCATTAAACTTTGTATCTAGAATTATTATTATATTACTAATGTATGGAGGAAGAGTAGGTATTCTGACATTAGCGCTGGTTTTAGCGGAAAAAAGAGAGAATGTACTCATTAATCGACCAATAGAAAAAATATTAATTGGATAATGAAAGGGAAAGATTATAAATGAAATCAATACTTGTAATTGGAATGGGAAGATTTGGCAGACATTTGGCTAGAAAGATGCAAGAACTAAATAATGAGGTAATGATTGTAGATGAGAATGAAGAAATTATAGAGGAATTAGCACCAAATTATACAGATGCCCATATTGGTGACTGCACCAACGAAGCGGTACTTCGTTCTTTGGGTATTAATAATTTTGACATTTGTTTTGTTGCAATTGGTAATAATTTTCAGTCTTCTCTGGAAATAACATCATTATTAAAGGAACTGGGAGCAAAATATGTCGTATCAAAAGCAAGCAGAGATATTCAAGCTAAGTTCCTGCTAAGAAACGGTGCGGATGAAGTAGTATATCCAGAGCGGGAAATGGCAGAGAAGTTGGCACTGCGTCACAATGCCAAAAACATTTTTGAATGTGTGGAATTAACACCGGAATTTGCAATTTTTGAAATCCCTATTATGGATGTGTGGGTTGGAAAGAGTATCTCTTCTCTTAACATCCGTCGCAAATATCATATAAATATCTTAAGTATCAAAAATGGAAACGTATTAAAACCTTTACCGGGTGCTGATTATATTTTTGCTGAAAAAGACCACGTGCTGGTTTTAGGCAATCCTACGGATGTATTTAAACTAATGAATAGGGCGTAATTAAAATATTTAGATAGAGTCAGATTATTAAAGAATTGCTATTTAGATAGAGCTAGATATTAAGTAAATTTATATGTTTAAGTAATTTTTAGAATTGGTTAGTAAAAATAAATTGACAACTTATCAGAATCTGCATATAATAATATCAATAATAAAACCAATGAGCAAGAGTAGTAAGTTAATGATGGTATTCCAGAGAGCCGCTAGTTGATGAGAATGCGGTATAACCAGACTTTACTGAATGGACTTGCGAGGGCGGCTTGAAACCAGTAGGAAGTAGACGTCGACGGGAACCCTGTCCGTTATCAGTGGGGTACGCATGATGGTGCGTAAATGAGTGGGTAATTTGTAATTACCAATTTGGGTGGTATCGCAGAAGTTAAAAGCTTTTGTCCCTTACAGGGGGGCAGAGGCTTTTTTTTAGTTTATTTGCGTCCTATAAAGTAAAAAAAGCGACCCGAGAATGCGCATCACGCGCGAAGGAAATTTGTCACTGAAGTTATTCGCGTCAGCGCTAGAGCATGGCAAGCCAGACTCTTTCTTGTGTCAGAACTACCCAATTCCATACCTACTTAGTCAAAAATAAAAGAAAGGAGTTTCATCCCATCAATTGATGAAATAAGGAAAAAGATTATGTTTAAACCGGATTACGAACAAATCATGACATTGGCGAAAGACTATAGTGTAATACCAGTATATCGTGAACTTAATGCTGATGTCATTACACCCATTCTGCTGCTGCAGAAACTAGCTGCAATTAGTAACCGTTACTACCTCTTGGAAAGTGTAGAAGGTGGAGAAAAATGGGGACGTTACTCCTTTCTGGGATACAATCCAAAAATGCGAGTGACTTGTAAGCAAAATCAGGTAACTGTAGAACAGAAGGAAAAGACAGTAACTTTACATTCAGATAAACCTTCCACAATACTAAGAGATATTTTAAAAGACTATAAAGCACCTAAAATTGAAAACTTACCGCCATTTACCGGTGGCTTTGTTGGATATTTTGCCTATTCCATGATAGGATATGCAGAACCAAAATTAAAACTAAAAAGTGGTGAATTTAATGATTTTGATTTGATGTTATTCGATAAGATTATAGTGTTTGACCATTTAAAGCAAAAGCTTTTCATCATTGTAAATATGAAAACAGATGATACCAAAAATAATTATAGCAAGGCACTTGTTGATATTAACAATATAGTTGACATCGTAAAAGGTGAACAACCAAAGCAGGAGTGCATGGTGAAGGATAAGGTAGAATTTGTATGTAATGTAAGCAAAGATGAATACAGTTCTATGATTGAGAAAACAAAGGAATATATACGCGACGGGGACATATTTCAGGCGGTAATATCCAGGCAGTTTGTAACACCTTATAAGAATAGCCTTATCAATGCATATCGTGTACTTAGAACTACCAATCCTTCACCCTATATGGTTTTTATGAATATTGACGGAGATGAAATAATGAGTACCTCTCCGGAGACTCTGGTGAGGCTGCAGAATGGAAGGCTTACAACTTTTCCAGTTGCAGGGTCAAGACCAAGGGGTAAGACAAAAGAGGAAGATGAACGTCTGGAACAAGAACTGCTTGCGGATGAGAAGGAATTATCCGAGCACAACATGCTGGTGGATTTAGGAAGAAATGATTTGGGAAGAATATCAAAATTTAATACAGTGGAAGTAACAAAGTATATGATGATTCATCGTTATTCAAAAATCATGCATATCTGTTCCCAGGTTGAAAGTGAAATTCTTCCACAGTGTGACGGATTAAGCGCCATTGAAACGGTGCTTCCTGCTGGAACTTTATCCGGTGCTCCAAAGATCAGGGCCCTTGAAATTATAGATGAATTAGAAAAAGAACCAAGAGGAATCTATGGTGGAGCATTAGGATACCTTGATTTTACCGGTAATATGGACACCTGTATAGCCATAAGAATGGCAGTAAAAAAGAAGGATAAAGTGTATGTACAGGCGGGAGGAGGTATTGTAGCAGACAGTGTGGCAGAAAAAGAATATGATGAATCAGAGAATAAGGCATTGGCTGTTATGAATGCTATAAAGGGTGCAATGGAGGTTGAAAACGGATGATATTATTAATAGACAATTATGATAGTTTTTCCTATAATCTTGTGCAATTGGCTGGTAGTATAAATCCTGATATTAAAGTCATAAGAAATGACGTAATGACCATAGAAGAAATTAAAGAATTAGAACCAAGCCATATTATTTTATCCCCGGGACCCGGATATCCAAAGGATGCGGGGGTATGTGAAGATGTGGCAAAATACCTGGCGGTGCATATTCCTATTCTTGGTGTTTGCTTGGGACATCAGGGAATCTGCGAAGTATATGGCGCCCAAATTGTCCATGCGAAAGAGCTAATGCATGGCAAGAAGAGTAATATCAAGGTGAATTGTAGCAGCCCAATATTTTCTGGCTTACCCCCGGTTATTGAAGCAGCAAGATATCATTCACTGGCAGCCAGAAGAGAAACTATTCCGGATGAACTAGAAATTATTGCAGAAGATGAAAGCGGAGAAGTAATGGCAGTACAACATAAAAATTATCATTTGTATGGGGTGCAGTTCCATCCGGAATCTATCTTAACACCAAGGGGTTATGATATTATTAAAAATTTTTTATCCATCGGATAAATTGTAGTTATATAGAGTAAATGAAATTTATCAAATACGAAAAACTAAGGTATACCGGAGTGTTTGAAAGTGTGAAGGGAAAATTATTATGAAAGGATGCCACAGAAAGAATTCTTTCACATAAAGATTTGGTGGCAGCATCGCAGGCCAACCTGCGATATGCAATGGGTGTAAATATGATACAAAAAGCAATTAAAGAAATTCTTGGCGGAAATAATCTTGATTTTGAAACTACCAAGGAAGTAATGGAAGAGATGATGGATGGCAGAGCTACCCAGGCGCAAATGGGAGCATTATTAACCGGTCTTCGCATGAAAGGAGAAACGGTAGAAGAGATTACTGCCTGTGCAACGGTAATGCGTGAAAAAGGACTAAAAATAAATCCAGTGCGTAATGTAATTGATATTGTTGGAACCGGCGGAGATGGCGTAGGTACATTTAATATTTCAACAACATCTGCATTTGTGATTGCAGCAGGGGATGTACCAGTTGCAAAACATGGCAACAGGGGAGTATCCAGTAAAAGCGGTGCAGCTGATGTATTAGAAAAGCTAGGTATCAACTTAAATCTTACACCGGAGCAAAATGAGCAGATTCTTGAGAAAAGCAATATCTGTTTTATGTTTGCCCCTATTTATCATTCTTCTATGAAGTATGCCGCCCCTGTGCGTAAGGAAATGGGGGTACGGACAATTTTTAATATTCTTGGACCACTGGCAAGTCCAGCTGGAGCGAAAATGCAATTGATGGGCGTATATGATGAAAAATTAATTGAGCCCCTTGCAAATGTATTATCAAATCTTGGAGTTAACAGAGGGCTGGTTGTGAATGGTTGTGATGGGATGGATGAAGTTACCTTAACGGGAGAAACTCACCTATGCGAAATTCGTTTTGGAGAACTTACCAGATATGATATTACTCCGGAGCAGTTTGGATTTCATAGATGTGAATTAAGTGATTTAGCTGGAGGAAGTCCGGAGGAGAATGCTGAAATTACTAAAAATATCTTATATGGAATTGAAAAGGGTCCAAGGCGAGATATCGTTGTTTTGAATTCAGCCATGGCTTTATATCTTGGTATTGATCATTGCACAGTTTTTGATTGTATCAAAATGGCAGAAGAACTGATAGACAGCGGAAAGGCAGCGGCAAAACTAGAAGAATTTATCAAGAGAACCAATGAGGTGATGAAATGATTTTAGACCAAATAGCAGCTTCCACCAGAGTAAGGATAGAGAAACAAAAAGAGAAAATCTCATTGGAAGATATGAAACACAGGGCAGAAAGCTGTATCGTATCGAGAGAATTTCCTTTTGAGAAGTCACTTGGGAAAGAAGATATTAACTTTATCTGCGAAGTAAAAAAAGCATCACCGTCAAAAGGATTAATTGCACCTGAGTTTCCTTATATAGAAATTGCAAAAGAATACGAGCAGGCTGGAGCAGCTGCAATTTCTGTACTTACCGAACCAGAATATTTTCAGGGAGATAATAATTATCTGGTGGAAATTGGGCAAGTAGTATCCACTCCAATTTTAAGAAAAGATTTTACAATAGATGAATATCAGATTTATGAATCAAAAACCTTGGGAGCATCTTGTATATTACTTATCTGTGCTTTATTAGACACGATAACCATCAAGCATTATATTTCTATTTGCGATGAACTGGGATTATCAGCTCTGGTAGAAGCTCATGATAAAATAGAGATTGCTTCTGCACTTGATGCTGGAGCACGTTTGATCGGTGTGAATAATAGAAATCTGAAGGATTTCACAGTAGATATCGGGAATAGTATCAGACTTAGAGAATTAGTTCCTAAGCACATATTGTTTGTTGCAGAAAGTGGTATAAAAACAGCATCTGACATTAACATTCTGCGAAGTGCCAATGTAAATGGGGTATTAATTGGTGAGACTCTAATGAAGAGTACCGATAAAGAGAAGATGCTAAGAAATTTAAGAGGAGATAACAGTTGAAAGGTACGATAAAAAGAAAACAATAAAAAGAAAACAATAAAAAGAAAACAATAAAAAGAAAACAATAAAAAGAAAACAATAAAAAGAAAACAATAAAAAGAAAGCGATAAAGAGAAAGCGATAAAGAGAAGGCGATAAAGAGAAAGTGCTTAAAATAAGGTAGATAAATAGAAACAGTGAAAGAAAAAGGAAGGTGTTTGCTTGGCTAAAATTAAAATCTGCGGATTATCAAGACTACAGGATATAGAGGCTGTAAATGAGTATAAACCGGATTATATTGGTTTTGTGTTTGCAAAAAGTAAAAGACAGGTGAATAAAGGGCAAGCAAAAATACTGAAAGATAAATTGTTGCCAGGCATTATATCGGTCGGAGTTTTTGTAAATGAAACGGCAGAGTATATTCTGAACCTTTACAAGGAAGGAATCATTGATATCATTCAACTGCACAGTGATGAAGATGAGAAGTATATACTGGAATTAAAACAGTCTGTACCTTGCCAGGTAATAAAGGCAATCCCAGTACAGACCAGAGAACAGATACTTCTTGCGGAAAAACTACCCTCGGATTATCTTTTACTGGATACTTATCAGAGAGGACAGCACGGAGGGACGGGAATTGCATTTGATCATTCCATCATACCGGAACTGGAAAAACCCTTTTTTTTAGCCGGTGGATTAGATTTTAATAATATTAGGTCGGCAATCAGGAACTATGGCCCCTATGCAGTAGATATAAGTAGTAGCGTTGAAACGGATGGAATTAAGGATGCCGATAAAATAAAAAGGATGATTGAAATCGTTCGAAACATTAATAATTAAAAGGTAATTGCGAAATTACCTATTAATAATTAATAGTGGAAAGGATGTGTAACATGGCAAAAGGAAAATATGGTGAATATGGTGGACAGTTTATACCAGAGACATTAATGAATGCAGTACTAGAAGTGGAAAATGCATACGAACATTATAAAAATGATCCGGATTTTATGAAAGAATTAGATGATTTATTGGCAAATTATGCGGGAAGACCTTCCTTGCTTTATTATGCGGATAAAATGACAAAAGATTTGGGCGGTGCTAAGATTTATTTAAAGAGGGAAGATCTCAATCACACCGGTTCACACAAAATTAATAATGTTATGGGTCAGGTTCTGCTAGCGAAGAAAATGGGAAAAACAAGAGTGATTGCGGAAACCGGAGCCGGACAGCACGGCGTTGCAACCGCAACCGTAGCTGCACTTATGGGGCTGGAATGTGAGATATATATGGGAAAAGAGGATACTGACAGACAGGCATTGAATGTTTTTAGAATGGAGTTATTAGGTGCGAAAGTTCACGCAGTCACCAGCGGTACGCAGACACTAAAAGATGCCGTGAATGAAACCATGAGAGAATGGACCTCACGTATGGAAGACACTTACTATGTTCTTGGTTCTGTCATGGGACCTCATCCATTTCCTATGATAGTCAGAGATTTTCAGAAAATAATTGGCAAAGAAATAAAATCCCAAATACTTGAGGAAGAAGGTAAACTGCCAGATGCCATTATCGCCTGTGTAGGTGGGGGAAGTAATGCTATGGGAGCTTTTTATGAATTTATATCCGATACCACCGTTAGGCTTATCGGTTGTGAAGCTGCTGGACTTGGAGTCGACCATCCTAAAAATGCGGCTACCATGGCAAATGGAAGAGTTGGTATTTTTCACGGAATGAAATCATACTTTTGCCAGGATGAATACGGTCAGATTGCACCGGTTTATTCCATATCCGCAGGACTTGATTATCCAGGGATTGGCCCGGAACACGCCATGCTCTCTGATACAGGCAGGGCAGATTATGTTCCTGTTACAGATGAGGAAGCAGTGGATGCATTCGAATATTTATCCAGAATGGAAGGAATCATTCCTGCAATTGAAAGTGCCCATGCAGTAGCTTATGTAAGAAAACTGGCACCTACCATGGAGAAAGATAAGATTATTGTTATTAATATCTCAGGACGTGGAGATAAAGATGTAGCGGCCATAGCACGGTATAAAGGAGTGAAGATATATGAGTAGAATAGCAGAAGTATTTAGTTCCGGAAAAGCATTTATTCCTTTTGTAACTGCAGGAGATCCTAATCTTTTGATTACCGAACAATTAATTTTGGCTATGGAGCAGGCAGGGGCAGATCTGATCGAACTTGGAATTCCATTTTCTGATCCGGTGGCAGAAGGTATTGTGATTCAAAAGGCAGATGCAAGGGCCTTGGCATCTAATACAACAACAGATAAAATCTTTGATATGGTTGCAAAGGTCAGGAAGAAAACCAACATACCACTGGCATTTATGACCTATATGAATCCAATCTTTGCATATGGAAGTGAACTTTTTATAAGTAAAGCAGCAGAATGTGGAATTGATGCAGTGATTGTTCCTGACCTGCCTTTTGAAGAAAAAGGGGAACTGGATTCCATTTGCAAGTCCTATGAGGTAGATTTAATTTCACTCATTGCACCAACTTCAAGAGAGCGGATATCAACAATTGCAGGGGATGCAGATGGGTTCATTTATTGTGTATCATCCCTTGGTGTGACTGGTGTGAGAAGTGAAATTACAACTGATATAGGCGAAATGATATCTTATGTAAAAGAAGTGAAAGACATTCCATGTGCAATCGGCTTTGGTATCTCAACACCGGAGCAGGCGAAAAATATGTCACAGTATGGGGATGGTGTCATTGTTGGAAGTGCTATTGTTAAGATTGTAGAGCAATATGGGCAGGACTCGATAAAACCAGTGTATGAGTATGTGAAGCAAATGAAGGCTGCATTGGAAAAATAACATATAGTAATGCACACGAGCAAAGCTCGGCGCATTTATATAATATATATACAGCACTATTCATCATTTGTAAATTTTGAGTCTTTTGACCCTCAAATCAAACATAAATTAGTAAAAAAAAAATTTAGAAATATATTGACACTTATCTATGTCTTGCATATAATAGACATAGATAAGTGTCAATGTTTGCGTTTGGATATTTATTTTTTGTATCACTGCAATATAAATTCTGAAGTTAGAAAAGAGGTGTACCAGTGAAAAGAGATTACAAGAAATTTGCGTCGTTAATGAAGGCCTTGTCCGATGAAACAAGAATTCAAATCTTAGATATGTTATATAAGGAAGAATTATGTGCCTGCAATATATTGGAGGAGTTTAAAATAACCCAGCCAACGTTATCCTACCATATGAAAATCTTAAGCGATAGTGGCCTGGTTACCAGCAGGAAAGACGGAGTGTGGATGAAATATAGCTTAAACATGGAAAATGTAAATGTTCTAAGAGAGTTTTTTGACTGTCTGGGACAGGAGTCAAGTGAACTTGGGCTTTGCTCATTAAAGTAAGGAGATTTTATTATGATAGTTTTTGAATGGTTAAATGACCAGTTACTAAAAATGAACTGGTTGAGTGAGTTAGTACGCCTGCTTGTTGAAAATGTTTTCGGACTTTCAGTAAGCGAGAGAATTGGTGGAAGTATTCATTTCTTTCTTTATGATGTGATTAAAATATTTATTCTGTTATCCATACTAATATTTATTATTTCCTATATTCAAAGTTTTTTTCCGCCAGAGAGGACAAAGAAAATATTAGGAAGATTTAAAGGGGTATCAGCCAATATATTAGCTGCCCTTCTCGGTACAGTAACACCCTTTTGTTCCTGTTCCTCCATTCCGCTATTTATAGGATTTACAAATGCAGGACTGCCAATTGGTGTAACATTTTCGTTCCTAATTTCATCCCCACTGGTAGACTTAGCTTCTGTACTGTTACTTGCTAGTATATTTAATTGGAAAATTGCAATCGCATATGTTATTGTTGGTTTAATATTAGCTGTTACCGGAGGTACGGTGATAAGTAAATTAAAACTTGAAAAATATGTAGAGCCATTTATATTTAATAACAAGGTAATGGAAGTAGAACAGGAAGAACTTACAAGAAATGATCGAATTAGTTTTGCTAAAGATCAGGTAATAAGCATAATAAAAAAAGTATGGATTTATGTTCTTATTGGAGTAGGAATCGGAGCAGTGATACATAACTGGATTCCGGAATCACTAATTAGTATGGTGCTTGGAAAAGATAAATGGTGGTCAGTTCTTATTGCAACATTTGTTGGTATACCAATGTACGCTGATATTTTTGGGACATTACCCATTGCAGAAGCATTGGTAGTAAAAGGTGTCGGACTTGGTACCGTATTATCCTTTATGATGGGGGTAACAGCACTTTCTCTACCATCCATCATTATGCTAAAGCGAGTAGTTAAACCTAAATTATTGGGAATATTTGTAGGAATAGTCACAGTTGGAATAATTATGATTGGCTATTTATTCAATGCATTTGGTTATTTATTTATATAGCAAAATAAGCAATAAAATTAACGAGAAAAAAGTGAAAGAAAATTTAGAAAAGAAAGGTTGCCACAGTGTGATTCTTTCACTTCATTTTATTTGTGGCAGTATCGCAGGCCTACCTGCGATACGAGGTGGGTGTAAATTATGATGATTAAAATTTTAGGTTCAGGATGTAAAAACTGCATTATGCTTGGAGAGAATACCAAACAAGCTCTGAAGGATTCAGGAATAGAAGCAGAAATTATTAAAGTAACAGATATTCAGGAAATCATGGCATACGGTGTAATGTCAACTCCTGCATTAGTAATTGATGAAAAAGTAGTGTCCTATGGTAAGGTTTTAA
>JAQZAX010000154.1 GCA_029239455.1 Anaerocolumna sp.
AGGATTGCACCTTCCGTATGGAACATTGCACCGATAATTGCATCCGGTTTTGCAGCCTGTACCTGTGCTAAATGGGAACTAAAATCTTTTGTTCCTGTTGTAAAAGGTACAGTAATAACTGGTTTAAGTCCATATGTAGCTAATGCCTCTGTAAATAATCTAGCTTGATCCTGTGATGCTGTTTCCGTATCATGAATAATGGCGAACGATTTTAAACCCTGTTTCTCCACAGCATATTTAATCAAGGCTGCACAAAGAGTCTGATCACTGGCACGAAGTTGGAATAAATATGGATTATCATTATCACAGATATCTCTTAATTTAGGACTTGAGCCTTGGGCCGTCGTAAGAATTTTAGCTTCAAGGACAGAACTGGAAATAGCCATATTATCATTCGAGCTGTCAGAACCGATAATTGCGGTAATTTCTTTATCAGCTGCAAGCTTTCTAAATGCATTTACTGCTCCTACGTCTGTTCCCAGTGCATCTTCAATTACAACCTCAATTGGTCTTCCTAAAACTCCGCCAGCTTCATTAATTTCATCTTGGACTATTTTTGCAGCATTAGAAGCGTATTCTCCTTCTAGTGCACGGTCCCCGGTAAGTACTGTTGTCAGACCAATTTTTATTGGGTCACCAGATGTCTTACCGGATGTATTATCTGCTTCCTTAGTTGTCTCTGCTGCATTTGTATCCTCTTTTTGTGTATCCGTTGTTGTTTCAGCTGCTTTCTTACTGCAGCCAAAAAGTGAAAAAACCATAAGCCCAACTAATAATAATGCTACAATTCTTTTCATAAAATTACCCCCATAATATGATTTAATTTAAGAATTTGCTTTTAAAGTACCGTCCATACGATCTAATTTAGCTACTTTAATTCGATAAATAGGGTCTGTTGAAAACTCAGCCTTTAAAAATGTGTCAATTAAATCAAACGCAAGCAAAGATCCAACAATCCATTCACCCATACACATTACCTGTACATCATCGTGTTCCACTGCCTGATGTGCAGAATAGTAATCATGTACCACTGAAGCTCTGATACCCGGAATCTTGTTACATGCAATAGCAGCACCGATTCCACTTCCGCATAACATGATGGCTCTGTCTGCATCCCCATTTAAAATAGATCCACATATCTTATGAGCCATATCTGGAAAATCCACAGGATTTTTGTCATAAGCACCATGATCGATAACCTCATGCCCCTGGCTTAATAATCTCTCAATCACTATGGTTTTTAAATCAAATCCACAGTGATCTCCTCCAATCGAAATCTTCATATGTTGTATTCCTCCTTTCTCTATTATTGAATTAACAATTATATTGAATTGTAAAATTCTCTCCGTCATTGGTATTTGGATCACTGCCAAAATGTCTTCCACTTTCTATGGCATCAATCCTCTTCATATCTTCATCTGTAATATTAAAATCATAAATTCTGGTATTTTCTTCAATTTGCTCTTTTATATTTGACTTGGGAATTATAATATTATCCTGCTGCAGATGCCAACGTAAAGTTAACTGTGCTGCAGACTTACCATACTTTTCTCCTAACTCCGCCATTAATGGAACTTCTTTAAGAAATCCTCTAAAGAGAGGTCCCCAAGCAATCACTTTTATATTCTTCTCATCACAATATTTTTTTAATTCATGCTGTGGATACCAAGGATGAATCTCAACCTGATTTAACACCGGTGTTACACCAAACTTAGCAATTAGTTTATCAAGCTGTTCTTCGGTAAAATTAGAAACGCCGACGCTCTTAATCAGTCCCCTTTCCTGATATTTCAAAAGAGTCTCCCATGCTTTATATCTTCTGTCTTCACTTGAAGAAGGCCAATGAAGAAAATAAGAATCGATATATTCCAAGTTCAATTCACGCAGGCTGTACTCTATGGCTTTCTCAGGTTCATCATAGCAAGATGGCCAAATCTTACTGATTAAAAATATTTCTTCTCTTGGTACTCCACAATTACGAAGAGCCCTGCCAACGCCTTTCTCATTTTCATACCTGGTAGCAGCGTCATAATATCGGTATCCAGCATCAGCTGCCCATCGGATTACCTGGTCAATTTCATTATCTTCAATCTGAAAACAACCAAATCCAAGCTGTGGAATCTTCATTCCGTTATTCAGTAAAAATGCATCGTTCAATGTTCTCATAATGCCCTCCTTTAAATATGTAGAATCAGTTTATTTATGATATACTTTTAAGTATTTCTCAATGGAATCAACTACCAATTTATGATCCTGTTCATGTGGAAGCCCTGAACAAGATACCGAACCAATACATCCTATTCCTTCTATTAAAATAGGAAATCCACCACCTTTTATGGAATATTCTTTTGGGTTTAGTAACCAATCATTTTCCAAATCAAGATGATTCCATTCCAATTGATAACCTGCTCTAAGTGTACTTATCTTTTTCAAATGAACCATTCTATTCTTTCGCTCTAACCACAGACTGTTATACGGTCCAGTTCCTTCAAAGCAATAACGAAATACCTCATAACCGTTTATTATAATGTTGAGAGCAACTTTTGCATTCCTTTCTTTGGCAGTTACAATTAAAATATTTCCTAATTCCCATGCATTTTCATAATTAAAGGTCCGAAATAGCAAAGTTGCCTCTTCCCTCTCACATAGTATTAATTTATCATCTAATCTTTCCTTTTCCATAACTCAACCTCCTTAATTAAAGAAAACGTTTACTTATATATCAAAAAAATATAGTTATTTTGTTCATATAGCACATTAATTTCAATTTATATTGCATCTTTTAAACATATTAGACATATTTAATCAATTATATAAATGTATTCGTTTACTTAGTTAATAATATTATATATTTTGTACTTTGTCAACATATATTTGTGTATTTTATAACTAAATTCAAGCTTAATGTATAGTTATTTTGTTATTATCATAATGTTTTAAAAAATCTATTGGCAATATTTCTTATATTAACTATATATGTTGCATTTTATACAATACTAATATATAATACATTTATAAAGAAAACGTATACATATAACATTCTTTTTGAAAATAACGTAAAGCTAGATAAGAGGTATCTATACTATGGCAAATAATACAATAAAAGATGTAGCAAAGGAAGCTAATGTTTCAATTGCTACAGTATCCCGCGTACTTAACAAAAATTACTATGTAAGTCCAGATTTAGAAAAAAAGGTAATGGATGCTATTGCTAAATTAAACTATTTTCCTAACTCTGTAGCTCGAAGTTTAAAAAATGAAATTACCCATACCATAGGATTAATTGTTTCTGATATTTCGAATACTTTTTTTACTATGTTAGCTCGTTCTATTGAAGATATTATTAAAGTGCATGATTACAATCTAATTGTCTGCAGTACAGACAATCAAAAAGACAAAGAATATTCCTATCTTCAGCTATTACTTGAGAAAAAAGTAGATGGTATTATCCTAAATATAACCGGTTTTAATAATGATTTCATTACTTCTATAAGCCCAGATATTCCATTGGCACTTTGCGGAAGGAAGATTAACAATTCTGCCTTTATAGGTGATTTTGTGGATAGCGATAATACTGTCGGAGCTTATGAACTGACTAAGCATCTGATTTCTATGGGTCATTCAAAGATAGCAATTGTCAATGGTCAGCAAAGTGTCAGTTCAGGTTCAGAGCGTTTTGATGGGTTTCGCAAAGCCATGAATACAATTGATATAGAAGTAACAGATAATTATCCCTATATATATAATGGTAACTTTAACAATACAGAAAGTGGATACCTTGCTGCAGACTATTTAGTTCATCTCGAGAATCCTCCCACTGCCATTCTGGCAATGAATAATGAATTAACCATTGGTGTGTTACGTTATTGTAAAGAGCATGAAATCCGAATCCCTGATGACATCTCAATTGGATGTTACGGTGATATCTTTAATGTGGATCTTTTTTATGTAGTACCCAGCAATATAACAATGAATCCATATACAATCGGTACACGAATTGCAGAATTAATTATGGAACGAATAGAGCAAAAAAATCAATTACCAAATCGAGAGATTCGTTTTACTCCAAATATAATTCAGGGCAATGGTGTAAAACGGATTGATTAATATTTTTATTGTGAAGAAGGAACCAAGGCCGGACAATCTGAGACGTTCCTTCTTTTTATTAGGTTACAATAAGAGAATAAAAATAACCTTCCAATAAGTTATGTAGAACCTGATGGAAGGTAATAATTGATATATGCCGTATATTCAGTTTCAGTACCCACTTGCTTAGCACGCTGTATTACTGTAACGAACCGAGCTTGTTACACAGATCACTGGTTATTACCGTAGTCCGATTTGTACGGATTGGTGTGGTCCAGCTTCGCTGGACACGTTCCTAATAAAACAAAAAAAAGACCTTTCGGTCTTTAATAAAATGAGACATCCGGGACTCGAACCCGGGACACCTTGATTAAAAGTCAAGTGCTCTACCAACTGAGCTAATATCCCATGAAAAAATGCCCAAAGCCGGAATCGAACCAGCGACACGAGGATTTTCAGTCCTCTGCTCTACCAACTGAGCTATCTGGGCA
>JAQZAX010000155.1 GCA_029239455.1 Anaerocolumna sp.
AATCGTGATCCATAATTGTAAAGTCTTTACCTACGGATATGACGGGGAAGGCAACCGCCTCTGGAGAACCTATAGCCAGTATCCATTAGTACAACCACCGGTGGAGGAAGGGGAACAGGTAGAAGATTCAGCCACCTTCCCGGGCTATAATCAGAATGACAAAGACAATGGGAATAGTGGAAATAATGGAAACAGTAATGATAACAGTAATGGAAATGTAGGAAATGGTAATTCAGGTAATAATAACAACCAAAAGGATAACGTTAATCGGAATAAAGCTTCCGAAACATCTGTATCTACTACTATGATTAGTTCATTCGGTGTCTCATCTGTAGAAAGTAATGTGGCAGGAGATATTGAACTGATTGCCATGCTGTCTGCTACCGGAAATGATAAATTAGTATCCGAAGTAGATACTTACTTACTAAATCTTGTGTCCATTACTGTCGATAAAAGTAACAAAGGAAATAAATGGAAATAATTCTAGTAACCAGTCAGACACTGGCAAAAACACTGACAATGGAAACAACAGTGAAAATGGTAATGGAAATTCAAATGCATGGAAAGACAATGGTGCCAAAGTTGACCAGGAGAAAGCTGGTGGTAAGACCAAAGAGCATGCCAACAAAGGTTATGATAAAAATACCAATGCCAATGGAAAGGGTTATGCCAACGGTAAGAATAAGGATAAATCCAATAATGGGAAACATGTAGGTTGGGATAAGAATGATAACCCCAATACTCCAAACGATCCTTATGACATGATTAACCCGGATATCTTTGAATTTACCGGATACATTAATGACATCAATCAGGAATACACAGAAGTACTGATGACCACAGATAGCGAAGGAAATTACCGTGGTGCTTATACTTATGCAAATGGGGAGCGCATCAGTGTAGAAGACTTAGGACAAGTAGAAGGTGTACCAAATGATCCATTATATTACCTGTATGATGCCTTAGGAACCACTGCAGCTATCACCAATATGAATGCGGGTATAATAGATAATAACCGATTTGCACCATTTGGAGAGCCTTTATCACCGGTTGCAAAGAATTCCAGATTGACTAATAGTCCATGGGGATATACGGGAGAGAGCCATGATATTGAGGCAGGACTTGTATACTTAAGGGCAAGGTATTATGAACAGGGGACAGGTAGGTTTATTCAGCAGGATAGTTATCCGTACTTTGGGGAGATAGAGGAGCCATTAACGAGGAATCTTAATATTTATGGAAATGGAAATCCTCTGAAGTATACGGATCCAAGCGGGCACTTACCCATTTTACCTTTAATCCTTAAAGCTGGAACCAATGGTGCTGTTGATTTTTTAATGCAAGCAGCAATAAATTTTTTCTTTAATAACGAAACGAAAGGAAATATTAAAGCATCAATAGATAATGTAAACTGGTGGCAGGTAGCTAAATCAGCTATTGAAGGTTTTGCATTTTGGAAAAGCCCAGGTGGAAAACTGGGGAAAGCAGCAGCTACAGCAGCAGGAGATGTAGTAGCTAATGCACTTCATTATGGTAATAGTTATTCTGCTGAACAGGCATTGATTGATTTTGGAGTAGGACTAATTAGTGACCTAGTTGGAAGTGAATTAGGAGAGATAATAAGTAAATATGGAGCTAAATCTGTGGCTAGAGGCCTACGGATGATAGGAATTCCTTTCGATACCATAAAAAAAATTACAGGTGTAAGTCTTGATAATATTAATAATGTTGCAGATGAAATATTGAATGCTGACAGAATCGGTTCAGCATTATCAAAGGCTGATGCTAACCATCGTGCAGCTAGCTATCTTACTAAAGATCAATTACTAGAAGGTAAAGTATTTATATTTAAAGGAAACGATGGGGAAATTTATACCTTATTACAAACAAAAGGAAATTTAAACAACAATAGTGGTATTTATGAGTATATCTTAACACCAGAAGGTGAAGTATCACATCAATTATTCATTAAAAATGGTACAATTACTGGTTATGCTAATCAAAAAATACGATAAGGAGGAAATTGAATTGGATCTGGCATATTTAAAGTTTAATTTATCGGAAGTACAAGAAAGAGTCTATTTTACTTGGCAAGAATTACAAAATGCACTAACTCACAAAATTATAAAAAAGGTAGATGTAATAAAATATGCAACTTTTATACTAAAGGATGGATTATTAGGATTTGATATTGTACTTGAAATATCAATACTAGATGTGGATGAGGATGTGTCTATTTATATAAATCAATTGGTAAAATTAGAACTAGTACAAGAAGAAGAATTCATAAAGGAAAAATGGTTGTATGTAATATTATGGTTTCTATATAACAATAAAAATAAGTATTTGGATGTTTTTGATTTAGTTGAGAGAATTTATAGCGATTTTGACTATCCTTCTAAAATGTCAGACTTTGTAAGATTTATGCCTATATCAGCAAAAGATTTTAATTATACTGGCTCATATCAAACTAGAATGTTAAGAAAGTGGGAAGATTATTTAATTAGTGAAGCAATAAGATTAAAGATATCAATTACATAAAAAATTATATAATTAATAAAATATTAGCTTTTCAACAATTGATTTTAAATTTCTATTACAAATTTCAAAGGAGTTTCAAAATATATAGTAAAATTATTACTGTCAAATGAGCTGTAAAAATAATTAAGGTTAGCGCCAATCATTTTATGGTTGGTGCTAACTTTAATAATTAATTTCAATAGCAAATGGGGAACGTATCAGTGTAGAAGACTTGGGACAAGTAGAGGGAGTACCGAATAATCCATTATATTACCTGCATGATGCCCTAGGTACCACTGTCGCTATCACCAATATGAATGCGGGTATTATTGATAATAACCGATTTGCGCCATATGGGGAACCTTTATCACCGGTAGCAAAGAACTCAAGACTTACTAATAGCCCTTGGGGATATACAGGAGAGAGCCATGATATTGAGGCAGGACTCGTTTACTTAAGGGCAAGGTATTATGAACCGGGGACTGGAAGGTTTATTCAGCAGGATAGCTATCCGTACTTTGGAGAGATAGAGGAGCCTTTAACGAGGAATCTTTATCTATATGGCAAGGGAAATCCTTTGAAGTATATAGATCCAAGTGGGAATAGCATAACTGATATTGTTTATGGATTAGCTGAAGCTGTCGATGAAAATGTTTCATTCGGATTAATCAAAACTTTTTTGAAAACTATATTAAAGGACCGTTCATATCATTATGATAGTGAATATGATTATTACTTGGGACGTGTAATCGGAGATGCTGTATCACTAATAAAAGGCATAGGCAGTATCTTATTAGGATTAAAAACAATAGTTTCGTCAATACTTGGAGGAAGTGCTATTACTGTAGGTTCTGGTGGTACACTTGCAATTGGTGGGTTTATTGTTGCTCAAGGAGTTATTGCTGGTACAGTAGAAGTTGCATATGGTGGAACAGTTGTAGTCGCAGCAAGTAGTAATTTTAATAAGGATTATAGTCGATTTAAAGAGGCAAGTAAGTCTAAGGGGACGGGTGATGTACAACAGTTAAAGAAACTAAAGAATAATTCAGATGCTAATAAAATTGCAGAAGAATATGGATACAGAAAAGCTGAAGATTTTAAAGAATATTTTGTTGGAAAAGCTAATGTTTCTAAATATAACATTAAATATAATCCTAAGACGGGAGAAATAGTATTAGAAGCTATTCAAGGCGGAAAGCAGGTACCAACTGGTCTTCAGATGCCTGAAGGGTTATGGTAAAAGATATAACTCTCATTAAAGAAAAAATATAAGAAAATGAAAGGTTAATTTATGAAAGAGTTATCACAAATCGAAGTAAGCTTCTTATTAACAAGTAACGAAGATTATATTGATAATATTACAGAAAAACTAAGTATTATACCATCTAAAGTTAGAAAGAAGGAAAGTTATAAAGTAAAAGAATTTGCACGTGCATCTTGGGAGTTGAGTACAGGATTAGTGAATAGTAGAGCTATTTCTACTCAGTTTGATACTATTAAGCAAATTCTGTGTGGCAAGGAGGAGTTAATTAATATTATTTCTCAAGAATATAACTTGGAGGTTTTTTTTATCGTGACAATTCATGCTGTAATTGGAGATGGACCAGAGGTGGTATTACCGCGTGAAATAGTTAAGTTTGCTAGTCAGATTAATGCTGAAATCGATTTTGACATTTATTACGATTAATGAAAATCTGGGTGATTGACAAGTATATTGACCACCCAAGTTTCTCACTAAAATCGTATGTAAGCGGGTTTTTACCACTTCTCTGACCACCTAACTGACACACTAACAGTCATACCGACCACCTAATCCCAAGCCCTACACCGTCGGCATTGCCGGCGGTTGTGGCTCGGCAGTGGTTGCTTGCGACCACGTTCCTTTATCCTGCAGCAGAATCATACTTAGTTTTTATCGGTAAAGGGAATTTTATTGCCCATTTAGGCATCACTCAAATCGCCTTAAATTTGCCCCCAAATACCTACTTATTAACCGCAAGACCTCTATGGAGGATGCCAATGGACTAACAGAGTATGC
>JAQZAX010000156.1 GCA_029239455.1 Anaerocolumna sp.
AACTACCCACCATATGAAAGTATGACAGAATCTATCTGTATGGAAATGGATATAAGCAACGATATGCAAATCACTTATAAGACAACCAAAAATTTTCAATCTCATGATTTAGTTGAATTATTCCACTCCGTTAACTGGATATCTGCCAATTACCCCACAAAACTAGAAAAAGCAATTAACAATTCTGCAACTGTTATCTCCGCATGGGATGGTAACAAACTAATTGGTCTAATGAATGCCCTTGATGATAGCTCACTTACTGCCTACGTTCATTATTTGCTAGTTCATCCGAATTACCAAAAGAGCGGAATTGGGAGGACTTTAGTTAACCACATGAAAGACCATTATAAGGATTACCTATATTTACTAATAATGGCTGAAAAAGAGGATGTTGTCGAATTTTACACCAAACAAGAATTTACCATTAATACTGCTACACCACTCATCATTATGAGAACTTGATATGTATTAAATCCATTAGCTAAGGGGCTGCTGCCAGCCCCTTATTTTTCCCATATATTTTAATTTAAAATGATATCTATTCCAATTCAAGTTCCACAGGACAATGGTCACTTCCCATAATTTCACTATGGATCTTGCTATCTTGAATCTTATCCTTTAGGTTATCAGACACAATAAAGTAGTCAATGCGCCAACCTGCATTGTTTTCTCTGGCATTAAACATATAGGACCACCAGGTATAAGCACCTGTAACCTCCGGATATAGATGGCGAAAGGAATCTACAAATCCACTCTCTAGCAGTTCTGTCATCTTCCCACGTTCCTCATCCGAGAAACCGGCATTACCAACATTGGACTTTGCATTTTTCAAATCAATTTCCTCATGGGCTACGTTTAAATCACCGCATAAAATAACTGGCTTCTTCTTATCCAATTCTACCAGATACCTACGGAAATCATCTTCCCATTCCATTCGGTAATCAAGTCTTGCCAATCCCCTTTGGGCATTGGGTGTATAGGCGGTTACCAGATAAAAATCTTCAAACTCTAAAGTAATTGCACGGCCCTCGTCATTATGTTTCTCCATACCTAAATCATAAGCAACAGCTATTGGTTCCTTTTTTGTAAAAACTGCAGTACCTGAATAACCTTTTTTTATGGCACTGTTCCAATACTGTTTATATTCATCAAAGCTAATCTCTGCCTGTTCCGGCTGCATCTTGGTTTCCTGAATACAGAAGACATCTGCTTCCATTTCCATAAAAAAATCTTTAAATCCTTTATTCATACACGCTCTTAATCCATTGACATTCCATGATATCAGTTTCATACGCTGCTCCTTTCTGATTTCCCATTTATTCAGGTAATTGCGAAACTAATAAATATTTGTTTCACAATTACTTGATTCCCTTTCATAAAACCTATTGAAACTGCATTAATAACATTTCCGTTAGTTCTTCCACTGTCTCTACCACCCTATCCGCACCATGTTCAACGAATTCCCCACTGCTACCAAAACCATACAATACCCCAATGGAAGCAATTTCATTTTCCTTAGCCCCCATAATGTCATGATAACGGTCTCCTATCATAACCACCTGATTAAGTTCTGTGATGTTATTCTTAGACAGTGCATATCGTATCACATCACCTTTCTTCTCTCTGGAAGCATCAAAGGTACTGCCGCATACATCTATAAAATAACGGGATAAGTCAAAGTGATCCATAATCTGTTTTGCGAAAACTTCCGGCTTTGAGGTTGCAATCAAAAGCTTTTTGCCTTCCTTTACTAATCGGCTTAACATTTCATTTATACCCTGGTAAGGTTGATTCTGAAAAATCCCCATTTTGGCATAATATTCACGGTAATACCGAATTGCCTGTTCTGTCTCTTCCTCATCAAAACCATAATCGGTGGAAAAACAATCCCTAAGCGGTGGCCCAATGTATTTCGCCAGCAGTTCTAAATCATCTGCCTCAATTCCCATGTGTTTTAAGGCGTACTGGATGGACTTGGTGATGCCCTCTTGCGGGTTTGTTATAGTGCCATCTAAATCAAATAATATATATTGATACATGATAAATCCTTTCCAATTAAAAGCAGAAAATCCTATCTTCTAAAAGATCTTCTCTTTTTATTTAACTTTTTATTTAATTATTTACCTTTTTATTTACCTTTTCTTCTTGTCCTTTTATTGTAAATGTTAACAAAACAAAATGCAATACCTTTAGGAAATTGAAAATGCAATACCTTTAGGGAATTGAGTTGACGTTATATTTGCCTTGACGTATACTTATTAGGCAGCCAATTTCTAGATGATAAATTAGAAAGGATAATATCAATTGAAGACTTTATATATCTCAGATTTAGATGGTACATTGTTAAATAAGAATGTAGAATTATCAGACTTTACCGTTAGTACCCTTAATCAATTAATCCATCAGGGCGTCCATTTTACCGTTGCCACCGCAAGGACGATTGCATCGGTTTCTTCCATTATGGCACCTGTTGCACTGAATCTCCCTGTAATTCTTATGAATGGGGTATTGGTTTATGATATGCCTTCCAGGAAATATATTAACACGAAGTACCTTCCTACAAATAACATGGCAGATATTCTGCATATATTAAAGGATTATAACCTGACTGGTTTCATGTATGAAGTAAAAGATCACAAACTGGCAACTTATTATGAACGGTTAGAAACAAGGGCTTTGCGTGATTTTCATGACGAAAGAGTGAATCGCTATCAGAAACCGTTTACAAAAGTTGCTTCTTTTGCCGATGCGAATCCGGAGCATATCATATATTTTTCCTTAATGGATACGAAGGAGCGCTTGGAGTCTGCTTATGAGGCAATACAAGGAAACAGTGCCATTGCCACGGCTTTCTATAAAGATATTTATTCGACAGAGGACATCTGGTTTCTGGAAGTGTTTAGTGCTGCTGCTACGAAATATAATGCAGCTATGTATCTTCGGGACACCCTTGGATATGACAACGTTATTGGTTTTGGGGATAATGTCAATGATTTGCCTTTATTTAAGGCATGTGATATCACCTGCGCGGTGGCAAATGCAAGAGAGGAAGTAAAAGAAGCTGCTACTCATGTAATTGAGAGCAATCTTTCTGACGGTGTTCCCCGTTGGCTTATGGAACATTCATTAAACAATAAAGGAGTTCTTCATGGAAAAATTGGCTAGGTCTTTAACTATAAAGTACACACTGATTCAATGTGCCTTCTGGGTAAGTCATTGTACTATCTTTAGTTTTGCTGCAGTCTTTCTGCAGGATAAGAATTTTAGTAATACCCAGATAGGTGTTGTTCTATCTGTTGCCGCCATTCTCTCTATCCTACTGCAACCACTGGTTGGAGCCTTTGCTGACAGATCAGAAAATATTACATTAAAGACCCTTATCTTATCTCTAATGTTTATTATACTGATTTCTGCTTGCAGCCTGCTTATTTTACATGAATCATTTCTTCTGATTGCATTGGTTTATGTTATCATAATCTCCGTACAGTTTACCTTAGCCTCCCTGATGAATTCACTGGCTTTGGAATATGTGAATATGGGCATCCCGGTTAATTATGGTCTTGCAAGAGGCATCAGCTCTGTTGCTTTTGCCATTGATTCTTTCCTATTAGGCATTGCAACCGACTATTTTCATGGTGGAATTCTCCTGAATGTCTTCTTGGTAAACTATATCGTATTGATTTATTTAACCTGGAATTTTAAGGTCACGATTCCAAAAGAACTTAATTTAGCAGCATCAAATGAAAAAGGTCCTACATTAAATTCAGAATTAACCGATTTACATAAGTCAGAACGAAATAACGTTTCTTCAGGCATATTATATTTTTTTATAAAATACAAACAATTTACCCTGTTTTTAATTGGTGTTACCATGATATTCTACTCCCACAACCTGGTCAACTCCTATATGATTAATATTATGGAAAATGTGGGCGGTTCCGGTTCCCATATGGGTTTAGCGTTATCAATCGCAGCAACCTTAGAACTACCGGTTATGGCTGCATTTTTTTACCTTATTCGTAAAATCAGATGCAGTACCTTATTAAAGTTTTCCGGTTTCTTCTTTGCCATAAAATCGGCAGCAACCTGGATGGCTCCTAGTGTTGGTATGGTACTATTTTCACAGTCCTTACAGATGTTGGCATTTGCTATCTTTACTCCGGCTTCCATCTATTATGTTAATGTTATTATGGACCCTAAGGACCGGGTAAAAGGTCAAGCCATGCTTGGTGTGGCTAATCTAAGTCTGGTAGGGGCAATCGGTGGTATTACCGGAGGAAAAATATTAGATACCTTGGGTGTATCAGATATGCTTTTGCTTGGCACCGTGGTTACCGGAATCGGCGCTCTTATCCTGTATTTTTCTACGGAAAAGACTGCTCTTGCAAAGAAAGCGTAAGAGTAACTGTTTTTCTTATAGAATAAAAAATCCTCACTGCATTTGTGGAGGGCACTGAAAAACTATCGTTTTTCAGTTAGGTCGCCAGACAACAATTAAAAATCTGGTTTCAAAATCATTTTTAATGATTTGAAACCAGATTTT
>JAQZAX010000157.1 GCA_029239455.1 Anaerocolumna sp.
GCATTTCAAAGAAATCTTTTAGTAATTTTACAATGTCCTTCTCATCATCTATAACAAGGATTTTATAATTCATTCCTACTTCCTCCTTAGCAAATCGTTGCTATTATACTACCACCAAAATATCTATAATTTATCTACAAAGTAAAATGCAATTGTTATTTCTTCTGACAATAACCACAATTGTTACTATTCAGCCTTACGGCTTCATAGCAACAATTGATGTACACAAAGTGCAAAAAGAGCACTTTGGCGCATGAAGTTCTCGGGTTTTGTTACACAAAACACCTCGCGGTACCGAAGGTTGAATAGTAACCCACAAGTACATTAACGTAGCCTTCCATTATGTAAATCGTAGTATAGTATACTATTATACCAAACTTTTACCAAAAAGCAAAAAAATACAATGATCTAATAGGTGATGAAAGCTTAGAAATTCCCGAAGCCAAAACCCCACAGGACCGGTTTGATGCCTGGAAAGAAAAACTAATTCATATCCCAATAACAGTGTTTTTAATAGTTGAAGCAATTCTGCAAGAAGAGCACATTATTGCAGGTATTGCATATGATAAAAATATAATTAAGGTTTACAATTACCTAAAATAGAATTCTATGAAAGGAAATCACCATATGTATAATGATTATAGACAATACAACCAAAAAGCACCTAGGTTTTACTCAGATGATTCAAATCAATACTCAAAACACATGACTAAGGATTATGGTCCTAAACCTTTTGTCGTAAATATAAATGAAGCTACTTTACAAAATGATAATTATCGTACCGCCTTGTGGACAGGATGCCATCTACAAGTTACCTTAATGAGCCTAAAGGTTGGGGAAGACATCGGTTTAGAAATTCATCCTGACTTAGATCAATTTATTCGTATAGAGCAAGGTCAAGGTGTTGTAATGATGGGTGATAGAAGAGATCGATTGGATTTTCAAGAAAAAGTCTTTGATGATTTTGCATTCGTTATACCCGCTGGTAAGTGGCACAATCTAATTAATACAGGCTGCGTGCCACTAAAACTTTATTCCATTTATGCGCCCCCTCAACATCCACATGGTACAGTTCATAAAACGAAAGCAGATGCACTAGCAGCTGAAGAAAATCACGGTTACTAAATTCAGGGAGTTATATTATTGATTCGAGGGTCAAAAGCCAAGTTTTTGTTGTTTGATGAATTTTGAAACTTTTAACCCTCAAATCAATATTATATAATGTCGCTAAGAAAGAGTCTGCTTACAGACTCTTTCTTAGCTTTAAGCATCACAAAGTCTAAATAAATCCCCGTTAATACAAATCACTCTACTTCTTTTTTATCAATATCATATATTTTTAGATTTACATGCCTAAACTTTATTAAATATTTAACAATCAACTGTAGTTAGCAAAAAATAATGCTGCTGATTTTTGATCCATTTATACAATAACTTTATTCCATTTATTAATTTTCTAACCATTTTTTTAAAATTAGTTCTATTTAATACATTTTTATATGTAAATATTCATAAATCTATTTATATTTTATCTCAGTTCAAGATATTATTAACAAATAGTATATTTTTCAAAACAAATTATATTTTTTCTATTGACAATAATTTAACAATGTAGTAAGATGTGATTGTTAATTCTTTGACAAACAATTTAAGTACAGTGGAGGTTACGATTATGGCTAAAAAAGAAACAATCATGAATGAACAGGCATCAGGAATCATCGATAACGTTGACGCATTACTTGCTAAAATGCAAAAAATGCGTGAGGCACAAGAAATATTTTCTACTTATACACAAGAACAGGTAGATAAAATCTTTTTTGCTGCTGCTGTCGCTGCAAACAAACAAAGAATTTCATTAGCCAAAATGGCTGTGGAAGAAACCGGAATGGGTATTGTAGAAGACAAAGTAATTAAAAATCATTATGCTGCAGAATATATTTACAATGCATATAGAGATACAAAAACTTGTGGTGTTGTTGAAGAAGATCCAGCTTATGGAATTAAAAAGATAGCGGAACCAATCGGTCTTATCTCTGCTGTAATTCCTACTACAAATCCTACTTCCACCGCAATTTTTAAAACTTTAATTTCCTTAAAAACCAGAAATGCAATTATCATTTCCCCACATCCACGTGCTAAAAATTCAACTATAGCAGCTGCAAAAATTGTATTAGATGCTGCTGTTGCAGCCGGTGCCCCGGAAGGAATCATAGGATGGGTTGATGTTCCATCACTTGAACTTACCAATGAAGTAATGAAACATGCAGACATTATTTTAGCTACCGGTGGACCAGGAATGGTAAAAGCTGCTTATTCTTCTGGAAAACCTGCCTTAGGTGTTGGAGCCGGTAATACTCCTGTAATTATAGATGACACTGCTGATATCAAACTAGCTGTAAACTCCATCATTCTTTCTAAAACATTTGATAATGGTATGATTTGTGCTTCTGAGCAGTCTGTTACTGCATTAGAAAGTGTTTATGATGAAGTGAAAAAGGAATTTGCTTTCCGCGGCTGCTATTTCTTAAAACCAGATGAAATTGAAAAAGTAAGAAAAACCATTATTATAAATGGCACATTGAATGCAAAAATCGTAGGTCAAACAGCACACACCATAGCAAAACTAGCTGGTGTGGAAGTTCCTCAAGACACTAAAATATTAATCGGTGAAGTGGAATCCGTTGACATTTCAGAAGAATTTGCACATGAGAAACTATCTCCCGTATTAGCATTATACAAAGCAAAAACATTTGACGAGGCAATTGCAAAAGCGGTCCAGTTAATTGCTGACGGTGGATATGGACACACTGCTTCTTTATATATTAATACCAATGAAAAAGAAAAGATGGCAAAACATGCTGCCGCAATGAAAACTTGCCGTATCGTAATAAATACTCCTTCTTCTCACGGCGGTATCGGTGACTTGTATAACTTTAAACTAGCACCTTCTTTAACATTAGGTTGCGGCACTTGGGGCGGTAACTCTGTTTCTGAAAATGTTGGCGTAAAGCACTTATTAAATATCAAGACAGTTGCCGAGAGGAGAGAAAATATGCTTTGGTTTAGAGCTCCACAAAAAGTATACTTTAAGAAAGGTTGCATGCCAGTTGCACTTGATGAACTTGGAACTGTAATGGGCAAGAAAAAGGCATTTATCGTAACAGACTCTTTCCTTTATCAGAATGGTTATGTTAAACCAGTAACTGATAAGTTAGATGAAATGGGTATCCAGCACACATGCTTCTACCAAGTAGCTCCAGACCCAACACTTGCATGTGCAAAAGAAGGTGCTGCTGCAATGCGTGCCTTCCAGCCTGATGTAATCATTGCACTTGGTGGTGGTTCTGCAATGGATGCAGGCAAGATTATGTGGGTTATGTATGAACATCCAGAAGCAGATTTCTTAGATATGGCAATGCGTTTCGTTGATATCCGCAAAAGAGTATATACTTTCCCTAAAATGGGTGAAAAAGCATACTTTGTAGCTATTCCTACTTCATCTGGTACCGGTTCTGAGGTAACTCCTTTCGCTGTTATTACGGATGAAACTACAGGAGTTAAATATCCGTTAGCTGATTATGAATTATTACCAAACATGGCTATCATTGATACTGACAACATGATGAGTCAGCCAAAGGGATTAACCAGCGCTTCCGGTATCGATGCATTAACTCACGCTTTGGAAGCATATGCATCCATGTTAGCTACTGATTATACAGATGGTCTTGCTTTAAAGGCCATGAAAAACATCTTCAACTTCTTACCGGTTGCTTACGAGGAAGGAACCAATGTTAAAGCCAGAGAAAAAATGGCAGATGCTTCTACTATGGCTGGTATGGCGTTTGCAAATGCTTTCCTTGGAATTTGTCACTCTATGGCACATAAGTTGGGAGCTTTCCATCACTTACCTCACGGTGTTGCAAATGCATTATTAATTGAAGAAGTAATGAAATTTAATATTTCCGATCGTCCTACCAAAATGGGTACTTTCTCACAATACCAGTTCCCACACGCTCTGGAAAGATACGTGGAATGTGCTAACTTTATTGGTATCAACGGAAAAGATGAGATGGATACCTTTAACAAACTGATTGCTGCCATTGCAACACTAAAAGAACGCGTAGGAATTAAGAAAACAATCAAAGATTATGGTATCGATGAAAAAGCGTTCTTAGAAACACTTGATGAGATGGTGGAACAGGCTTTTGATGATCAGTGTACTGGAGCAAACCCAAGATATCCTCTGATGAGTGAATTAAAAGAAATGTATTTAAAAGCTTATTATGGTAAATAATAGTTACATTGGATAAATAATAAATTTCTATTAATAATTGTTAAATATAGTACACAAAATATCACACAAGCAAGAAGAAACCTGCCAGGCAGGTTTCTTCTTGCTTTATTATTTAATAGGAAAGTTCGACCAACTTTCCTATTAAATAAAAAGCCCTCCAGGCAGGATGCGCATGACGCGCCAAGGAAATTTGTCACTGAAGTGACAGCGCGTCAGCGCTAGAGTCTGGCAAGCCAGACTCTTTCTGCGCGTCAGCGCTAGAGTCTGGCAAGCCAGACTCTTTCTTGTTAATTATTAGCATTTCGTAGGATTAATCATTAACCTGCTACATATAGTACTGCTGCTGCTGCAAGTCCAGATCCTACACTGGTAAATACAACGGTATTGTTCTCATTTATCTGCCCTTCCGTAACGGCATGATAATATGCCATAAAGGGACTGCTAGTTCCGGTATAACCATATCGGTTTCCAACATATTTAAATTGTTCTACCGGATAATTCAGTGCATTTGCAACATTTTTAATAGCATTCTCAGAGAACTGCGTCATAAATATCATATTTGCCTGATCTACTGTATAGTCATTTTCCTCTAAAACCTGCTTAATAATCTCTCCACTTCGCATTTCTGGTTCCGTAGTATCAAAAGGCTTCCAGATCCAACGTTTTCTATCTTCCGGAATGGATGGGTTATAGATATTTGACATACCACATTCTGGCATAAGAATATAATCACTTAAATCGTTTCTAGCAGCATAGACAGAATCAAGAAAACCTATTTTCTTATCTGTCTCTACTGATTCCAATATAACCGCTGCGGCTGCATCTCCTACTACCCCATAGGTAATTGGATCTGTTTCCAAACCATAATGGTGAATCATAGTGGAACCAACCACCAGTAGTTTGTTTAATCTCTTATTGCTTTTCATTAATGCCTGAGCCTGGTCAACCGCTACCACCATACCAACGCAGTTTGCATTTAGATCATAGACTGTATGGGCATTCTCAGCTTCTAGCACTTGCCGAAGCATTATTGCATTAGATGGAGAGGTATATTCCGGTGTATCCGTACTAAAAATAATTCCATCCAGTTCAGTAGCATCAATTCCCGCATTTTCCATAGCAGCTTTGCTTGCTTCAGTCGCCATGGTTATAACATTTTCTTTGGAAAAATCGGCGATAAAGCGTTCATTTCTCCCAAGATGGGTTAAGAGATGGGATACCTGTTCTCCTAAGTTTTCGTCAAATTTTTTAAAATGTTCAACATAAAAATCATTTCCTACTTTTTCTTTTGGGTGATAAATTCCAATTGATTTAATAATTATTGCCTTATTCATTTACTTTTCCTCCTTGATGTATAAGTTTAATGTGACAGGGATGTAAATTTATTAAAATACAATAAATATTTCATAGCAAATCAGTTACTTTGATTTGTAAGACTAGTAAGTCCTTTAATAAGGTTATCTAAGTCATATAAATTTTTTGTAACACTTTGTATTTTCTGATTTTGCTGTTCTACATTGGTAACAATCCCTGAAATTGCCTCATTGATATTGCCTGTTGAATCTGTTATCTCTTTGGTCTGATCTGCAATTACTTTAGAATTATTGTTAAGATTAAATATTTTGTCATATATATTCTTAATGTTATTCTCTACATATGTATTAAAATCAGAGATCTGCTGAAAATTATCCTTAGTCAAATCAGTATATTGCTGACTTTCATTCATTACGTTTTGTCCAACCCTGATTTTTTCTGCAATTTCAGTTGATTCATCCATTACCTTACTTAAAATCAGTCCAATTTTTCCTACACTTTCTGCACTGCTTTCAGCTAATTTTCTGATTTCATCGGCTACTACGTTAAAACCCCTTCCAAGCTCTCCAGCCCTAGCTGCTTCTATACTTGCATTTAATGATAATAAATTAGTCTGTTGGGCAATATTGTTAATACTTATGAGAATTTCTTCAATATTTTTATTTTTGCTATTAAACTCTTCCATTAAATCGGCTGTTTCATTGATAGTTTCACCCAGTAAGCTGATTTTCTCTGTCATATGATGGAGGTTCTCATTACCGTTATCAATTATCTTAGTGTTGTCTGCTGCTAACTGCTTCAGCTCCTTTGAAGCATCAACTATATCCATGGTATGTTTATAATTCATGTCTACATATTCCTTAATTGCTTCAGCACTTGATAATTGTTCTTCCGTACTTGCAGCAACATCGGAAAAAGAAGCACTCATTTCTTCGGATGCCTTAGCTGTGGAAGCCATGTCATCCTTTACCTGTACGCTGAAATTATTTAAAAACTGCACTGACTCGGATGCACGACTTAATATATTCTGGAGCATTAAACTGCTTTCCGCGGCATCCTGAAGCTGTTGTTTTGCTTCTTTTTGCAATCTCTGAATCATTGCAACCAATTCAAATAATATTACAGAAGCTAATGCCATATAGAACAAAATAATTAATAAGCCCTGCATATTATTATATCCGGTAAACATTTTTTCACCGTATATATAATAGAATGCAAATATCATAATTATATTAGAGGCATAGGTTAAAATAATAAGGGATTTTTTAAGGAACAGACTAACAAATATTAGATTAAAAAACAAGAGAAATACACTATTTAATCTGGGGTCTACATAAGTGATTATGATAGCATGGACAATCAGACCTGCAAAGGCTAAGTATTTTGCCCAGGATGTAAATACTTTTTTTATTGATATAAAGGTAAATACCAATGCAACAAATAACCCTAAACTCATTAATACAAATATGACATCAATCGGTGAGCCTCCAAAATAATTACATATGACACCCAAAAAAACAGATATCCATAAAACCTTAGTTGCAATAGCATTTTGCTGCATTTCGACTTTTATTTTTTGATCTTTTGTATTCATATTCTGCCTCTCTTTTTAAAAAGTAATTAATTAACACCCATTTTACAATATATTACTTCCTAATGTCAACTAAAAATTTATATTGCCATTTTTTAGTATTATATTAAACATTATAGCAAACAAGAAATGTAAAAAACATAGGACTATTCTCACATAGCTTTTTATTTCATTCAATAGTGTAAATTAACATTAAGGTATATGGGTTATATAGAACAAAGAATGTGCCTTGGCACATTCTCGCGCCGAGCGCGGCCAGCAAAGCTGGCATATACTTTACGTGCGAGTGCGCATCCACGCGGAGCGTTTTT
>JAQZAX010000024.1 GCA_029239455.1 Anaerocolumna sp.
TATGAACAGTGTTCTCGGCCGGTCGACGCCAAATCGAATATATATACAGCACTATTCATCATTTATAAATTTTGAGGCTTTTGACCCTCAAATCATATATACAGAATAATCAAATTGCGATAAAGCTTCATCTATGCTAAAATTAAGGTAGGCCATATTATTTAAAAAGCCATAATATTTAGAAAGGTAGGGTTATTTTAAATGAATGATAAAATCAAATTTCAGGATATGCTTAAAGACATCTTAGAAGTAGCAAGAGTTCAGGGCAATCATTTAAGTATAGAAGAGATAAAAACCTTGTTTGGAGACATGAAGTTAAGTGAAACACAGTATGACCAGATTTACGCTTATTTAGCGGCCAACCATATCAAGATTCAAGGATATCTCGAGAAGAATTATGCTTCTGCTATCTCACAATATGCAGAATCTATTAAATCAGAAGAACAAACGGAAGAACAAACGGAAGAACCCCAGGCCACTGAAGATGCAGAGGAAGAAAGCAAAGAAGCGGATAAAGTGAATGATAGTACAAATCATAAAGATTCCGCATATCTAGCAATGTATCTTGAGGACCTAAGTGCAATAAAACCTATGTCTACGGAAGAAGAGCAGACCTTATTCCACCGTATAACGGAGGGAGATTCAGCTGCCAAAAGCCGACTAGTTGAGGGGTATCTTGAATATGTGGTTAAGGTTGCAAGAAACTATATAAACAGAGGAACTTTATTGGAAGATTTAATCCAGGAAGGCAACATTGGACTTATGAGTTGTCTGGAAGATATTACTTCTGTTACTGATAGCAGCAAATTGAAAGAATTTATTTCGGTGAATATAATAAATTATATCGAAGCTGCGGTAGGATTTGAACTCGATACGGATGGTTTTGAGAACCTGATGTTAGAAAAGATTAAATATATCAGCGAAACTGCAAAAGAAATGTCCGAAGATTTAGGAAGAGCTGCAGATATTTATGAACTATCAGAGAAAACTAAGATTTCGTTAGATGAGCTGAAAGATATTTTGAGTATATCCGGAGAAACGGTTAAAATTGAAACCCATCACTAGGTCACAGATGATTAGTAATTAAAATAGAAGGGTGATGAAATGAAACAAGGGGAAGATAAGAAACAAGGGGAAGATTTGAAATGGTATACGGCGTTTTGTAGAAAGAGAACATGGATATTAGTGTTACTTCCAATTTCACTGATTCTATTGTGGATGGTACAAAAGAATGAAGAAATTGCAGAATACGTATTTGCCAGAGGAACCTATCGATGGTTATCCCAAAGTATTAGTCTGATTTCTGGAGCAGTTCCATTTTCAATAATGGAATTAGAGCTAATTGTACTGCCAGTGATAGGACTCTTATTATTTGCTCGATTTATTTGGAAATTAATAGATACCATTGGCAAAAGGGGTAGCATAGGATATCAGCTAAGCCAAGGGATACTCAACCTTGGAGCTGTAGTCAGCGTTTTACTTTTCTTATTTGTTATGCTAGGAGGGGTAAATTACTATCGATATCCTTTTACAACCTTTAGTGGATTGGAAATTAGAGAATCTTCTATTGATGAGTTATATAACCTTAATATGAACTTGGTAAAACAGGCCGCAGAACTTAGAAGTCAGCTTAAATCTACTGAAACAGCTGATCAAGACGGTGCATTACAATTTGGAGAAACGAGTTGGACTGATATTTCCGTTACGGCAAAAGAGGCATTTGATAAATTAGCAGAGCAATATCCCATTTTAGCAGGTAATTATGGAACGCCTAAGCCGGTATATTTCTCCCGCTTTATGTCAAGAATGGAGATCACTGGAATATTCTGGCCATTTGCAATGGAGGCAAATGTTAATGTTGATGTTCCAGAATATACAATTCCAGCAACTATGCTCCACGAGCTTGCTCATTTACGTGGATTTATGAGAGAAGATGAGGCAAATTTTATAGCTTATCTGGCCAGTAAACAATCCGATAATTTAATATTTCAATATAGTGGCATAATGCTGGCATTAGCTTATACCAGCAATCAATTATATAATCAGGACAAGGAACTATATATGCAGGTCAGTGATAATTATAATATCGGAATGACAGCGGATTTAAGACAAAGTTATTACTATTGGGAGATGTTTGAAGATACAGTTATCAGCACGGCAGCCAGTACCATGAATGATACTTATCTAAAGGCCAATAGTCAGGGAGACGGTGTGAAAAGTTACGGTAGAATGGTTGACTTGCTGCTGGCGGAATATCGAAAAAATTATAAGGAAGAATAATATAAAGAATAATGATAAAGAATAATGATACAGAATAAAAATACAGAATAAAAATAAAGAATAAAAATAAAGAACAATAGATTAAGGGGTAAAAGCCTCAAAATTTCTAAATGATGAATAGTGCTGAATATAGACAGCACTATTCATTCACCAACAAAAACTAAAGATTGCCCCTTAAATTCTAAAATCAGCAATTTTCACGGGAATAAAGATACGCTCTTCCTTTTTTACCAACTCGTTTTACGGCACCTACATGATGAAGAATATTTAAAGCCAGTACAGATTGGGACCTGCTCAGTCTGGAAGATTTCTGATAATCCATGGTAGTAAATTCATTGGTTAATTCAGCAGGTATAAGCTTACTATAATCACAAGGACTTTCTATTATAATCTCATCAACAAGCTGGATTGGAATTCGGTCACTTCTTGTAGAACCCTTCTTTTTATCCTTACTCCAGCCGTTTAAAAATCTATACTCTTCCAGATCCATTAGAATAATATGAAGGTTAAGATTAGGATGCAATAAATAATCTTTTATGCGGTATAACTCAGGAAATATCATATAGGGGGTGCCTGCCTTGGGAGATTTGCGAGGTGCACTAATCTCTCCTGTTTCATCGTTAATCCATCGCAGCCATTTTGTAAATGGGACGGGATATACAATGGTTACAGGTTTTAGGGTTAAGAATAGGTTTAATTTATTTCTTAAGACATTAAACTGTCTGGTTTGAATTTCTATAATTTTATTTTCATTCATAATATCTGCGTAATAATTCCCAACTTTTATTTCCTGAAATGTATGGTCAGGCGACAAATAATCCTTTAGTACAGCATGTACCGTCTTTTCGCCTAAGGTACCGATGCCACCCGTTGCTCTCTGCTGATCTATTACTTTATTGCATGCCTGTGCAAATAATATTTGGTTCATAGAAGACTCCAATCTATGTTTTATTTAAGAATAAGACGAAGCAGCAAAAACGTCAAGTAAATGGCAAAACTTTACGGTATAAAATTAGTTAAAAACCAGATATCAATCCATAAGTAATAAGTTTTGTTACTATAATTAATAAGTTTTCATAAATCATTGTTTAAAAATTATTTTTATACTATAATACAAATATATGGCACAATAGGAAGGAGTTAACATGATGAGTAATAAAATAAGTGAATTATTAACATATATAAATAATGCAACTTCACCATATCAGGCAGTGGAGGAAGGAATTAAAAAGTTAGAAGCAGAAGGATTTTTAGAACTTAAAATGAAAGATTCCTGGGAATTGCAGCCTGGCAAAGCGTATTATGTGAATACCTTTGGCACAACATTGTTTGCATTTACTATAGGCAGTGATTTTAAAGCGGGACAGAATCTAAGAATTGCAGCAGCACATACGGATCAGCCGGGATTTCACGTAAAGCCCAAAGCAGAGATGAACTCAAATGAATATTTAAAGCTTGATACAGAAGTTTATGGTGGCCCTATTCTGAATACCTGGTTAGATAGACCCCTATCCATTGCTGGAAGAGTCGCGTTGCGTAGCAAAGAGCCATTTCACCCTGACTTAAAATTAATGGATGTAAGAAGACCAGTATTAACCATTCCTAATTTAGCAATTCATATAAACAGAGAGGTTAATAAAGGACTCGAATTAAATAAACAGATGGATACACTTCCTCTCATGGCTATGTTGAATGAAACCATCAATAAAGATGATTTCTTCCTTCGCTTTATAGGAGAGCAGTTAGGGGTAGAAAAGGATGAAATATTAGATTTTGATTTATACATTTATAATGCAGAGGAAGCCTGCCTCTTAGGAATGAAGGAGGAATTTATATCCGGACCCAGACTTGATAATTTAACTTCGGTTTTAGCTTTGCTAAATAGTATCATTGCTGGCAGAAGAAGTACAGGAATTAATCTAATTGCATTATATGATAATGAAGAAGTGGGTAGCAAGAGCAAACAGGGAGCGGATTCCGCATTACTGAATATGCTGCTAGAGAAAATCTATATCGGCTTAGAGTGTGATAAAAGAAATCAAATGCTTGAGGCAGTGGCAGATGGTATGTTATTATCGGTTGATGTAGCACATGGATTGCATCCAAACCGTCCGGAAAGATATGACCCCATTAATCAGACCATATTAAATGGCGGAGTAGTCTTTAAAATCGATACCAATCAGAAATATACATTTGATACGGAAGCTGTTGCAATCATGCAGCAGATATGTGAAAATGAAAAAATTAAATATCAGAAATTTGTAAAACGCTCGGACATGCCGGGCGGCCAGACTTTAGGTCCAATTATTTCATCCTGGCTTCCAATGAAGACAATTGATTTGGGAGTTCCATTATTGGCAATGCATTCCGCAAGAGAAACAATGGGAGTTTTAGACCAGGGATATTTGGAATCCTTAGTAAGTGCATTCTTTCGAATAGAAGCCTAACACTTTACATTAGTAAAAAACACAATAAATAAATGAAATGCACACAGTCTATTGACAAATCCTACAAAAAATGATATTATCAAATAAGTCAATACGAGAAGGTATTGTTCTAGAGGATGGAAACGCGTAGGGGAACGTGAGAGGGCAAAAACTATTGTAAAATAAGACTGGCTGATTGGTGTGCATGTTTGTGAAGGTACACTTTTGGTTAGTCTTATTTTATTGTATTCACATTACACGAAAAGGCAGGTTATAATATTATGACTGTTAAAATTGCAATTTGTGATGATGAGCGAATATTTATAGAGGAATTGTCCAGACAGCTAGAAATACTTTTTGTAAATGAAAGTATTGATATCCAGATAAAATCCTACCAAAGTGGGAGAAAATTATTGTCTGACAGTAATGATTTAGACTTTGATATTCTATTCCTTGATATAGATATGCCAGAGATTACTGGAATAGATATTGCAGAACAAATCCGTAGAAAGAACCAATTCGTTCATATTATTTTCATTACAAGTCATGAAGACTTAGTATATCAATCCATACAATACCGGCCCTTTCGATTTATTCGTAAATGTTATGCACGGGAAGAGTTGCCGGAGGCTGTTACCGCTTTAAAACGTAAAATATGCAATGAGAATAACCTTTTCTCCATTAAGTTTAATGGCACAGAATCATCCATACGATATGCAGACATTAGTTATATCGAAAGCTACCGGCATGATATTTTTGTTCATACAACGAAAGAAACCTATCGAATAAAAGGAAATCTTGGCAATTTAGAAAAACAATGTGAAAACTATGGTTTTATTCGCGTACATAGTGGATATCTGGTGAATTACAGATATATTTTCTCTATTGATAAAAGTAAAGTAAGGCTGATAAATGAAGAGGAGATACCTTTAAGCAGACATAGAACCGCGACGGTTAAGCAAAAGCTTCAGTATTATGTAAGACAAGGAGTATAATCGTATGATGTGGAGTATAATTGAATTAGCAGCAACAGCTTTTGACAGTTTTGTGTTTGTAGAATTTCCAACACACTATCTTGGATGGAAATATAAGAAGGATAAAAAAAGTTACATAGGCTTCTTGCTTTGTTTTCTAGCCATACTTTTTACCACCTTGGTTTTAAATAGCATTACTTTATTTGAAAGTAAGGTGGGGTATATCTACACTGCAATTTTAGTAGCATATGGTATATTTTTTCTCAATGGTTCTATCTTTGAGAAGATATTAACCGCCAGTATTATCAATGGGCTTAAATTAATTTTATCTGTTGCTATTTTCACATTATTCAACTACATATCTGACCATGAAATAGCAGAATTGATAACAGACAGAAGCATAATAAGACTATTAATCATTTTATTGGATAAGGCGGTTTTCTTTTTTCTGACACGAATGATTTTACGCACCCAGAAAAAAAACAAATTCACCTTATCCCATGCGGATTGGTTTGCAATCTTTGGGGTATTTCTTATGTCCTTTATAGCAGCGGTATTAGTTTTTGACCTGATTATGATTAATCCAAAGTCTAATCATAGTGATTGGGTTGCTGTTATGATTGTTGTAAGTCTGATTGTAATTAATGTTTTAAGTTATTACATCTTTATTACTATTAGTGCCAGAAACAGAGAAAAGTTCCAGTATTCGTTAAAGGAACTGCAACTTGCAGAACAGGAAAAAAGTTTAATTGAGATGAAGGCATCCTATGAGGAAGTAAGAAAGATTCGTCATGATATGAAGAATTATATAGAATGTGCCATTACCTTATTACATAATAAAAAACACCAGGAAGCCATGAGCTATTTGGAAAGTCTTGGGAATAATAAGATGAGCTTTGGCACTCTCATAGTAGTCACCAATAGCGATGTATTTAATGCAGTTCTTAACTCTAAAATAGCTCTTTGCAAGCAGCAGGGAATTAATATCAAATATCAAATTAATGGAAATATTACTGCCATTGCTGAATTAGACTTAAGTATATTACTTGCTAATTTGTTAGATAATGCCATTGAAGCATGTATGAAGATCGAGAATGGAGAGATTCTTGTTAAAATATATGAGGATCGAAATTATCTGATTATAAACATTAATAATTCAATTAATGATTCTGTTTTAGCAACAAATCCAAACTTAATTTCTACCAAAACAGATAAGCATAAACATGGGCTTGGAACATTAAGTATAAAAGATATTGTGAATCAGTATAATGGCATGGTGAATTATTATGAAGAAAACGGTCAATTTATATCCGATGTTTGGCTTAAGATTCATGGTTAAACAACATCGTTTTACCAAATGTGTCTTATATTGATCCAAATGTGTACAGGCTATTGAAATAAAATAGGGAATCCGCTATTATCAGTTTAAAGGCAAACATTTTGAAATACACATATTGAGGGGGCTTCATGTGATTCATAAATTTGCAACGATAATAGCGGATTCTTTATTTAAAAATAAAATTATTCCGGATGAGCAAAAAGATATCTACATATATGGATATGAGATTCTATTGTCAAGTATGTTAAATCTATCCTTAGTCCTTATCTCAGGAATTTTGCTACATCAAATCCCGAGTGCTGTTATATTCTACATCGTGTTTGTTATTACCAGGTTATATAGCGGCGGATATCATGCTGATAGCTATTTAAAATGTAATGTAATTTTTGTTATTGTATTTTTGCTTACGATAGCCGTATCAAAACTTTTATATCATGAGATGTCCTTTGTATACTTAATCATATTTTTGTCTATCTACATTGGAAGTGTATTGGAATATGCTCCCATCGAGAATGCCAATAAAAAATTGACAGAAGAGAATAAGGTAAAATATAGAAAGATAAGTATATGGATTAGTGTCGGCTGGACGGTGGCCGCATGTATTTTGTATTTTCTCATAAAGGAATATGCACTAACACTAACAATTACTTTAGTAATGATAGCAATACTAATGATTGTAGAAATTAATAGCAGAAAGGAGATGACTGTATGAAGAAGATGATTTTAAAAGCAGTAGCAAAACTTGGTTATAAGGCAGCTGTGGATGCAGCTGGTGCAGCTTCAATTTACGGAATATATCAGCCAGTTGAGCCAAAATCAGTTCAGGAATTACGTAACAAAAAGTAGTAATGTCTAAATTGAATGGAATTAGGAAAGTGGAGATTTTTAGTGAGGATTACTTAGGGGAGTATATCGTCATAGAAACACCAATAACCTTTGAAAGCAGGTTATTGGTGTTTTTTTATTATAATTATAAAGATTTCTAAACTTTCTGCCGAAATAGATAGCATATGGAAACTTAAGAACAGGTATGAGGTGAAGGAAACGTCTATGAAGGTAAGTGCAGCATATGAAAAAAGCGGTTTAATGGAACAAATGCCTGAGAATAATGCCTGGCAGGATTATAATAGAATGTCTGGTGTTGATAATAAAGTTGCAGCCACATCAGAAACTGCCCCTATAAAAAGCAGTATTTTTAAACAAGATGATATGAAAGTGGATCCAGACCAGATTACCTATAATAAACAAGAAGCTACAGGTGACTATGTTAAACAGCAAGAAAGTGATATAACATCGGAAGAGGAACAGTTAGAGAATAACGGAGATCGTTTAACGAAAGAGGATTATGAAAGTATAACGAAAGAAGGTATTTCTCTGGAACAGTATAATATAGAACGTCTAGACCGGGCTCTGACTCGTATTAAAAGTCAGCGTACAGTAAAAAGCGAATCTCTGGAACAGCAGGTAGAAGAATTAGAGGTACATAGAGAGGCTGTTTTGAATATGGCAGGCGGGACTGGAATAAACAGGAAGATCATAGAGAGACTAGAGAAAGCGGATATGCCGGTAACAGATGCTAACATAGCTAGAATCGCAGGTGCTGTTAAGATGACTAACGCTGCTATACAGATGACGGATAAAGCTATGAGTTATATGATTAAGAATCAATTAGAGCCTACGATTCAGAATGTTTATAAAGCGCAGCATAGCGGCAGTTATTCCCCAGCAATCAATGTATCGGAAGAAACATGGAATAGCATTCAGGGACAGGCAAATGATATAATTACAGAAGCGGGACTTGAAAATAACAATGAAAATATTACCATTGCAAAGTGGCTGTTTCAAAATCAATTGCCGCTGACAGAAGATAATATCTATGCAGTACAAGATTTAAATACAGTGAAAGAAGAACTTAATCTGGACCTTGTGATGGACAAGGCAGTGAAAGCATTATCCCTTGGTAAACCAGCGGAAACAGCAAATTTAAGTTCAGGTAATAGTAATGCAGAACGTATTAAGAAAAATATAGAAGCCTTTCACTTAATTAGTGATGAAGCAATTGATATAGCGGTGAAGGGCAAATCAAGTGAACTTAGAACAGAGATTAATCTAAAAGAATTATTAAAAGCACAGAGTGAAGTTACCAAAAGTAAAATAAATACGGATCAGCTATCAGAGAATGGTTCATTTACATCGGAAACTGCATCATCTAATTTAGAACAGTCCGCTTTGACTGAGGAGAATTCGGTGGATATCGCCAGTATTACAGTCAGAAGACAATTAGAAGAAATCCGGCTTAAGATGACATTAGAAGCTGGTGGGCAGTTAAACCAACGAGGTCTCCTTCTGGATACAGACAGCCTGAGTAAAATAGTAGAGGGTTTAAAAGAGCTGGAAGATCAATATTACCGCAATTTATTGCAGGAAGGCGATGTTTCCATAAATCAGGATTCTATCGATTTCCTAAAGGGAAGCTTAGAGGGCGCCGAGCAGTTAAAAAGCATGCCGGCTTATATTCTAGGCAGTACGTTAGAAAGCCGCAAGATACAAACAGTAGGCAGTTTACTGGAAGCCGGACAGGGCATGAAACAGTCTTTTGAAAGTGCAAGGACGGCGTATGAGACTCTTATGACTTCACCCAGGTCAGACATGGGGGATTCTATTGCAAAGGCGTTTCGTAATGTGGATGATATTCTTACTAGTATGGATTTAGAGACAACTGCTGCAAATGAAAGAGCGGTACGAATCTTAGGCTATAATCAGATGGAGATTACAGAGGAAAATATTCAAAATATAAAGACTTATGATCAACAGGTTAACGATCTGTTTAAGAACTTACAACCGGCAGTCACCGTCACACTTATAAAAAATGGAATTAATCCAATTAATATTCCAATAGATGAGCTAAACCTGCAGATTCAAGAGATAAAGGATCAATTAGGTGTAAGTAAAGAAGAAAAATACAGCAAGTTCTTGTGGAAATTAGAAAAAGAGCATGGGATTACAGAAGATGAGAAGAAATCCTATATTGGTATTTACCGACTGCTAAATGCTGTAGAAAAAACCCATGGCGCAGCCTTAGGGGCAGTAATAAAAGCGGATCAGGAAATTAATTTAAATAACTTATTAACTGCAGTCAGAACTGTTAAGAGTGGTGGAGTTAATGCAGATATTGATGACAGTTTTGGAAGTCTTAAAGAATTTACCGTAAATGAACCAAGTATCACCAGCCAGATTCAGCAGGGATATCACGGCGCGGCAACTGAAAGAAATGAAACTATTGATAACAAATTCGAATATATGAACCATTTACTACGAGATATCATGGACGAGATTACTCCGCAAAAGCTTACTGATATGGGAGATATAGCTAAAGTCCTAACAATGTCCGCGGAGAAACTATATGAGAATATGGAGCAGTTGCCGGATAATATGACTTTGGAGCAGGAGTACTGGATTCAACAGACAAAAGAATTTCAGGAATTGACAAAGGATTCCGGCGATGCATTAAATTTATTAAAAACCTTCCATTTACCTAATAGCATACAGAATATACAGGCAGCAAAAGATATGTTAAGCACGGACCAGACAATTTTTAAACAATGGAAGAAAGTGATGGGAAAGGATAATAACATCCTGGCAGATAATAGTAACGCCCAGTTCCAGCCATTGGAGGATATCACATCAGTGACGGACCAATTAATTGATGCATTTAACAATCCTGATACCATTGCAGGAACCTACCAGGATATAAAGGATCAAGTCAGCAAAGTCCAGGATTCCCTTTATAACAGTGATATAATAAACCCACAGGAGATATGGGACCTGAAACGATTTAACAATGGTATGGCACTTATACAAAAGCTTGCAAGTAGGGAAAATTATACGATTCCAATTCCAGTAGGGGATGAAATTACCCAGGTGAATGTGACTATTTTAAGAAATACAGAAGAAAGCGGTAAGGTAAGAATGTCTGTCAAATCAGAGAACTTGGGGCAGGTAAATATTGAATTATCGGTAAAAGAAAATGTAATGAAAGGTCTTATTCTTGCCGATAACCGTACCGGATTAGATTATCTTAAGTCTGCAAGGGAAGATATAATTAGTGCGGTAAACGAAATAGGATTTGAAGTTAATCAGATGAATTATGGAATAGATAAAAAACAAAATTTATCTTTTTCTTACAGCAATCATGATACCGATGAAACAGCTGAAGCTGAGACTCAGACAGATACAGTATCTACACAAACTTTATATAATTTAGCAAGAACTTTATTAATCCAAATAAAAAACATTGAGACAAGGAGTACCTATGAGAATTAATCATAACATATCAGCATTAAAAGCAAATAATCAATTATTCCGCACCAATAGCCAGTTAGATAAAAGCTTAGAAAAACTCTCCTCTGGTTTTCGTATCAATAGGGCAGCAGATGATGCGGCTGGAATGGCAATCTCACAAAAAATGAAGACGCAGATTGCAGGATTAGACCAAGCTTCCAGAAATGCATCGGATGGAATCTCAGTTATTCAGACAGCAGAAGGCGCATTAATCGAGGTTGGTTCTATGTTACAGAGAATGAGAGAGCTTGCAGTACAAGCGGCAAACGGAACCAATACTACGCAAGACAGAGCTTCCATTCAGGCAGAGATTGAACAGTTAAAAGATGAAATACAAAGAATTTCTGATACTACAGAGTTTAATACAAAAATATTATTAAACGGAAATATTGATCAGAAATCCTATTCTGACAACTCTTCTGTCAGTTTAGTATCTTTATCAGATGCTGTAGAAAAAGGAAACTATTCAATTGAGGTAACCGGTAATGCAGAACAGGCAGTTATTAACGGTACTGCAGCGTTCTTTGCTACAACAATCGGATCTGGTGAAGATGGAAAAATTAATATTAACGGAGTGGATATTACCATTGAAGAGGGAGAAGACAGCATAACTGTTTTTGAGAAGATACGTGATACCTGTGACATTTTAGGAATTGATGCATCCATTGATGCTCTCTCTGGTAACTTGGAATTTGTTTCCAGAGCTTATGGGTCAAAGTACTCGATTAATATTGCAAGCAGTAACACAGCGTTATCTACCAGATTAGGAATTACAACTCCAGCAGTAGATTACGGTGTTGATGCAACAGCCAATATAGTATCCGGTTATAATAGTACGGCAACTTTGTCATCCGATGGAAAATTAATTACTGTAACAGATACCGGTAATTTTGAGATGATATTTGAAGCAGAACAGATTGCTCCACTTCCATCCGATGTTAATGTCACAGTTCTTGATGCCGGTCCAATGGAACTTCAGATTGGAGCAAATGAGGGACAGACAATGAATGTCAGAATTCCAAAAGTAACTCCGAAAACCCTTGGAGTAGATACGGCGGATATCCGAACAGAGGAAGGTGCTCAAAAGGCAATTACTGCATATGATAATGCTGTTACTACAGTTACAGCAATCCGCGCCAAATTAGGTGCATATCAGAATCGTTTGGAGCATTCCATTTCCAACCTTGATGTAACCTCAGAGAATATGACGGAAGCATTATCAAGAATTGAAGACGTGGATATGGCAGAAGAAATGGCAACTTACACTCAGAAAAATGTACTGGCACAGGCAGGTACTTCAATGTTAGCACAGGCAAATGAGCGACCACAAACTATCTTAACATTATTACAAGGCTAATAGGAAATAGTAGGATTTTTTAAATCACTAAGATGTTTTAATTAATAGAAAATGAGGTTAGCTATGACAAATGAATTAATACAGGCTTATACCTTAAGAGTATCCCAGGCCTCAAGAAGTGAATTGGTTGTTATAATGTATGAAATAATACTGACTGACCTGCAAGCAGCAAAAAATGCGTATAACGAAGGGGATAATGCCACATATACAAAAGAATTAAAACAAGCCCAGAGATTTCTTAATGAATTAATGGGAACCTTGGATTATACCTATGGACTGTCATATGAACTTATGAGTCTATACATATATGTTAATAAAGCGATTATAACTGCGTTATTTAAGAAAATTCCAGGCACTTTAGACAGTGCAGTTTCGGTGCTTCAAAAATTAATGAAAGGCTTTAAAGAGATAAGTAAAACCGACACATCCGGTCCTGTAATGCAGAATACCCAACAGCTTTATGCAGGTTTAACTTATGGAAAAGGATCATTAAATGAAGTATCGATTGATCCTAGGGAACAAAACAGAGGTTATAAAGTTTAAGAGGGTTAGTAAAGCGCTATCAGAGCGTAAATAAAGTTAAATAGATGCCAGTTAAGCGGACCGTTATAAAGGGTCTACTTAACTGGCATTTTTATGCCAGAATAATATTTACGTTTATTCCTTAGTTTAAGTTAATTTTACTATTAGGATTTGACCCTCAAATCTTTTAGATTATACCTTGGTTCATCATTTTTTGTAAGGTGCAGTTGAGGACCTTTGAACAAACTTAGCTCTTAATAATAATTTGCTAATAGTTACATTGTGAATGAGTCCGTCTAACAAAAGAAAAGCACTTTTTCCCAAATCGATACGGTCTTGCCTTATGGTAGTTAATGGTGGTAATAAATGGGCAGCAAGAGGTAGATCATCAAAACCAATTACACTAATATCTTCAGGTACCCTAAGCCCAAGTTTGTTAACTTCTGCAATTACACCGGAAGCAATTAAGTCACTAGCACACATAATTGCAGTTGCTCCATGTTTTAAGAAGGTAGGCACATGATCCTTAGCACAATCCGGCACATAATAACCATACTCTATTAATTTATCGTCTGGAGAAAGACCATGATTTGTCATGCTTTGTATAAATGCCTGATAACGCTGTTCGGATACCATAGAATTCTTTGAACCATTTAAGAATGCAATCTTAGTATGCCCAAGACCATATAAATGGTCTACTGCCAAATCAATACCTTCGTTACTATCGGTTCCTACATATCCAACATGGGTATTTCTATCAATATAATTATCCAACAAAACAGTTGGAACCGTAGTTTTCTGCACTTGAGTTACCCAGTCATCATGCAGTGTAAAACCGAGTAAAAAGGCGCCGCTATAACCATTCTTTAGCATATAGGAATCATATTTCTCTTTTGTCTGCATATTAAGGTTAGCTGGCACTACAGTAACATCCCAATGCCGTCTTGCAGCAGATAACTTAAATCCAACGATAATATCATAACCAAACTGGTCAATATTCTCATAATCCATATTCTCAATAAAAATGCATACTTTCCTTGTTCCCTTTGCACGCAGTTTCTTCGATGCATAGCCCATCTCTACAGCGGTATCAAGTACCAGCTGCCTCATCTCATCACTTATATCGCTGGCACCATTCAAACCTTTGGAAACAGTGCTGACTGCAATTCCAAGTTTATTGGCAATATCCTTAATTGTAGCCATTTGTATTCCTCCTTGATGAATATCCTACTGTAGAAACAAGATTCCTATTCTAGTATAGGTCTAGTAGAGGAAGTCTAGAGATAGTATATACCTTTCATATTTTCTTTTCAATATTCTTTTTTTATATACTTCAATCTTTGTAATTTAATACAATTTTTCAATGAATTTTTGTATATATTTTCACTTTTTCTCGAATATCGGTATATGTCACTCATAAAATGAAGATAACCCCAAATTGCACTTTAAGTAGGCTTTTCGAAACTAAACTTATTAAATGATAATATTATACAAATAAGTAAAAGAGATTACAACAAAACTATAAATATTAACTATAAATTTTTAAATATGCTATTGACAAAGTATATAATTGATGTTATTCTTTAAATATAATTTCGAAACTTCTCGAAAATACATTCAAAATGAAAAGGTGAGCGTGTCAAACATGAATATGCATACAATCCAAAAATTAAATAGAGGTGCAGGTATATTGATGCCAATTAGTGCTTTGCCCTCACCATATGGAATCGGAACTCTGGGAAGGGAAAGTTATGAATTTGTAGATTTTTTATACCGCGCAGGATATCAGTACTGGCAGGTATTACCCGTAGGCCCAACAAGCTTTGGGGACAGTCCTTACCAATCCTTCTCCGCATTTGCAGGAAATCCATATTTTATAGATTTTAATTACCTGGTTGAGGAAAAGCTTATATCCGAAAAAGAAATTAATACATATCTATGGCAGGAAGATCAGAATTTTGTTGACTATAGTAAAATATATGAAGGAAGATTTCAGGTATTAAAATCAGCATTCTTAAGAAGTAGACATAAGGAAACAAAGGAATATCGCGAGTTTTGTGAAGATTCAGAGTTTTGGCTGGATGATTACAGCTTATATATGGCAGTAAAGGGTCATTTTGATAACAAAGAATGGCTGTCCTGGGACGAAGATATTCGTTTTAGAAAATCGGAAGCAATCAAAGTCAATAGCAAATTGTTATGGGAGGAAATTGACTTTTGGAAATTCTGTCAGTTTAAATTTAGTGAGCAGTGGCATAAGGTCAAAGATTATGCTAATAAAAAAGGAATATCTATCATCGGGGATATACCATTGTATGTGGCGCTAGACAGTGCCGATGTGTGGGTACATGGTGATTTGTTTCAATTGGATGAGAGAAAGAAGCCCATTCATGTAGCAGGAGTACCGCCTGATTTATTCTCTGAGGACGGACAGAGATGGGGCAATCCGCTCTACCGTTGGGATGAGATGGAGAAACAAGATTTTCTCTGGTGGAGTAAACGTATGGAATCATCCGCTAATTTGTATGATGTTATCCGCATCGATCATTTTATCGGAATTGTTAATTATTATTCCATACCCGCAGAGTATCCTACGGCGAGAATTGGAAGCTGGTGTCCGGGACCAGGGGGTAAGCTAATGGAAGTGGTAAAGCGATCCACCCCCCATGCTAAAATTATAGCAGAAGACTTGGGCGAGATTACACCTGAAGTGAAGAATCTCATTCAGGAACTTGGATATCCAGGAATGAAAGTGCTTGAATTTGGGTTAGATGGTAATGTGGACAATGATTTTCTTCCCCACAATTTCACTACAACCAATATTGTTGCATATACAGGAACCCACGATAATGAAACACTGGTCGGATCATTAAACAGCAAAACAGAAGAGGAAATGGAATTCATTCTTAGTTATTTTAATGTAACTAATCCAGAAGATCTTCCGGATGTAATTATAAGAACACTTTACTCTTCCATTGCTGAAGTAGTTATTCTGCAGATGCAGGATCTGCTAAAATTAGATAACTCAGCAAGAATGAATGTTCCATCAACCGTTGGTAACAACTGGAAGTGGCGTTTGACTAAGAAGCAGTATGGCAGCATAGAGGAAGAGAAACTTAAGCAAATGGCTTATTTATATGGAAGAGCACCTAAGAAAGAAATGGACCCAGACGACGAGAACATTTTGAAGGAAGTGTGAAATTTGTGCCGGCAGGCGAAGCCGCCCAGGCATGACTGGAAAGTTAAAAGAAATAACGGAAGAAAGGTAATGTAGATGCCTCATCTTTTAACCAATTAATTTGAGGCAGTATCACTTCTGTATTAGATGTGATATACAATAGGTAAAAATATGGATAACAATTTTAAAACCAATATTGAGACCATCTTAGATTTAGATTACAGTAAAACAATAAAAGATGCAACAACAGTGGAACTATATAATGCAGTTTCAAAAGCAGCCATGAAAACATTGGGCAGGGACTGGAGTTTAGATGCGGCTGAGAAGAAGGTATGTTATTTATCTGCTGAATTTTTAATTGGACGATTAATTTATAGCAATCTATTGAATATGGGGCTATTAAACCAATTTGTTGAACTAATGAGTGAACATAATTTAGATATTCGTATTTTTGAAGATATTGAAGATGCAGCATTAGGTAATGGTGGACTGGGAAGACTGGCAGCCTGTTTCCTGGATTCTGGTGCAACTAATGGAATTACTTTAAATGGATATGGAATTCGTTATAAATATGGTTTATTTAAACAATCTTTTGAGAACGGTTTCCAGATGGAAGCACCAGATGACTGGCAAAAGGCAGGAGATCCCTGGTCAGTCCGCAAAGAGAACGAACGAATTCAAATTAACTTTAAGAACCAGTCAGTATACGCAGTCCCTTATGATACTCCAGTCATAGGTTATGGCGGCAAGAAGATTAATACACTCCGCTTATGGCAGGCGGAACCCCTTGAGGCTTTTGACTTTGTCTTATTTAATGAACAAAAATATGATAGAGCAGTGAAAAGCAGAGATGAAGCAGAGGCAATCTCAAGTCTTTTGTATCCTAACGATACAACTGATGCAGGTAAAAAATTAAGGTTAAAGCAGCAATATTTCTTTGCCAGCGCATCACTGCAGGATATTATCAAAAGGTTTAAAGAAAAACATGGGAAAGATTTTAATAGTTTTGCCAACGAATTTGCAATTCAATTAAATGATACCCATCCAGTAGTTGCTATTCCAGAGTTAATCCGAATATTAATGGAAGAAGAAGGAATCTCTTTTGTGAAAGCATTTCGTATTGCCAAAGAGACATTTGCTTATACCAATCACACGGTAATGGCTGAAGCATTGGAAAAATGGAGTGTACCGTTATTTAAGGCAGTGATTCCTAACGTTTATAAATATGTAATTATGATTCAAAAAGCATTAGTAAAAGATCTTAAGGCATTTGGCAAGATAACAAAAGAAGAGCAGGCGCCTTATATGATTATAGATAATGGTTTAATCTATATGGCAAGACTTGCTATCTATGCAACCCATTCTACCAACGGGGTAGCGCAGTTACATACAGATATTCTTAAGAATGATGCTTTGCATGAATGGTATGAGATATATCCGGAGCGATTTAATAATAAAACCAATGGAATTACCCAACGAAGGTGGTTAGCTCTTGCCAACATGGAGTTATCCGGATTTATTACTGATAAAATTGGGAACTCCTGGATTACTGATCTGGATAAATTAAAAGGGCTCGAAAAATATGTTAATAACAATGCCGTATTAAAAGAATACGGTGATATCAAAAGAATTAAGAAGAGACAATTGGCAGATTACATCTATAAACTTGAGGGAATCACAGTAGACCCTGACTTTATATTCGATATACAGGTGAAGCGATTACATGAATATAAACGTCAATTATTAAACGCATTTTCAATTTTGGATCTATATTTTGGTCTAAAGGATGGCAGAATAAAAGAATTTAACCCAACAACTTTTATATTTGGGGCAAAAGCAGCACCGGGGTACTTTAGAGCAAAGGGCATCATCAAATATATTAATGAGATAGCTAAGATGATTGATGCCGACAAAGAGGTAAGGAATAAGATGCAGGTAATATTTGTATCAAACTATAATGTTTCTTATGCCGAAAAACTAACACCTGCAGCTGACATTTCAGAGCAGATTTCAACAGCTGGTACCGAAGCTTCCGGAACAGGCAATATGAAGTTTATGCTAAACGGTGCTGTAACACTTGGCACCTATGACGGAGCAAACGTTGAGATTGTACAGCAGGCAGGGGAAGAGAATAATTACATCTTTGGAGCCAGAGTTGAAGATATTGAGAAGATAAGTAAAACATATCAACCAAAAGAGCTTTATAATAAGAATCCAAGAATTAGAAAAGTATTGGATACTTTAGTGGATGGAACCTTTGATGATGCGGGAACCGGAATGTTTAAAGAATTATACGATTCCATCTTAGAAGGTGCAAGCTGGCATCAACCGGATCACTATTATATTTTAGAAGATTTCATTCCTTATTGTGAAGCAAGAATGAAAGCAAATCATGATTATTCCGATACGTTTGCTTTCCGCAGAAAATGTTTTATGAATACGGTAAATGCCGGTAAATTCTCAAGCGACAGAACCATCAGAGACTATACAAAGGAAATATGGAAAGTAAAGTAGCAGGATAAGAATAGGAAAGTTAGCAGCAAAGAAAAATATAAAATAACAGCTGCACATTAAAAAGGGTTAGTATTAAATATTAACATAATTATTAAAAAGGAGAGGTAAAATTATGAAAAAAAGCAAAAAATTTATCGCATTACTTATGGTATCAATTATGATGCTTGCCAGCTTGGCAGCATGTGGCAAAAAGGAAGAAGAGACAACGGATACGGCAGCAACAACCGCAGCAGCAACAGACGCTGAAACAACTGCTGCAGCACCTCAGGATGTTGCACTAAAAGTATGGGGTCCTCAGGAAGAACAGGAAATCTTAAAACAAATGACAGAAAGTTTTCAGGCTGCTCATCCTGAATATAACATAACTTTTGAATATGGTGTAGTAGCAGAAGGTGATGCAGCGACTGAATTAACAAAAGATGCGGCAGCAGGCGCAGATGTATTTATGTTTGCTTCTGACCAGACAGCAAACTTAGTAAGTGCAGGTATTTTATACCCAATCACCTTAAATGCGGATGCAATCAAAGCAGCAAACTCAGAAGCTTCTATTCAGGCAGCAACGGTTGATGGACAATTATATGCTAATCCATTTACTCCAAACTCCTGGTTTATGTACTATGATAAGAGCAAATATACAGAAGAAGAAGTGAAATCTCTTGACACTATGATGGCAAAAGATTTAGGTGATGTTAAAAACTTCTCTGTTGACCTTGATAACAGCTGGTATTTATCATCTTTCTTCTTTGCGGGTGGGTCTACCTTATTCGGACCAGATGGAACAGATCCTACTACTTGTACCTTCAATGATGCAAATGGTGTAGCAGTTGGTAATTATTTAGTAGACCTTGCAGCAAATCCTAAATTCTTAGATGAAGTGGATGGTAACATCTTAGCAGCATTTAACGATGGAACACTTGCCGCTGCTTGCTCTGGAACATGGAATGCAGAATCTATTAAAAAAGCTTTAGGCGATAATTATGCAGCTACTAAGCTTCCTACCATTAAGCTTAATGGGGAAGACAAACAATTAAGCAACTTTGCAGACTTTAAATTAATTGGCGTTAATGCATTAACAAAAGCACCGGAAGCAGCAATGGCATTAGCTGAATACTTAGGCGGAGAAGAATGCCAGAAATTACGTTTTGAGGCTAGAAGCATTGCACCTACAAACTTAAATTTAGCTTCTGACCCGGATGTACTTGCAAATCCGGCAGTAGCAGCACTTAGCTTACAAACTTCTTTCTCAACCTTACAGTCTTCTATTCCTCAGATGGGTAATTACTGGGCTCCTGCACAAGCACTTGGTGCAGAAATCTTAAACGGAACAGCAACGAAAGATAATATGCAGGAAAAATTAGATGCAATGGTAGAAGCAATTCTTTCAACCATCGGCTAATGAAAATCTTAGACTATTATTGTATCTGTTAGCAAAATAAAGTATACTTTATGCAGATTGCTGTAAAACTTTTCAGTTTTACAGCAGTCTGAATTAAACTTATGTGGATGGAGGGCAATGGTGTGGAAAAAGAAAAAAATAACGGACCCAATGGATTTTTTCAATCAATTGCAAAGATCATAAAAGGGATTGGAAGATGGTTTTTATTTTTTGGTCATACGTTTGTAAAGGGTGATATCCGAACTAAATTATCCTTCGTCATCATGGGCCTTTCCAATCTTTTGAGGGGACAAATCATAAAAGGTTTCTTATTCCTGTTTGTAGAAGTAACTTATCTTTATTATATGATTACAGCTGGAATCACAGGATTAGCGGGACTTAGAACCCTAGGTACCAAAACACAGGGCATGGTGATGAATGAAGCAAAAGGAATTTTTGAACTTCAGCAAGGAGATAATTCCATGCTAATGCTGCTGTCAGGAGTAGTAGCAATTTTTGTTACGGCACTCTTTCTGGTAGCATGGAGAGCAAGCATAAAGGCTGCTTACGAAGCACAGCAGGTAAGAGAAAGCGGAAAGAAACTTCCAAGCTTTCGTGAGGATATAAGAACTTATTTTGATGCAAAGCTGCATCGGACCTTAATGGCACTGCCCCTTGTGGGAATTTTATTATTTACGGTGTTACCATTGGCTTTCATGATATTAATTGCCTTTACCAACTACGATCATGATCATCAGCCGCCTGGAAATTTATTTACCTGGATTGGTTTTGGTAATTTTGAAACCATATTATTTTCAGGGGAAACTATATCGAAAACCTTCTGGCCGGTACTTGGCTGGACCATTATCTGGGCTATTTTTGCTACATTTTTAAATTATATCGGCGGTATTTTACTTGCTTTACTTATTAATCGTAAAGGTACCAGATTGAAAGGGCTTTGGAGAACCATCTTTGTTTTATCCATAGCCATACCTCAGTTTGTTTCACTTTTAGTTGTTCGTACCATGTTAAATGATAACGGAATCCTTAATGTTTTATTGCGGGAGCTTGGTTTCATAGGCCCAAAAGATTATCTTCCGTTTTTATCAGACCCTACCTGGGCAAGAGTTTCGGTTATTATTGTTAACTTGTGGGTTGGTATACCATTTACCATGTTAATTACTTCCGGTATCTTAATGAATATACCGGCTGATTTATATGAATCAGCCAGAGTTGATGGGGCCAATGCAGTTGTAACCTTCTTTCGGATTACCATGCCCTATGTTTTATTTGTAACAACACCATACTTGATTACACAGTTTATTGGAAATCTCAATAACTTTAATGTTATATATTTCTTAACTGGCGGCGGACCTAATACCTTGGATTATTATCAGGCAGGTAAAACGGACCTCTTGGTAACCTGGCTCTACAAGCTGACCACCGGAACCATGAAGGATTATTCCTATGCTTCCACCATAGGTATCCTGGTATTTATTATTTCTGCAACATTTTCATTGATTACTTATAGAAATACCACATCTTACAAGAAGGAGGAGGACTTCCAATAATGAAAAAACAAAAATCATTAAAAGGCAGACGTATTATTAATAATACACTTTCCCATATTATACTGGCAGTCCTTTCTATCATCTGGTTAATACCAATCATCTGGGTAGTAGTGACTTCCTTTCGGGCTGATCCTCATGCCTATGTGCCATATTTTTGGCCAAAGAATTTTTCTTTTGAGAATTATATCCGATTATTTAAAGATACCGATCAGTTTTACTATTTTCGCTGGTTTTTAAATACCCTTTTTGTAGCTATATGTTCCTGTGCTTTATCAACCTTTTATGTATTATCCATATCCTATGCTATCTCAAGGCTTCGTTTTAAATTTAGAAAGCCTTACATGAACATCGCTTTAGTTTTAGGCATGTTTCCGGGATTTATGTCCATGATTGCGGTTTATTAT
>JAQZAX010000025.1 GCA_029239455.1 Anaerocolumna sp.
AATACTTCCTTCATCCGGTTTCTCAATTCCAGCGATACATTTTAATGTCATGGATTTTCCACAACCGGAAGCACCTAATATCCCCATGCATCGACCTTCGTTTACAAAAGAAACATCCAAGGAGAACCCTTTTAGTTTTTTCTTAATAGATACTTCTAATGACACTAATCCCACCTCCTGATATTTTTCATACCGATACCCGATACCATATTAATCGATAAGACAATGGTAAAGGAAAGGATTAGAAGAACAATTACCCAGAACCCGGCAGTGTCATAATTACCAGCAGCCACTTCGGAAGCAATGGCTACTGACATAGTTCTGGTTTTACCAAGAATATTGCCGGCTAACATTGATGTGGCACCATACTCGCCAATTGCTCTTGCAAAGGTCAAAATTGTTCCCGAAGCTATTCCCGGTCCTGCTGCCGGAATAATGATTCTCCAAAATATTACAGCCTCTGGCATCCCAAGGGTTCTGGCTGCATAGATAAGATTAACGTCGACCTGTTCAAAGGCTGCACGTGTATTTCGATACATTAAGGGAAAGGCAATAACACAGGCTGCAATCACGCAGCCTGCCCAGGTCTGTACTATCTTAATATCAAAATTCATGTATAGAAAATTACCAAATGGTCTCTTTAAACTAAACAACAGCAAAAGAAAGAAGCCGGCAACCGTAGGTGGCAATACCAAGGGCAAGGTAAAGATTCCATCTATCATCCATTTTACTTTCTTATCTGCATTCATAACCAGCCAGGCAGCAAGTATGCCTAAGAAAAATGCAATAACCGTCGCTAGGATACCGGTCTTAACTGATATAAAAAACGGACTAAAGTCAATGGATGAAATTGTTTCTATCATGGGCGGCCTTCTTTCTTCTGTGTGTTTTGTAAATACAATATAGCATTCATTATTTTTGAGGGTTGTTTATTGTATGTGGGTTGTTTTGTTTATTGTGTAATAACTATTTTGGTTGTTTTTGTATGAGGGTTGTTTTGTTTGTTGCATTAATTACTCATTGATTGAGAAACCGTATTTCTCAAACACTGCAAGAGCATCAGCAGAAGTTAAATATTCTAAGAAATCTTTTGCTGCTTTTGACTGTGTATCGTCTGCATCTGCATTTTTTACTAAACCAACAGGATAAACTACTGGTGTATTTAAGCTGCCTTCCGGTGCAGTAGCAATAATTTCAACGGAATCTTTTACAGAGTTGGCATCTGTAGCATAAACAACACCAACTTCATTACTAGCTTCACTAACAGCTGCTAAAACTGCTGTTACATTGGCACCTTCATTGATTTCCATAGTATCTACTTTATCAGAAATACCTAAATTAGTAAATATTTCTCTTGCATAAGCTCCTACTGGAACATCTACCCCAGCTAAAGCGATATTCTTAGCTTCGAAAATGTTCTCAAATCCAGTTACTTTCGTTTCCTGGCCAACCGGTTTAATTAGCACAACCTTATTCTCCAGTAACTTATCTATGGAGTCAGCTTCCACATATCCACCTTCCTGTAATGCGGTCATCTGCTTCATTGCGGCAGAGAAGAATATATCACATTCAGCACCTTCTTCTATCTGGGTTTGTAAAGTACCGGAACTGTCCGCATTATAAAGTATGGTTACATTCGGATTGGTCTGATTGTACATCTCCTGTATTTCCGTCATGGCATTACTAAGACTAGCTGCAATAAATACATAGATTTCCGCCTCAGGTGCATTGGCTGCTTCTGTTTCAGTTTCTCCCTCTGATTCAGTTTCAGCTTCTGTAGCTGCTTGCGTTGTTGTCTCCTCTGGTGTAGTATTGTCGCTTTTGGATGAACATCCATTTAGCATAACAATACTAAGCACCAGAATTAACAAAATACTTGATAATTTTCTTTTCATAAAATCCTCCCTTTGCAAATTAGAATAAAATTGGTATTTACAACATGTTTTGTCATGTTTCATCATGTCAAGAAACGTGCTATAGCGTATTGTACATGCAAATAACTGTTTGCATCATGTTTCAATACGTTTTGTCATGTTTCATACAGCTATTCTAAACATATCAGGAAGCTATGTCAATACAATAACCTTTAAAAAAATAAAAAGTTTTTTCTACTTTTATAAACATAATTCACAATTTGATTAGTTAGAGGATTTTTTCTGTCATGGTTTATAGGTTAATTGTGAGGCATTGGATTACCTGGTCTTTGGACTTTGGTGCACTCAATTATAAGTTTTGAGGATCAGGATGGGATTAAGTTTCACCTACAATGGTGCCTGTCTGTGTTAAATCATATCCGCCAATTCCTTCAATCTCCTTCTTAAAGGCTGTAGATTTAATAATATCCAACACTGCCTGAAAAGGTTCTTTCCAGAAATCTTCCTTCTTGATTACTAAATCGTATCTCTCCTTTTGAAGAGGAATAAAATCAATACCGTTAACCTGTAAGGCTGCTTTCTCATTACCCATGCCAAGATCTGCACCTCCCTGGGCTATAAGGCTTGCAATCGCCAGATGTGATGTACTTTCTCGATGATATCCATCTATATTACCCGCCGCGATATTTAATAATCTTAAGTGTTCATCAAGTAAAATCCTTGTCCCACTTCCCTTTTCACGGCTAATAATTGAAATATCACTGCGTTTTAAGTCTGCCCAGCCGGTAATTCCCTTAGGATTTCCCTTGGCTACATAGAATCCTTGCTGACGGCATGCCAGGTTAACAATAATTGCCGGGACTCCCGGTAACATTCTTTTAACATAAGGCGTATTATATTCGCCGGTATCCCCATCCCATAGATGTGCTGTGGCCATCTGAACATTGCCATGATATAAGGAATAGAGTCCATTATAACTGCCTACATAAGAGCGCAGTGCCTGTACTCCCTTTGGGTGAAATTGAAGATGTCTTGACAAAATATCCAACATAATATCTTGTCCACATATAACAAAGCCGTTCTGTTTCGGATATCCTTCTACTACGTGAGGTTCCTGGATTGTATCCATCTCCTGTTCTATAATCGGTACAGCACTTTGTTTTGCACTTTGTTTTACACTTTGTTTTACACTTTTTGTCTGATTCTTATATTCTTCCACATCTTTTAAGTCAATTCGAACTTTTTTCCCCACTCTGTACGAGTTTAATTCACCACGCTTAATTAATTCATAAACCGTATTCTTTGCAATTTTTAGCATATCAGCGACTTCTTGCGTGGTTAATGTAGTATTCTCATTCATTTAATCCCTCCTCATGTCACGTCACGTTCTGTTACATCATTATTTCTATGAATAGATTATATCAGACAATAACAAAATGTAAAGGTTTCTTCTATCCTGTTTCTTCTATCCTGGTTTCTTCTATTTTTAATTTTTTAATTCTTTGACAAAATCAGAGAAAAATATACAACATATAAGAAGCCCCCTGGTTATTACAATTGTTGCTATTTTACATACAACTCTCATAATCTCCAAGGGGCCTTTTGATCTTCAATTTATGCTTTATACGTCAGATTATTTAAAATCCTTCTAAATCTCATTTTTATAATCCTTCGTTTTTACTTATCTCAGTCTACAGATTAGCTCCGCAGCACTTTTTATATTTTTTCCCGCTTCCGCAAGGGCATGGATCATTTCTACCAACTTTTTTCTCTTTTACAACTGTGCCGGATTTCTTTTGGTCACGGTATAATTCTTTTCTTTTTTCTTCGCTAAGCAATTCATCCCAAGCAGGTAATTCATATAGCCAGTCTGCTTTTGCTTCCACCATATTGTAGAATAATTTTTCTTTATCAAAACCTAAATTTACTTTTGTAGTAGCTTCCATTTCCTCTATTGGATTAGGGTTTTTTAAGCTATCGTTGATTCCATCCAGGAAACCAACCATAAGAGAAAGTGTAGTGTTATATTTTGCAGCTAATTCTTCTACAGTTCCTTCCACTACCTTATCAGGGTCTGCTAATAACTGCTCATAGATACCCTTCTCCACATTAAAATAATTACCCCAGAATACTTGTCCATCCTTTTGATTTGTATCTAGAGAGTATGCATATTCTCTCCATTCTTCTAATAAACTCATTTTTTTCATCCTTTCAACATTTCCGTTTTATGAGCACCTCAAAATAACTTCAACAGATTGTTTCTGCTTTGTGACCTGGTACTCTGCTTTCCTATATTTATTATAGTATTGTTGGGTTTAACAAATTCAATAATAAATTAAAAAATTTATGTATAAAACTATGATAATAGTATCATACTATAGTTAATCTAATTCCATTGAAATTAGATTACACAAGATGCGTAATCTTATTCAATAATTGGATCCCCCCTCCAATTATAATCGTTTCAACAGATGGAAGGAAGCGATTGCGCAACCAACACCAAAGAAAAGTTAAATACTTATCCTCCCCTTTTTAAAAGTCGGCTGTGTTCCCCCATAGCCGGCTTTTTTGTATGTGATCACATTCCTTTATAAACAAATCACATTCCTTCATATGCGAATTACATTCCTTTATTTTATAAGGTTCTAAGAGTTTTTGCAATAGTAAACTTAAAACTTACTATATTTTAAAAACCCATGGGAGGTTGCCAGTGTAATCTTTCCTTCTTCATATAAATACTCCACATAACATCTTAACATACGAAATACCATGTCGTATTTATAAATGCTGTCTACTTTTATATTGAAGTTTATAATTACGGATTTCATAATGTCCTCCATTGTCATATCTCCTTCAATTAGCTGATATACTTTCTCTGCTTTATTCTTATAAAATATTATATTTTCTTCAATCAGTTCCGAGATATCACTTACTACACCCTTATGGGCAATAATATAGTTATGACAATGAAGTTCATGGAGCTTTTTCTTACTTACCAAATCTTCCTTTAGCACAAATGAATAAGGGACCTTAGAGCTCTCCATTACTTCTCTTGTTATAAGAGAATCTCCCAGATACGCAACATTATCAGGAGTGATGATACATATTTGAGAGGAACTGTGACCAGGGGTATGGAATATTTTAAACAACACTCCACACAGATAAACGCTAGTCTGCTCATCTGCAATTATTACATCGGTTTCACATACCATATAACCGTAATGCTTTTTCACATCAGTTAATGTATTGGTCTGGGTATTGTAATAGGTTTTCAGATTAATGAGAGAACTACAAAGAAATGCTTCATCTTTTGACATTGCAATGACACAGTTGTATTTCTCTTTAAATGCAGAATTATTACCGATATGATCCGGATGGGCATGGCTATTAATGATACCTGCAATTTTCAAATCATACTCTGTTAGGATGTCCTCGATTCCTTTACCTTCGCTTACCCATCCAGAGTCTAGTAATATAATCTCTCTATCATTTATTTTATAAAAAGGTATGTAGGTCATACCGGTATCTATAATATACGTATTACCTCTTACTTTTTCAATTGTCATTGGTAATGCCTCTCTTCTTATATAGTAAAACAAGCCATTGTACTAAGCTCACTGCTCTTAGTACATCGTTTTCAAATTAACTAGACCGATTACTTGTCTAGTCATTTGCAAAACGATGTACTAATACAATAGCTCATAATACAAGATTATATTATTATGCAGTTACTTTTTCTTCTACCGGCTCTTGATGACGTTCCGTAAACCCAAGGATGAACATAGACAAGGAAGAAACTAATCCAAGGATAAATATAACCGGCCATACATTGCCTACACCGTTTTTCGCAATAAATCCGCCCATAATATAAGGGGAAATTGCACCTCCTGTTCCGGTAATCAGACTTATAATAGCATTAAATCTTCCTCTGTGGGAAATTGGAGTGTGATTTGCCAAGTAAACTCCAATATTCGTAGCATTTATAATTTCACCAACTGTCCAAATCAACGTGGATAGGACAAAGGTCCAAAAGTTAGATACAAAATAAATCATTCCAAAACCAACTGCATAAAATATACCTGCAATGGTTACGTTATAAAGTGGCCTTATCTTTTTAGTCAAAATTGTAATAATAGTTGTAAGAAAGATAACCTCAAGACAGTTTATCATATTAAAGGTTCCAAAATATCTGGCACCAAGATCTTCCCCAAAGATTGCATTAGCCTGTAATGGCATACTAAAATGGGTCTGGGCATAGATAAAGGAGAAAACTGTATTTAGAATAGCAAATATGAATAACCTTGGTCTTTTAAGCAATGCTGCAAACATTCCACCGGATTCAACCTGCTCATCTGAGCGGGTATTATCAATCTTCTCAAAATCTTCTTCCGTTGGCTTGGTTTCTTCCACAAATTTAGCCAATAGTATGATTGATATCAGGGTAGTAGCTGCATCTCCAAGAAATAACAATTCGATGTAGTTGTTAAATAAGAATCCAGCAACGATGGAACCAATGGCTGTTCCAACATTCATACCCATGTACAACATAGAGAACGCCGCCTGTCTATTCTCCGGTCCAGTCAGGTCATTCATCATGGCTCCACTAGAGGGACCAACAATACTATTAAAAAAGGAAGCAAGAATTAATAGCCATGGTACATACATTATGGTAGAAGGATAATCAAGGAAGATCGCGCACGGTATAAAACATAGTGCTGCAAGGCTCATAAATGTTATCATAATCTTCTTTCTTCCCATAACATCTGAAAGTTTGCCTCCAAGCAGGGAGCCTGGTATCTGACTAATGGATGCGGTAAGAAGGTACAATCCGACCTGTTCTTCTCCCATTCCTATTTTAGATGTCAGGAGTAATGTCAGAAACGGGTATACAAAGTTACCAATAGAGTTTACGACTCTGGAAAAGAAGATAACATATACACTCTTTGGCAGTTTGGCATAAGTAGATTTTAAATATTGAAAATTCATGATTCTCCCCCTTTGGATTGTAATATAATGTAAGTCATTTTTGCTATGTCTTTCCATTTTATTAGATTTAATAACATTTTGCAATATATTTTTTGGAAATTATTCATTTGAACAGACTCTAGCCAAAAATCATGCCAGTTGGCTTGATTTTTGTGCTGATAAGAGGTTTGTAAGAGATATAGTGTTTGAGGGTGGCTGATTTTCTTTTATTGCATTTTCTATAGGTTAAAGATATAATGTAAGAAGCATTTTACAATACGAAATGGGGGTCCCCACATGAAAAAAATGAAACGCATGCTAGCTATTATCGGAGTTGTTGTTTTACTCTCCATCTATTCTTTAACAATGATTGGAGCAATTACTGCTTCTCCACACTCTTCTGCATTATTTCAGGCCAGTATATATTCAACTATCGTTGTTCCGGTAATGTTATATGTTTATATGTTTATTTACCGTCTATTAAAAAAGAATGCTACTGATGTTGTGAATACAAACGAGGATAATGATAATTCAGAACATAATTCTAAATAAGAGAAGATTTTTTTAATCTGCCTCTTCTTTTATTTGCTTTAAATACTCATACAATGTTTTTTCATAACCCATATCTGTCAGATGATAAAAGGTTCTATCCTTTAATTCATCAGGCAGATATTGTTGTTTTACGTAATGATTTTTATAATTATGAGCGTATTTATAATCCAGACCGTGACATAGCTTTGCTGCTCCTTTATAATGGGCATCCTTAAGATACGCAGGTATGGTAGCAGTTTTCTCATGCTCCACAACATTCATTGCTGCATCAATTGCAATTATGGCTGAATTACTCTTCGGTGCACAGGCCACATAGGCAGCTGCCTGGGCTAAAACAATACGTGCTTCCGGCATTCCAAGCCGTTCTACTGCTAAGGCTGCTGAGGTCGCAACTACTAAGGCATTGGGATCTGCATTGGAAACATCTTCCGCAGCACATATCATAATTCTTCTTGCAATAAAGGTAACATTCTCACCTGCATACAACATTCTTGCCAGGTAGTAGATTGCAGCATCTGGGTCAGACCCTCTCATACTCTTAATAAATGCTGATATGGTATCATAATGGTTATCTCCGGTTTTATCATATCGCATTACTCTTTTTTGAATACATTCGCCAGCCACTTCCAAAGTAATATGAATCTTACCGTCTGGGGATCGTTCCGTGGTCAGGACGCCAAGTTCTATGGCATTCAACGCCGACCTTGCATCTCCGTTGGAAATATCTGCAAGAAAATTCAGAGCATCTTCTTCAATTACAGCATGATAAGTCCCCATTCCCTTCTCTTTATCCGTCAGGGCTCTCCTAATTAACTTCTTAATATCTTCTGTTTCTAAGGGTTTTAGTTCAAATATGATGGATCTGGATAATAGAGCTCCATTTACTTCAAAATATGGATTCTCCGTGGTGGCACCAATCAATATGATTGTGCCGTCTTCTACAAATGGAAGCAGATAATCCTGTTGCCCCTTATTAAAACGATGAATTTCATCAATAAATAGTATCGTCTTCTTACCATACATTCCAATATTATCTTTTGCCTGCTTTACTACATCTCCCATATCCTTCTTACCAGCAGAAGTAGCATTAATCTGAGTAAATTCAGCACTGGTAGTATGGGCAATTACCTTAGCCAGGGAAGTCTTACCCGTACCTGGCGGACCATAGAATATGATGGAACTGATCTTATCTGCCTTAATGGCACGGTATAATAATTTGTCCTTACCTATAATATGACTCTGTCCAACCACTTCTTCTAAAGATGTCGGTCGTAACCTTCCGGCCAGGGGAGACTCCTTTTCCATGGTGTTATTTCTCATATATTCAAATAGGTCCATAAAATCCCCTTCCTATAAAACCAAACTTATATTCGATTCTTTTATTGTATATAAAAATTTAAGTTCAGTCAACTACATCTTCTATCGTTTTGCAATTACCTTAGAAACACCCGATTATTATTTGCTTAATCATAAAATTGTGTTAAAATATACACGGTAAGCGGATGAACCAAATCTATTATAGGAGGTATTTTATGACAATCCCTCAGGAACCAGTGATATTACTTAGCTTTATTAATACGTATTTACGTGATTATTACCCTACGTTAAATGAACTCTGCATAAACCTAAATATAGAAGAAGCACAATTAAAAGATAAACTGAAAAGTATTCAATATGAGTATGATCCAGAGCAAAATCAATTTATACAATAAAGGAGGCCCTTATGTTAGAATCCTTTAAAACTGTTTATGAAGGAGGCGTAGGAGAAATCACGGAGAAAAAATCACGTTTTATCGCCAACGTGATACCAGTAGATTCGGAAGCAGCGGCCATAGAATTCATTGAACAAACGAAGAAGAAATACCAGGATGCCACTCATAACTGTTCTGCCTATGTAATCGGACAGCATGATGAAATACAGCGTTGCAGTGATGACGGTGAGCCTGCAAAAACAGCGGGCTGGCCTATGCTGGATGTTTTGTTAAGAGAGAAACTGCATAACACCGCAGTTGTTGTAACCAGATATTTTGGAGGAACTCTCCTTGGTACCGGTGGCTTAGTCCACGCTTATCAGGAGGCTACCAAAGAAGGATTAAAAAACTCTGTTATCATTGAAAAGAAATTAGGCGGGAAATTACTGATAACTACAGACTACAATGGAATTGGTAAACTTCAGTATATTGCTGCTCAGATGGAATTGACTAGTCTTAAGACGGAGTACACAGACATTGTTACATTAACAATCCTGGTTCCAACACAGCAGCTGGAGGAGTTTAAGAAAAAAGTAACAGAAGCAACGGGCGGGAAAGCCACCATAGAAGACTTAGGTAATGCTTATTATGCCAATGTTTCTGGTGAAATCCTATTATTCGAAGACTGATATCCATATCCCCTTAACCCAAACAGAATTCGTAACCAATCCCTTAACTTTTGCTTCGAAATTGTATGCGTTGTATTACAAATAGCGAAAACTTTAGAATTTCGCAGTTACCTAACAAGATTTGAGGGTCAAAAGCCTCAAAATTTATATATGATGAATAGTGCTGTATATATATTCGATTTGGCGTCGACCGGCCGAGAACACTGTTCATATATCGTCAAGACTCTAGTCAAAAATCATGCCAGCTGGCTTGATTTTTGTGCTGCTAAGAGGCTTGTAAGAGATATAGTGTTTGAGGGTAAGGCAGCCAAATCGAATATATATACAGCAGTATTCATCGAACAACAAAAACTTGGCTTTTGACCCTCAAATCCTAACAAAATATAATAATAACAGGAGAACGAAATGGATGAAATAATTGTACTAGGAACCGGAAATGCACAAGCTATCCGTGTGTTCAATACCTGCTTTGCCCTTCGCAGTGGAAATGAATATGTATTAGTAGACGCAGGAGGCGGTAATGGAATACTTTCGGCATTAGATAAGAATCATATCCCAATGGAAAATATACATCATATATTTGTATCCCATGAACATACAGACCATATTCTTGGAATTCCCTGGATGATTCGTATGATTGGGGCTAAGATGAACCAGGGCAGCTATCAGGATAATTTATATATCTACTGCCATGAAGAACTGGTTACTACCATCAGAACTATTGTCTCTCTGACCGTTCAAAAAAAGTTTTATCAGCATTTTGATGATAGAATGATATTTGTACCACTAAAAGATGGAGATACTAAAAATATAGTAGGAAGTCCCTTTACTTTCTTTGATATAAAATCCACTAAAGCAAAGCAGTTCGGATTTACAGTCTCTATCACTGCCGGCAATATGCAGAGAAATACAACTTCTGAAACCAATAGGATAAAGCTTACCTTTACCGGTGATGAACCTTATCGGGATAAGGTTTATGAATACGTACAAGGAAGTGACTGGCTTCTCCATGAAGCTTTCTGTTTGTATTCTCAAAGAGACATATTTAAACCCTATGAAAAATTTCATTCTACGGTGAAAGAAGCATGTGAACTGGCGGAGCAGCTTAAAATTCCAAATCTGGTTCTATGGCACACAGAAGATAAAACAACTCCAGAAAGAAAGATAAAATATGGGCAGGAAGGCCATGCATTTTATAAGGGAAACTTATTTATACCAGATGATGGCGATATTATCCCACTTTTATAAGTATCAAATGATGCAACAGTAACGAAATAACAACAACAATGCCTCGTAATTTGAGGCAGCCTAATTACCATAATATGTATATCCAAGGGCTATATAGCAAGTTTTACTTTATTTTATGATATGAATTTGATATAATGGCAGGATAAAGGAGGTTAATTATGGACTTTAGTAAAAGAGGAACAACAAAGAAACAAAAACAAATAAAATCTACTTCCAGAAAAGTTGCTTCTAAGGCGAGAGTTTCTGCACTGCGAATCTTATTAGTTGCTTTTGTTTTTTTAATTGTCGTAGGAACCTTTGCCGGAATAGGAGTGCTAAAAGGATTAGCAGACAGTGCTCCCAGTATAGATCAAATAAATGTTATCCCAACAGGCTTTACTACAAATATATATGATAAAGATGGTAATCTCATTGAATCTCTTATTGGTGCCGAATCTAATCGTGTATATGTAACTATTGATGAAATCCCCGAAGTTGTACAGGATGCCTTTATTAGTATAGAAGATGAACGATTTTATGATCATAACGGTGTTGATGTCAGAGGTATTATCCGTGCCTTTTTCACAGGATTAAGCAGAGGCGACTTTGATCAGGGTGCAAGTACGATTACTCAGCAATTAATTAAGAACCAGGTATTTAACGGTGGTGCGGAAGATAATTTCACAGATCGGTTTATAAGAAAAATCCAGGAACAATACTTAGCCATTCAGCTGGAAGAACGCCTAGATAAAGATCTTATTTTAGAATATTACCTTAATAATATTAATTTAGGAGCAGGCAGCTACGGAGTCCAGACAGCATCAAAGCGTTATTTTGGCAAGGATATCAGTGAACTTAATATTTCTGAGGCCTCTGTTATTGCAGCTATTGCTCAGTCTCCTACTTACATGAACCCAATTACCAATCAGGAGAATAATTCTGAAAGACGTACCCAGGTTCTGGATAACATGAAGCGTCTTGGTCATATCTCAGACGAAGAATATAACGAAGCAATAAATGATAATGTTTATGCAAGAATTCAATCAGTGAATGAAGAACAAGGCGGTTCTTCCTATTACAGCTATTTCGTTGACGAGCTGATTGAACAGGCATTAGAGGATCTGCAGACGGAAAAGGGTTATACTTATACTCAGGCCAGCAATGCATTATACAGCGGCGGTTTAAGCATATATACAACTCTTGATTCCAATGTACAGTCAGTCCTTGATGATGTATACTCCAATGAAGATTATTTTCCTGAAGTAGGCAAGTCCTCCTTCTGGGAATTAAATTATGCTTTATCCATTGAGAAAAAAGATGGAACAACCATTCATTACCACAATGATGACTTAGAAGACTTTTTTGGTTCAGAATCCTCCTTCTCTTTCTATTATTCCAGTAAAGAAGAGGCAGAAGCGCGTGTTACAGAATTTAAAGAGACCATGGTGGAAGCAGGAGACATTATACTTGGTGAGAATGTAAGTATTGTATTGCAGCCTCAGTCTTCCATGGTAATCATGGATCAAACCAATGGTCATGTTGTAGGCTTAATCGGTGGCCGAGGTGAAAAACTTGGTAATAGAACATTAAATCGTGCTACCAATACAGTAAGACAGCCAGGTTCTGTCTTTAAGATATTCTCTACTTATTTACCGGCACTAGATTCAGCAGGAATGACATTAGCTACTCCAATAGATGATGCACCATTTAAATATCCTGGTACAGATAAGTCGGTCAGTAACTGGAATAACGGCGTCTATGAAGGATTAACTACATTAAGAAGAGGTATTTATCGTTCTATGAACGTAGTAACGGTTAAAACCCTGAATGAAATAACTCCCCAAGTTGGTTTTGATTACTTATTAAAATTAGGTTTTACAACTTTAGTTGAATCAAGAACTACCGAGTCAGGTAAAGTATTATCTGATATCTATCTACCCCTTGCACTTGGTGGTATAACAGATGGTGTTACAAACTTAGAACTAACTGCTGCCATGGCTACGGTTGCTAACGGCGGAGTATATACGAAACCAACCTTTTATACCAAGATACTAGATCATGATGGTAAGCTGTTACTTAAGAAAGAAGCTACCACCAGCCAGGTTATGAAAGAATCAACCGCATTCTTGTTAACCAATGCCATGGAAGATGTAGTTAAAATAGGTACTGGTACTGCAGTGAGATTTCCTAATATCAGTATGCCAATCGCTGGCAAAACCGGTACTACTTCTGATGATAATGACTTATGGTTTTCTGGGTTTACACCATATTATACAGCAACCATATGGACCGGTTATGATAACAACCGCTCTCAAAGTGATAAGAGTTATCACAAAATTATCTGGCGTGATGTTATGGAGCAAATCCACATTGACCAGAAACTTGAGTCTGTTCCATTTACTAAGCCTGATTCTATCGTATCTGCCCAGATATGTACAAAGAGCGGTAAATTAGCGGTAGAAGGTCTGTGTGACGAATATATTGGCGGTTCCACAGTTGCTACGGAATACTTTGCAAAAGGAACCGTTCCTACTGAAAAGTGCGACATTCATGTAAAAGTATCGATTTGTGAGGACTCTGGTTTAATCGCTAACCATTATTGCCCTCCATCTTCTGTGAAAGAAAAAGTATTTTTGATTAAAGATGAAGCAGAAGAAACTTATGATACTCCAAACATCTTACCAACCGATACTTGTGATGTTCATTCTGCCGGAACCGTAATTCAGACTCCAGGCACTGTCACATATCCTACAGAACCGCCCGTAACAACACCAACAGACGAAACGAATAATAACGGCAACAATGGCAACAACGGAAATAATGGTAACAACGGAAATAGTGGTAACGGAAATGATGGAAATAATAACACCAGCGATCCTACTACATCACCTACGGAAGAATCTGAAATTATTATAAACTGGGGTTATTAAAATTAAAACAAAGAAATTGTTGCCAAAGAAAAATAAAATCAATTACCCATGTAGCAAAAAAGAGCTGATGTGAAAACATCAGCTCTTTTTTTAGTGCTACTTATCTATATTAAAAGTAACGCCTATACCTTTCTCTTGTAATTATAAAATCTTTCCTGTGAAACGGATAACATAATACCAGGCAGTTAAGGTATAGTCTTTACTTGAAATATTTTCTCTATTAGTCTTTCATCTTAGGGCTAAAAATCAAAGATGCAATATAACTAAAAATTAAGGCAGCTGATATTCCTACCGCAGAAGACGTGAATCCTCCTTTAAATAATCCGATAAAGCCTTCTTCCGTCAAAGCTTTTTTGATACCCTTAAAGAGCACATTGCCAAAACCAGTTAAAGGCACAGAAGCACCAGCCCCAGCCCATTTAGTAAAAGGTTCATAGATTCCTATTGCTCCAAGTAAGGAACCAAGGCATACGAGAATCACCATGACCCTTCCTGGTAAAAGTTTTGTTTTATCTAATAATATCTGTACTACCGCACAGATTGCTCCTCCTACTAAAAATGCTTTTATATAATCCATTAACATACACCCATTGCTATCACAAGCTCCCTTGCGATACTGCCAAGATTAATAGTGTGAAAGAATTCCTATGGCATCCTTTCTTATTATATTTTCTTTCACTCTTACTTCGATCCGCCTTACTAGCAAGCTTCTACCATGATTCCGTGAGCAATTCCTGGAACGGGATTGCCTTCATTAAAACTAACGGTTGAATGCAAGGCACCTGTTGGCACAAACAATACTCGCTTCCATTCTTTCCTGGTTAGCTTTTGCATAATATAACCTGTAAATGTAACCGCGCTGCAACCACATCCACTTCCACCGGAATGGGTATCCTGGGTATTACGGTCAAAAATTTCAATTCCACAATCCATATGATTACTGCTGATATCATACCCGTCCTGTTTTAGAAGATCAATTAAAATATCCTTGCCAACATAGCCTAAGTCACCCGTAATAATTCGATCATAGTAATCAGGTAATACATTTAAATCTTTTAGGTTTTGAGATATGGTGGTATATGCCGCAGGCGCCATGCAAGCACCCATATTCAAAGAATCTTTTACTCCATAATCTACTATTTTACCAACTGTGACTCCTTTTATTTTTACTACACCATTTTTATTATTTTTACCGGCTGTCTCTTCCCCCATGTCTCCACTCCCAATTACAACTGCACCACTTCCTGTAACGGTCCAAGTAGTGGCAAGGGGTCTCTGATTTCCATAAGCTAACGGAAAGCGAAACTGCTTTTCTGCACCTGCAAAATGGCTGGAAGTAACTGCAAGGACCTTGTCTGCATATCCTCCATCAACAAGGATTGCTCCAAGTGCCATTGATTCTCCCATGGTAGAACATGCACCATATACGCCAAAGATAGGTATTTCAAGGTCTGCAATACCAAATGACGTAGCAATTAGCTGCCCCAGAAGGTCACCACCTACTAAATAGCGGATGTCTTCCTGCCGAAACCCTGATTTTTCTATGGATAATTCTGCAGCACGTTTCATTAATCTACTTTCTGCATCTTCCCAGCTGGTTCCTCCAAACATGGGATCCTCTTCAATCTGGTCAAAGAAGCTGGCCAAAGGACCTTCCCCTTCTTTTTTACCAACCACCGAAGATCCTGCTATGATGACCGGCGGGTTAGCAAATAATATACTTTGTTTTCCTGCCATTTTATTTGATTTTTTATCCTCCATACTAAACCACTCCTAACTGCAATAAAATATAGTAAATCAGCCCAAGAACCCAAGATGAAAAGATACCGTATAATATAACAGGTCCGGCTATGGTAAATATCTTACACCCGATACCAAAAACCTGTCCTTCCTTTTTAAATTCAACTGCCGGTGCTGCTACAGAATTGGCAAATCCCGTAATTGGTACAAGGCTGCCGGCTCCGCCAAATTTCGCAATTTTAGGATATATATTTAGACCAGTTAGTACCACGGATAAAAATACGAGTGAAAGGGTACCGTAAGAAGCTGATAATTCTTCCCCTGCGCCCCAGGAGGCATATAGATTAATAAGGCCTTGTCCTATGGTACATATAATACCTCCAACCAAAAATGCATTTAGAATATTTTTAAATATATTATGGGTTGGGGTCATATCCTTTACATATTTATTATATTTTTCTCCCTTGGCAGTTTTGTCCTTTTCAATTACAACATCAGAAGCAGTAACCTTTTCCTTTGTGTTCTGCATAAGCACAACTCCTTTCTTTTTATCGGTTTACAAATAGTTGATAGAATGCTCCCAGTCCTTTCCCTATGGCTAAACATAGTACAAGTATAGGCATTCCAATTCTTAGTTTAATGCGGTGCATAAATAACGGAAACACTTGAATTACCTCTTCCAATGCAACCGCCAGACATCCGACGAAAGCTCCGGAAAATAACCCGATTAATATTAATCCAAAAGTTCCAATTGGTATAGAAATATCAAATAATATAATTATATTTCCAACACCTGATCCGAGAACCGCCATATCTTCGTATCGGTGAATATGGTCAGCGGTATTGGTTCGTACAGCTAGTCTGACTAATACTCCAATAATAGTTAAAAATGCAAAAACTGCACCTGCCACTACGATACCTGCTGTCAATCCTATGAATATAAGCAAAATATCCTTAATTAACATCGATTGTATTTCCTTCCCGATTTGAATTTTCGATTAGAGTTTTATCCAGATTCTCCTCATATAATCTCATTTGAACTTGTAAGGGTGTCGGGTCTTTTCCAAGTTGTATTTTAGAAAAATGATTAAAGAATACCATAATCCCCAATGGCAAACCTATGGAATATGAGATTTCTAAAATACTTCCACCATCTTTTTTTGTACCTTTCACATATTCATAAATTAAATCAAATACTTCTTTCACACTGACATCATAATTAAATGTCATTATTGTAAAAGCAGCACCAAAGAAAACCATAAAAGAAACTACGAATACTTTGGCATATTGCAAGATTTTAACTGTCTTTTTCGGTGGCTCATAATGCAGGATAAAATCCTTTTCTCCTAGGTTTACCACTTCCACTTCTGGGTAAATCATTATTATATATTCGATTAATTTAAGAATGGAAAATATATAATTTGACTTTTTATCTTCCGGCACATGAAATACAATCTGCCGTTTCAGATTTTGAACCATACGATTGTCTGCACTATAGATTTTAGCCAAATCTTCTAAATAGACTATTTTATTTTGTACCATAGTATTCTTGTCTATTTTGATATAGAGAATCTTGTTTTCCATCTCAGACAACCGCCTCCTGACTGCACCTGTTAACTAATGTGCCTCTGTAGACGGACATTTCCTTTTGTGCGATAAAGGTATACATTACAAAGCCGAAAGCTATCAATAAAATTAGCAATAAAATATATAATTTTCTGCGATACAACATTTCATCACCTCTTATCCTCTACCGTAAATTAGTATACATCCTGCCCAGAGGGCTTGTTGTTGAATGAAGAAGTTTTAAAAACTTTCTTATCAGAGAAAAAAGCATTCGTTTTAATCAACGAATGCTTTTTTATATAATTAGTAGCGTATTATAATAGATATTTTTATTCTATCTATCAATTGGTATTATTATTTGAAACTGGAGTTTTTCTATACTGGCAATATTTACATCATTCTTTCTCGCATTTTTAATAAAATTTTCTTTTCTAGACGTGAAACCTGAACTTGGGAAATCCCCAGCTCTTTGGCTATATCTGTCTGCGTTCTATCCATAAAGTATCGAAGCCGGATTAATTCCTGATCTTTTTCATCTAAAGATGCAATGGTTTCTTTTAATGCCAGCCTGTCAATCATATTTTCATTTTCATCATTTGTTTGTTCTAGTTTATCAATTAAATAAATCGCATTACCATCACCTTGATAGATGGTTTTATATAAGGATTCTACTTCTGCACCGGATTCTAATGCCATGACTACTTCTTCTTTTGCCAGATTAAGCTCTGCACCTATTTCTTCTATGGTTGGCTCTCTGCCATATAAGCTGCTTAGCTTTTCTTTTGTCATTCTAATTCTGCCAGCTGTCTCCTTTAGGGAGCGGCTAACCTTGATTGTCCCATCATCTCTTAAAAACCGCTTTATCTCCCCCATAATCATAGGTACCGCATAGGTTGAGAATTTTACGTCATAGGTCATATCAAATTTATCTATGGCTTTCATCAGCCCTATACTGCCAATCTGAAATAAATCCTCTGCCTCATGCCCTCTGTTCATGAATCTTCGGACAATACTCCACACCAATCCAATATTATCCGTTATTACGGTATCTCTTGCTTCTTTATCACCCTGCTGTGCCCGTCGGATTAATTCTATGGTATCCACTGTTTCACTCCCTTCTTAAGGTAGGTAGCATTTTTTGTTTGGATTCTGCTATCATCCTTCACTATTTTATTTGAGTATTCAATGGATTCGTTTCTGCATCTTTATTGTAGTTCCTTCACCAAGTTTTGAATCTACTGATAATTCATCCATAAATGCCTCCATAAATGCAAATCCCATTCCAGAGCGCTCAAGCTCCGGTCTTGTTGTATATAAAGGCTCCATTGCCTTTTCGATGTTCTCGATGCCTTCCCCCGTATCCCTGACTTCGATAAAAACATCACGACCAATAATTCTGCAATATATTTGAATCTTACCGTCACCGCTGTTATACCCATGGATAATTGCATTGGTTACCGCTTCTGAAACCGCCGTTTTTATGTCTGCTATCTCCTCTATGGTTGGATCTAATTGGGCTACAAAGCCTGCAATTACCATTCTTGCAAAGCCTTCATTTCTAGATAGACTTTGAATCTCCAATAACATTTCGTTTGTATTATTCATTCTTTACACCCACCTCATATCACAGGTAAGCCTGCGATACTGCCACAAATAAAAATGAGTGAAAGATTCACACTGTGGCAACCTTTCTTTTTCTAAATTTTCTTTCACTCTTATCCTCCAGCTTGAACGCTCTTATGGCTTTAAGAAAGCGCCCTTTTATTCTACGAATCCCACTTTTTATTTATTTTATTATGGGGTAAACTTATTTACCGCCTCATCTATTGAATCATATTTATGAATAATTTTATATAATCCGGATAATCTAAAAATACGATCTATACTTTGATTTACTCCGGTTACTGCCACTTGCCCCCCGGCAAATATAATCTTCTTGTACCGTCCCATTATCACACCTATACCGGAACTATCCATAAAATCCGTTCCTGTAAAATCAAATATAATATCCTTTACATTACGCCCGGTTATTAGCTTGTCCGACTGCTCCCTGATGGTAAGTGCATTATGATGATCTAATTCCTCTAGTAATTTAATAATTAGACAACGGTTTACAATCTCAAAGTCTGCCTTCACCCCCTCTCGCAACTGTAAAATTGTCGTGTTTTTTGTTTTCTTTGTTTTGTTCTCCATAGTTTCCCTTCTTTATTCATTTTCTACGTGCGGCTCTATTCCCATGAAGCGGTGTTAGCAGCTTCAGGTCATATTTTGTCGTATGGGAGTTATCCCAATACGACAAAAAGACAATTCGAATGAACCTGTCCTTCGATTTGTCTTTTTCTTAAAAACTTTCTTCTTTTGTGTCGTTATCTAATATAAAATAGCTAGTTGCTTACTGGCATCTACTCTAGTTCTGCGAGGCGGTCTTTAGCTTCTTTGGCACGGCTAGAGTCACTAAAATTCTCTGTTAGTATTGTATAATATTCTTTTGCTTTATCGTAATCACCCTGCTGATGATAGGATCTTCCGATGAAATAGATTGCATTAACATTGTCAGGATCATATTGATATGCTTTCTCTAAAGAAGTTAGAGCGTTTTCATAATCCCCGCCCGTATATAAATCATGTCCGTCATCATACAGAATTTCTGAAGCCTGGACAAATACTCCCTCTTTTATTGCATTATATAAGTCTTTTGAACCCTGTTTCTCTAACGTATCATAATTAACCTTGCCTAGTGCATCTGCTACTTTAACATAGTCAATATCTCTTGCATTATCCTTTGCAAGTTCAGTCAGATATACGCTGGCAGCGGTAAATAATTCATCATATGCATTTCCATTGGCAGCTTCCCCTTGAAAGCCATCTAAATCCGACTTAAGCTGTGTGATTTGTGCTTGCAGATTCTGATTTTCATTCTCCAGGGAAGAGATGGTCTGGGTCTGTTTGCTTAACTGCTCTCCATATTCAATCTCCGTATTCTTATAATCATTAATCACATCTTCTCTTACCGTTGGAACAATTAAGAAAAACAACACACCGACTCCTATGGCAATACCTATGATTAAGTTTAAGAAATTCCAGATATTTGGCTTGTCCTCTTTATATGTTGATATTGGAAATACAGAAGGCTCTTTTGATACCTTCGCTATTTCTTTCTTCCCTGATTTTACCAACTCACCGGCAGCTCCTGCCAGTTCGTCTAATTCATGCAGATATCTTAGGGTTGTGGTATTCGATACATCAATCTTACTGGCTTTATTCAAGCACTTTAAAGCTTTGTCCCTTTCATTATTTTTCATATGAAGCAAAGCAAGTAACTGCAATGCTTTCACAAAATGAGGGTTTAAGCTTGTTACCTTTTTCAGCTGAATAATTGCTAAATCTTCATTCCCCTGTTTTGCAGATTGTAATGCAGAATTGTATTTCTTTATGGTCTGATTTAATGCTTCTAATTTTGTAGGATTTGACTGTAAAGCATTCATATAATCATCGGCATCATTGTCTTCCGGCTGAAAATGTTTGCTTATCACCCACTCACTAAGAGCAGAAACAGTTTCCCCAATTTCATAATAAACTAAGCCTAACAGGTTTCTGGCTTGCGTATTTCGCTTGTTCATCTCAAGACTCTTTTTTAAAACCAATATAGCACCTGATAAGTCTCTAACTTTTGTTTTCTCAAGACCCTCATTATAATACATATTGGATGATATTATTACTTTTTTATATGTTAACAAATCTTCACCACATTTTTCGCAACGAGTTCTTTTGATTGCGACTATGTTTCCACATCCCGGACAAATCATGTTCATCTCCACCTAACTGTTTATTGTTGAATAAATTAAAATGATAAAACTATTTATCCTTTAACTCTTTAATCATATTTTTAATAAGATCAGTTATGTCCGTCAGATCATTTTTATTGATAACATCTTCTGCCTGTTCTACTTCAAGACTTGGTTGAAATTTTGCAATTTCTTCATCAAAATTAATCATCATATCCTCCTAAAATTACACATTGATATTAGGCATAACTACATAAGTCTAACATATACATAATAATAACTATTCTATGAATAAAAATCAAGTGATAGTTCCAATATTTTGATTTAATTCCAATTAAGAAAGCATCTGGTTTAACGTAATTTTGATTAATAGGGAAGTTCGGAGAACTTTCCCATTAATTAAGACAATAGAAGCAGGACATGCCTACTTCTATTATAATAGCACCACTTTAATATGCAACAAAAACAGTTCGATTCCATTCGACAATACCTTTGTTCTATATTTATGGTTTTTTATGATTTTTTATGATTCTTTATGATTTTTTATGATTCTTACAATTTTTACAGATGGCTTTCCAGCCGTTTATTTTACGAAATTTGCTGTGTAAAATAGGTCTTTCTTTTCCTTCTTTATATGCCTCTTTCGTAGTGATGCTGCACTCATCTTCTACAATTTCCTGTCTGAGTATGGGACAATAGGCCATATGATACCTCCTTTAACCTTAGCTTATTTACGATAGTAAGCTAAACGCTCTATCACCTGATTCATCATATTGGAATATTTATCCATTTTTTCTTTTTCTTCTGCAATCTTTGCTTCCGGTGCCTTGCTTATGAATTTCTCATTGCTTAGCATTCCCTTCACCCGGTTAATTTCCCCTTCTAATCTTTCCTTCTCTTTCTCAAGACGTTCGATTTCTTTTTCTATATCAACCAGATCAGTAAATGGCATATAAATCGTTGCCTGTGGTATCATAGCTGCCACCGCATCAGCCATAATGCCTGCTTTATCTGATTGGATGAGAACTTCAGAAGCGTATCCTAGAGTTGCAAAAAACACCTTACTGTTTTCAAATATATCTCGTATTGCTTCATTTTCGGATACAACTATTACAGTTGCCTTTCTGCTTGGTGGTACATTCATTTCTGTACGAATATTACGGATACTCTTTACAGCAGCTTTAATGGTTTCTACCGCTTCTTCCTCAGAGTAATAATTCATTCCG
>JAQZAX010000158.1 GCA_029239455.1 Anaerocolumna sp.
GCGCCGAGCGCGGCCAGCAAAGCTGGCATATACTTTACGTGCGAGTGCGCATCCACGCGGAGCGTTTTTTACTTTATAGGACGCAATTTCCTATAAAGTGAAAAAGCAGCCCGTAGTTTCCCACAAGCTGCTATCTATATGCATTCATTATTTCTTTCCTTATATTTCTATTCTTATATTTCTATTCTTATATTTCTTTTCTTATATTTCTTTCCTTATATTTGTTTTAAAATAATATCTATGTCTTTACGCTTTGGCATAACAGGTTCTTCATCTGGATAGCCAAGTGCAATAACAGCTGAAATTTCCTCTGTATCAGGGATTTCAAGGTCTTTAGCAATTGCATCTTCATCAAAGTATCCCATGATTACAGTTCCAAGTCCAAGTTCATTTGCCTTAAGACAAAACAGCATCGAAGATAGTCCACAATCAAACATCTGCCAGCCCGTTCCTTTTGGAGTATCACACTGCCCCTCTCTGTTGTATCCGGATCGATGCTTAACCACTGATAATATCATTAATACCGGAGCACTCTGTGCAGCTTGCTGATTAATTGAAGGTAAATAACTAGCAATCTTCTCTTTTATCTCTTTACTGGTAACCGCATAGTAACGTGTAATTTGGGTATTCTTCCAAGAAGGTGCATACATTGCTGCTTTTGCTGCCTTCTGGATACTTTCAAATGGTACTTCCCTTTCTATAAATTTACGTATACTTCTTCTTGTTTTCACACAATCCATAAATTCCATAAGACCACCAGCCCTTTACTTGTTATTCTGTTTCACCTTTATTGTGATTCCTTTTTTATAATCTGCTTAATGCTTTTTTCCACTTGCTTTCTGGGTAACATAACCTGATGCCCGCACCCCTTGCATTTCAAACGAAAATCCATACCAGTTCTAAGAACTTCCCACTCGCTGCTTCCACATGGGTGCTGTTTTTTTAATTTCAGTATGTCTCCAATATTTATATCCATATAAGCATCCTCCTAGTACATTATCGTAAACGTTTCTATATTATATACAAATAATTTAAGAATAAAAATAATTAAAAATAGTTAAAAATACCCCTTGATTTTTATTACTTCAAGATGTAGTATGTTTATATGTTTGATGTAGTATTGAATACTACATCATATAATTTATATTTTATTTCCATCTATATAGATAAATTAACTCTCGAAAATCTTTAAATACTAACTACAAATATAAGGTAATAGCGAAAGCTTTGGAGTATCGCAATTACCCAACTGTAAATATTTATGAAAGGAAGAAATACTATGACAAAAAAAATATTGAAAGCAAAAGATCCCGGCAGCGCCGTTACCCATTTTATTGGGGTGTTAATGGCATTATTTTCTGCGATTCCTTTGTTAATGCGGGCAGCAAAAGCACCTGACTTTGTGCATCTTATTTCACTTAGTATTTTTGCACTGAGCTTAATCTTATTATATACTGCAAGCACAGTATACCATACCTTTAATTTATCTGACAAGATTAACCGGAGATTAAAAAAGTTTGATCATATGATGATTTTTATTCTGATTGCAGGTACCTATACCCCGGTTTGCCTTATTGCCTTGAATGGTCGAATCGGATACAGCCTGCTAATTTTAATCTGGTCCATGGCAATCTTAGGGATAGGATTAAAAGCATTCTGGGTGTATTGTCCAAAGTGGGTATCGTCCGTCATATATATTGCCATGGGCTGGACCTGCGTACTGGCTTTTGCCCCATTGCTCAATGCACTGCCTGCTGCTGCATTTCACTGGCTACTTGCAGGTGGTATTATTTATACCATTGGCGGAGTAATCTACGCTTTAAAACTTCCTATATTCAACAAAAAGCACAGGTATTTTGGTTCTCATGAAATTTTTCATCTGTTTTGTTTAGGTGGAAGTGCCTGCCACTTTATTTTTATGTATCAATTCGTTGCAGTCATGCCTTTATAAAAATAATACCCGCAAAATGAATGCACTGTTACAGGTATTAAACAGTATTAAAGTTTACCAATAGAATTCAATAGAAAAAAGAGACGGATTGTTAATTATCTGTCTCTTTCTAGTTATATCATACCATATATTTTGATTTTTTTCAAGACTTGTAATAAATTTCCTGTCGGCATATAATAAATTACCATCTTGGAAGGAGGATTTTTTATGGAGGACAATTTCTTTGAGTTAATGCAACAAAAAAAACAGGAGACGGAAATACAAGCACTGGTTGCTATCAACGAAAAAACGGTGCACTATGGACTAACTTTATCCTATGAAGATGCCAGAGAGTTGGTTGCCTTAAGGAATGACAGTCTTAAAAGTACCCAGAGGGTCGAATTTGGAGACGGTATCTTAAAAAGCCTTATATACCAGTTTTGTGATTCACAGTATATTACTCAAGATAATTATATAGAGATTATTACAGAACTTCAGGATATTTTCTACCAGTTTAAAAATGAAGCAGAGGATAATCTAAACGATGATGAGCTGATAACCTTTATGAGGGAGCAGTTTGAAGAAATCTGTATGGGGGATACAAACTATCTTGCCAGCACTTGCCTGGAGAAATTTGCAGAGGCTGTAAGAGCTGGTTACAGAGGGTATATGGGAACCGGCGGCAGTGGCGAATACAGCCAATTCGATGAAGTGCAACGCTGGGATAAGGAATTATATTTACAGGTTCTAAAAGAAATCTTTTGGGATTAGCAGGAGGGAATATGGAATTTCAAATAGAAGAACTGCTGCCCCTGATAGAGAGACTAACCTTTCAATATACTTCTGGGGACAGCAGTTCTATTACCTATGAAACCGCAAGAATGTTGATGGAGGCAATTCTTTATAGCATCAAGGAATGCGAAAGGGAGAGCAGTAAATTTGCTGTTAGAACAGAAGAACGTCTTAAGCCCGAGGTTGCTTACAATCTTGGGCAGGAAGCAGTTATAGCTAAAGTGTATCAGACCAAAGAACTTTATCATGCTCTACTAGAGGAGTTTCAGGATTATGGCGTAAAGAATTTAAAAGACACAGTAATTGAAGGAATGCCCGCTTTTTTTATTCACTATGATCCAAAATTTAAACCTCAGGATCATCTTCTGACCCTTGATTATCCTACTATGGGAAGCATTGCACCGTTATGTGGAATTGATGCAATCTATCAGTACCTGAAGAATATGAAAATAGAATGTGATTTTCTAAAAGCATTTGACCCGCTTAATATTAAAAAAATGCTGGAGAGAATACAGCCAGATTACCAGAATTTATATTACGATAATGTCTGTGATGCGGTATTACTAACAATAGTAGGATGCTATGGGGCGAATAAGCCGGTGGGGAGTCTGGAGCTGGAAGTTAAAGATATGAAAGCCATAAAAAACTATTTTAAATGTGGGAATAGGGAAGAGACCGAAAATACGGTAAATAAAATATTACAGGAACTGTTTAAAAGAGTATTTCAGGAAAATGATAAAATGATGGAATATTTTATGCCCCAAGGAAAAAACTATGCCGCTCGAATTATAAATGGTGCTAAAAATGACTCCTTATCCGGAGTTTTTGGCATATAGGTAATACCTTTAGCCACAATGAATTTAACTTCTGGCAAATACACTTGACGTAATTTCAAATTTATGATAATATTAATAACAATTACTATTATCGGAGGTGAATTATGAAAATACAAAAATACAGCCGACAACGTGAATCAATTATAAATTATTTGAAATCTACAAAAGAACATCCAACAGCTGATACTGTATATATGAATATCCGTAATATATATCCCAATGTAAGTTTAGGTACTGTTTATCGTAACCTAAATCTTTTAGTAGAGCAGGGTGATGTTTTAAAAATCATATGTGGCGATGGCAGTGTACGTTATGATGGTAATCCTATGCAGCATTATCACTTTATCTGCACCGACTGTTCTAGTGTTCAAGATTTAGAAATGCCCCCAGAATCATTAAAACATATTGATTTAATAGCAAGTACAGGTTTTGAAGGGGATATCCATGGTCATACTGCTTTATTCTACGGAAGATGTTTTGAATGTAAAAAAAATTATTTGTAAATATAAAAAAGGTGTTGACAAATAGATAGTAAGGTATTATTATAATATCAGTAACAATTACTATTATTATTTAATAAAATTAGAATGAATTAAAAGGAGATTATAATTATGAAAAAATTTGTATGTCAAGTATGTGGTTATGTTTATGAAGGAGATGCTGCTCCAGAACAATGTCCTATTTGTAAAGCACCAGCTTCTAAGTTCACGGAACAAGCAGGCGAAATGACTTGGGCTGCTGAACACGTTGTAGGTGTGGCACAGGGCGTTAGCGAAGACATCCTTGCTGATTTAAGAGCTAACTTTGAAGGTGAATGTTCTGAAGTTGGAATGTATTTAGCAATGTCTAGAGTAGCTTTTAGAGAAGGATATCCTGAAGTTG
>JAQZAX010000159.1 GCA_029239455.1 Anaerocolumna sp.
GTATAGCACAAGCAAAATCAACATAGTATTATAAATTTTCCATCCACATTAAGATTGTATAAAGATGTTGCTTATATTATTTGTAGTTTAGAGTAATCTTTATGCAATATTAATTTGACTGCCGGAACCCTAACCCCAAACTAATGGTAAAGGTGATACACTGATGGAGTAAGTTTGAAAGAAAAACACTTTCGCACTGAAGTTTGCGTTCTGAGAATGAATGCAAGCACCATTCACAGAAAATGGATGCAAATTATGACAAAGGAGGAATTAGGTATGGATCTTTTAATGCTTGGTATTTTGGCAGTCTGCTTTCTATTGCTTAAATTGTTTGCCGATTGGTGTGGACGCCAGGTTGAAAAATCATAGAGGAGGGTGTAAGAGTGAAAGAAAATTTAGTATTGAAAGAAAATTTATTATAGAAAGGTTGCCACACTAAGATTCGTTCACTCTTTTTTTATGTGGCAGTATCGCAGGCAGGCCTGCGATATGTAATGGGTGTAAAATATGATAGTTCTTGGAATGTTGCTCTTTGCTTTGGGGGCCTACCTAGTATATGCGCTGGTAAATCCGGAAAAATTTTAATGGAGAGGTGGAGAAAAAATGCTGCAAATTCTATTGATGTTGGCAATATTTATTGTCATTATCTTCCCGATGGGGAAATATCTTTATCATATCGCACTAAATAAACATACCTTTGCCGACCCGTTGTTTGATAGGGTCGACAATGGAATTTATCGTTTATGCGGTATAGATAAAAAGGAAATGAATTGGAAGCAATATGTTTTTGCCATGCTTGGTACAAATGCAGTCATGGTATTTATTGGATATCTAATTATAAGACTTCAGGGTCTTTTGTTTCTAAATCCTAATGGTATTGGTGCAATGGAGGAGACCTTAGCATTTAATACAATCATCAGCTTTATTACAAATACCAACCTCCAACATTATTCTGGAGAATCAGGACTAACGTACTTAAGCCAGATGGTAGTAATTATATTTATGATGTTTACCTCTGCGGCTACTGGTTTCTCAGTAGCAATCGCTTTTATTAGAGGAATAACTGGTAAAACAAAAACTATGGGTAACTTTTTTGTAGACCTTATACGTATTATAACTCGTGTTCTTTTACCGCTTTCCCTAATAGTAGGATTGGTACTGGTATCTCAAGGTGTTGTACAGAATCTATCTCCTAATGTTACCGTAGAGACCATTGAGGGAAAATATCAAGATTTGACTATGGGACCTATTGCAGCTTTGGAATCCATAAAGCATTTAGGTACAAATGGCGGAGGTTTTATTGGAGCTAATTCAACTGCACCTTTTGAAAACCCTAATGTTTTTACTAATATGATAGAAATGTTTTCTATGATGTTGCTGCCTGGTTCTTGTGTTGTTATGTTTGGCTATATGGCTCGTAGCCGTAAAAAGGATACTGAAAAAGGAAAAGAAAAGAAGATTTTATTAGGAAATGAAGCCAAACCCATTTTTGCTGTTATGTTTTTATTATTGGTCGTAGGGGTATTTATATGTTTTGGTGCTGAACAGGCAGGAAATCCACTATTGGAACAGGCAGGGCTAAGCCAAAGTATGGGAAATATGGAAGGTAAGGAAACAAGATTTGGTATAGCGCAATCAGCCTTCTTTACCACAGTGACAACTGCCTTTACAACAGGTAGTATTAATAATATGCATGATACTCTGACACCACTTGGCGGTATGGTACCATTGGTTAATATGATGCTCAATATGGTATTCGGTGGCAAAGGAGTGGGGCTAATGAACATGATTTTGTATGTAATACTAGCAGTATTTATTTGCGGACTTATGGTAGGACGTACACCTGAATATTTGGCTAAGAAAATTGAAGGAAGGGAAATGAAGCTGACAGCACTTGGAATTATTATTCACCCGTTATTAATACTAACAGGTACGGGGCTTGCTATAGCGATTCCGGCAGGTCTTTTGGGTATTACAAACCCAGGGCATCATGGCCTCTCTCAGGTCCTTTACGAGTTTGCTTCCTCAGCAGCCAATAATGGTTCTGGTTTTGAAGGCTTAGCGGATAATACAGTCTTCTGGAATATAACCACAGGATTAGTAATGTTTTTCGGCCGTTACTTGTCAATTATTATACTACTATCAATTGCAAGCTCACTGATGTTAAAGCAATCGGTAAATGAAACAATTGGAACATTAAGAACTGATACTAGGACATTTGCCATAGCGCTTTTCATGGTTGTAATAATCATTGCCGCTCTAACTTTCTTCCCGGCACTGGTTCTTGGCCCTATTGCTGAGCATATGACCTTATGGAACTCGGGAGGTTACTTTCATGGGTAAAGAAAATAAGTCAAAGTTATTGACAGGAGATATATTAAAATCCTCCATTCTTGGAGCAGTTACAAAATTAAATCCCATGTACATGATGCGAAATCCAGTCATGTTTGTGGTGGAGATAGGATTTGCAGTGACCTTATTACTTTGTTTTTTTCCAAATTTATTCGGAGATGAAGGAAACAATCTTCGCTTATATAATGCAATCGTCTCAGTCATCCTTTTAATAACAGTACTGTTTGCTAACTTTGCAGAGGCGGTAGCAGAAGGCCGTGGAAAAGCTCAGGCAGAGAGTCTTAAAAAGACTCAAAAGGATATGCAGGCTCGCATTTTAAGTGAAGAGGGCACAGAAACGATTATTAGTGCCAGTACTCTGAAAAAAGGCGATGTGGTGTTGGTTAAAGCAGGAGAATTAATACCAAATGATGGTGAGGTTATAGAAGGAATTGCTTCTGTTGACGAATCAGCAATAACCGGAGAGTCAGCACCAGTTCTAAAGGAGAGTGGGGGAGATTTTGCATCTGTTACTGGTGGTACAACGGTAGTTAGCGACTGGTTAAAGATTCAGGTCACTTCTAACCCTGGTGAATCCTTTCTGGATAAAATGATTTCCCTGGTGGAAGGAGCATCCCGCAAAAAAACACCCAACGAAATTGCACTAAATACCTTGTTAGTAAGCTTAACTATGATTTTTCTAATAGTTATAGTAAGCCTGTATCCAATTGCTGTTTATAGTGGGGTTCGTCTACAGATTTCTACACTGATTGCACTTACTGTCTGCCTGATACCTACAACCATCGGAGGTCTGCTATCAGCCATTGGTATAGCTGGTATGGATCGTGTTACTCGGTTTAATGTCATCGCTATGTCCGGTAAAGCAGTAGAAGTCTGCGGAGATGTAGATACAATGATACTTGACAAAACCGGTACCATCACTTACGGAAATCGTATGGCTGCAAAATTTATACCCGTGGGAAAAGCCAGTGAACAGGAGTTGATGCAAGCTGCGGTTATCAGTTCTTTAAAAGACGACACGCCAGAAGGGAAATCAGTAGTTGTATTAGGAGAGCGTCTTAGCGGAAAACATCAGGATTTAATAAAAGGAATGGAGTTTATTGATTTTACGGCTCAGACTAAAATGAGCGGTGTAAATCTGCCGGATGGAACCAAAATTCGTAAAGGTGCTTCTGAAGCAATACAGAAATACGTACAGGAACTTGGCGGCTTTATACCAAATAACTTGATAATCCATGTAAACGAAGTTGCTAAATTAGGGGGAACACCACTAGTTGTTTGCGTTAATGAACGTATATTAGGAGTTATCTATTTAAAAGATACCATAAAGGAAGGTCTGGTGGAACGCTTTGCTAGGCTTAGAGAAATAGGAATCAAAACTATTATGTGTACTGGAGATAACCCGTTGACTGCAGCTACTATTGCACAAGAAGCCGGAGTAGACAGTTTCATTGCCGAATGCAAACCAGAAGATAAAATAGAAGCAATTAAAGCTGAGCAAGCAAAAGGAAAGATAGTTGCTATGACAGGAGATGGTACAAATGATGCCCCAGCACTTGCCCAAGCAAATGTTGGTATTGCAATGAACAGCGGAACTACTGCAGCGAAAGAAGCTGCCAATATGGTGGATTTGGATTCTGATCCTACTAAAATTCTTGATGTAGTAGAGATTGGAAAACAACTTTTAATCACAAGAGGTTCTTTAACGACCTTTAGTATTGCTAATGATGTTGCAAAGTATTTCGCAATTATTCCTGCGATGTTCATGGCAGTTATACCACAGATGCAGGTATTAAATATTATGAATTTGTCTACTTCTTATAGTGCCATATTATCTGCATTAATATTTAATGCCATTATTATCCCTATACTAATACCTCTGGCTATGAGAGGTGTAAAATATAGACCAATGGGTGCTGAAAAGATGTTGTCCCGTAATATGATGATATATGGAATCGGAGGAGTAATTGCACCATTTATAGGCATCAAGCTTATAGATTTACTTATTACACCTGTGTTAGCATCACTGGGATTATAACAGGTGGTTAATTTGTTGCGCATGGAGGTATTAGTGTGAAAGAAAG
>JAQZAX010000160.1 GCA_029239455.1 Anaerocolumna sp.
ATATAATTTTATTTTTTGCCTATTTTGCCGAACGTACCTGTATTTGCATGAATCCAGTAGAATCTATTGAACGCACCTCAATAATTGTGCCTGTATTAGGATGTATTACACTTCCTAGCGGATTAACATCATCATAGTGCAGTATACGATCGTCAAATACATTTACTGCTGGTATACTTTCAACAGGTGATAGTAAACTATTTATGTGCAATATAGGAATTCCATCTGTAGGAGCAGTAGTGAAGGTGGAGTCATAAGTCTGGATGCGGTTGCGCCAAATTTTGCCATCAATACGTTTCAGTGCTTGGTAATGAGCATCAATTGGAAGGACTAAGCCATGTCCTGGGTGCTTAGCTGTTGCATTGTCGCTTTGCGAAGTATCCCAATAATTTATTAGCAATCCATCTTGATAAGCAAAGTGATCAACCCAGTTTGCTAGGCGAGAATCGTTTAAAAAACCAAAGTTGTATGGACCAACTTTAAGTGTAGAGTCATAGCCTTTGTAAGTACGGTTTTCAGCTATATAATAGTGGCTGAAAAGTTCAGATTCTGTTCCGGTAGTAACCATAAAACCGTCAAATTCCCAACCTTCATCATTTTCAGCTCCATCTGTTGGATTGCCAGTGATTTTGATATCATCTACCATAAAGCCTATTCCGCCAGAAGCTTCATCAGTCCAGTAGCGGAAGCCAAGAATTACGGGCTGCCCATCATAAGCTGAGAGATCAGCAGTTAATTCAACCCATTCATCAGAAACACCTGTTATACCATGGCCATAATTTTGACCATTAGGGTCAGTGTCAGTTGATAGATTTGTATCTATATTTGTCCAAGTTGTACCACCATCTGTTGAAGCAACAAGGTAAGCATAGTCCCAATTCAGCTCAATGTCGTAGGTTACCATTGCGGATATGGCTGCACCGGAAGTGACGGTAAATTGCTTAGTCATAAAGTTGTCTAGGTTGTCACCAGAGCCGCTGTAGTAGAATTTTGAGCCATCATATGGTTCACCGATGTCAGAGACTACTGACTTCTCCGGCAAAACCACGAACAAAGCCTGTGCTTGTCTTGTATTGAACTCCATTGGACCTAATTTGTATGACATTTGTTTTTTTTCTGCTTTTGCTACTTCATAATTTAACCATCCGAATTGTAACTTTTCCCAAGCTCCCATGTGGCTTGATTTAGAACCGATATCCTTTGTGCCATCGCCCATCCATGAGCCTGAGGACATAAGAGTCCAGAAAGCAGTACCATTTTCACCACCGGAAGTGTCATAAAGGTCAGGTAAACCTAAGTCATGGCCATACTCGTGTGTAAAAACTCCAACACCGCCGTTTTCAGGCTGAATGGTATATTTACCAACCCAGTAATCACTATCGCCAATCTTGATGCCGCCTGCCTTATTGAAAGATGGTCCTGCTTCACCAATCAGTCCGCTTCGAGCATACCAGCTGTGGCTCCATATAGCTTTATCACCTAAAATTCCGCCGTCGGCTTCTTCACCTTCGCCTGCATGCACCGACTGGAAGGTATCAATGTAACCATCTGGCTCATCAAAATCTCCGTCCCCATCGTAATCATAACGATCTCTAACATCAAACTGTTTTAGGTACTCATTTATATCTTCATGAGTCATGCCGGCTACAATTTGTTCCTCATACCAGCCATTGACTGTGTCCTCCAGGAAAAGCCATACATTTGAATCAGGATTGTCGTCGTAATATTCAGCCTCATGTGGTACCTTAATCCAATTTGTAACATCACCATAGACAGTGTAACGGTTGGAAGACTGCTCTTTATAATAGTTACGCATGGAGTTTACATCAGGAGTGTTGCTGAAAAGCAGTTCATAAAAATAATCTCTGCTGAAGTCAGGTTCCCAGATCGTTGAATTATCTACAGTACGATCAGGTTCTGCTATTTTGTTGTGCTCAAAATCGGCAAATTCGCCTAAAACAGTCCATATTGCTCCCTCACCTTCCCGTTTCAGCTCAACATACTGGCCTTTGGCAACTTCATGAGTTTTACCGGATGCTTTACCATTTAGCTTCGCTTCCAGCGCTTTCTTTTTTAAATCAAGCTGTTTCGTTGTCAGTGGGTCAGGTAGATTGTCCTTTTTTTGAACAAATTTTTGTCCGCTATTTATATTTCCATCAGCTGCAGATATTGCATATATATTAGTTGTCATGCTTCCAATAATCATGGATGCAATTGTTAGTAGACATACTAGTTTATACTTCATTGATATCCTCCTATTTTTAAAAGTGATTTTATTTATTTAGAGATTTAAAAACATATATTTACTATGCACCTCCTTTGGGAAACATAAAACGATCCATATGTCTGTTTATACACCAGCTTTCTTAAATTAAGGCAACTACGTTAAACATATAATTTTTAATTAATTATTACCTCCCTCTCTTATATGAAGTTTTCAATATAAATACTCAGCATTTGTTCTTATATTCATTTTATACTTTAATCTTAAATTAAATGTCGAATAACTTTGCAACATAAAAATAATTCAATGCTCTTAACACCAAGACTATGTAAATCTATTTCAAAGATATTAGGATATGATGCCGAAACCTATATTTGTTATCATGGAGGAGTATATAAACGGAACAAGGACAATTAAAATATTCTCAGGTTATAATATTGAAATGCACACCAATATAGCGGATTATCCCAAAGGAAATCAAGACGAAAATTACTATAGCGAAATTTGGATTCCTGTTAAGAAAAAATAATTTATATAAGTGTAGTTAAACAAATTTATCTCAAATAAAAAGCAAGGCATCCTACGCTAAGTTTTCGTAGCCTTGCTTTTTTGCTACTTATATAATATTTTTAAGCATAAGTATATTAGCATTGCTTGCACCTTAGTTAAAACAATGCATAAATATATTTACCGATAAACCACTTGAAAAACGTAACTGTTGATTGAATCTCAAGCGCTTGGTTTTCGGCATAAACCAATATTCTCCCTAACTCCTGTTCTGTAAGCATATGCTGACTGAATCTCGCTTTTAGTACTAGATTATATAAATCTTTCGGAATCCTGCAGTCAGCAGTTCCATTGGGTTTTGCATACGCATAGAGTTTCAGAATATATTCATAAACGGCGATTGCTGCCTTACTATTATCTTGTTGAGCAAAAAGTTTATGTCGCAATGAAACTTGCAGCTTTCTGTTATATAGCATAGCTGTTGTTAGTAAACCAAGTATTGCTAAAATTGAGAATACCCACATTATAGTATTCATTTCAGGACTGATAGATGAACTTAGATCTTCAGTAGAGCCAGGTTCACTGTTTTCGTCATCAAACGGATCATCAGTTGGAGAAGGTTCATGGATATTCCCTTGATCATCAATAACTTCATCATCTAAAGGATTGCTGGAAGAATTTGTTTCCGCCTCAGCAGCTTCATGATCAATTATTCCCCTTTGAGCGCCTGGTGTTGCTTCTACTGGAACCCAACCTACTGCGCTAAGATAAATTTCCACCCACGCATGGGAGCGGGAATCGGGAATATCTGCCCAGTCATTATTGACTTCAAAATCGCTGGGTGATACGGCATACCCTTCAACATAGCGGGCAGGAATTCCAGCAGAGCGTAGAAGAGCCACTGCGGCAGAGGCAAAATGAACGCAATATCCCTTGTGATTTTCAAATAGAAAATACTCTACAAAATCACGCTCTGTCGGTGTCACGCCCGGTGAAAGACTATAGGAATTTTCACTGTGAATTTTATTAACAACCGCATTTGCAAACGCGTTTGGTGTTAGGTAATTTTCTGCATACAAATTATTTTCAAGGCGGTATTTATCTAACTTTTCATTCAGTATTTCTGGTAGTTGAGTATAGTGTGAATAGACAAAATCTTTATATTCATTTGCTGCATTAATAAAGGATGATTGCTCTGATATGAATGCTCCCATGATTGACTCTGACATCTTCCATGCGTCTATTTGAAGGTTTGTAGCTTTCATACTGTATTTGCTTGCTCCGAATAATGCATTGTTAGATCTTAAATACCCATCATTTATAAAATCAATACCTGGCAGCTCTTCAGGTTTTGAAATCAGACCATAAGGAGAATAAACACGAAGCGAATTTCTTTTTACATTTTGAACTGTCAGATCATATGTGCTTGTGGGTCTTGCAAGAAGTTTGTTAAAGAGGGAAGAAAAGTTTTGAACTTTCCACTTATTTAATGCTGAATCAAGTTTCTTATATTCGTTATCAGGTAATGGATCCCAGCTTTGGCCAGTGTAGATGCTACCTACAAATCCCTTTAGATAATCGGATTCATGATTAATACGGTTTTTCCTGTAAATGTAATGTTCCCGACTTGCTGAAGATTGACACGGTTGTTATATCCTATTATGCTTTGGATAGGAAGCTGAAACGGTGATGGTATCTGCGGAATATTGAGTAAGCTTATTCGCATATTTTTCGCAAAGTCTGAACGCTGATAGCTCTTTATAGGAAAAAGAACGCTTATTAGCATCAAACAAGCAAGTAAAACAGGAAGAAAGATTAGTAGCTGTGAATTTTCTGTGGTTTTTCCACCACTGTAAAACACACCCTTCTTTTTATTAAATTGACTTTTATTACGCATAAAAGAAGAATTTAGAATCAAAAGTGCCCAAAATATATATAATGCTGCTACTGCTGCATAATGCGGAATAATGTCAAATACCACAGACATGCCTAAAAACGGTATAGTGAGCACAAAACACAAAAATGTATTTTTCCTCCGAATAAGTAGCCAGGCCATTAAAAGTGAGAAAAAGAACAAAGTAAACAATGAAAATATCGTGATAGATGCTTTCATTTCATTCATTCCAACAATAGTGGTTTGAAAGGTGAAAAGATCATAATGTAATTTTGGGGCGTATGCTGAAATTACTGAATTGTAGGTTAGGAAAAACCCCTGTGATAAATGATTGATTAAGACATCTATAAAGTTATTTCTGAGGAAAATAGCATAGACGGCAGCTGCCAAGCATAAAACCAACAATAGAATGCGGTTGAGTTTAATTAATAACATGAACGTAATAATAGCACAAAACACAATTGCATACTGAATAACAACCTGCAGCGAGAGAGGAATAGAAAAAGCTGTAAAAAAACACCCATATGCCCCTAAAACCCCTAATAATAAAAATAAGAAATAAAAAAGAAATTGCATAAAGAAAGAGGTTTTTGATTCTATTAGAGTAGGATTTACAAGGGTAAGTCCATTGCTTAATTTTTGAATTTGGCTTTTCATAATATGTCTCCTATAGACAAAAAGTGCTAAATCATGAGGTTGCTTAAGCTCTCTTTTATATTTCTTAGATCTATCAGTGTCAAGTCTGTATTCGTGTTGGGGGAATCTGTCACCAATAAAATACTAACTTTGCTTCCTGGCAGACGTTTATGAATCAAGTCGATAGAATTTGATGTAATTTCAGAACAAAGGTACAATACAACAGAATATGAATTATGATCATTCGCATTGCTGCAGTTTTTCAAAACCCAAGGCTGTTTTTGAAACCTGCTGTTTGATAATATGTTTTCAAGTGCCAATTCCATGTCATTCATCTGTGCGATGCTTGTGAGTACTAAGTGTTCGTGTATGCTGTCATACCACTCTACTTCATAAGCAATCTGATTTTTTAGTAGAAAATTAAATATGGAATAGACTGCATCCAGTAGTCCGTTTAATTGTTCATTGTTAGTACCATTCAAATCAAACATTATTAGTACATCATAAGAAATAGGATTACCAAAATCTTTTACCATGAAATTGTTATACTTAGCAGAGAGCTTCCAATGGATTCTCGAGTGCTGGTCTCCGTCCCGGTAGTCACGAATGTCCATTATTTCAGAAGGATCGTTTCCTTTTGTGATCTTCGGGGGTGCATTGCTTTGTACATCCTGGACAATTGCAGAATTGATAGCCATTAGTGGATAAGCAGTAGGAAGAACAACGATGAAATAGCTCGACTCAATCTTTTTACAGAATGAGAATAATCCGAGAGCGTCATATATACGCAGCTCAGTTATACTACAACTCAGTACACCGCAATATTGAGAAGATATTATCTGCTCGACAATTTGCCCTGAATGATTTGCTGTCATAAAAAATGTACGCGTTTGTTCTTGTTGTAGCAATTCATTTCGTATGGTCAGTTTTATCCTGACTCTGCATACAAGAAAGAAAAATTTGTTATATATTTTTAATTGTATGGGAAATTCATTATTTTTCTGCATAGAGGAATTCTTAATTATGAGTTCAGCTGTTACTCCGTACATTGAAAAAACCGTAAAGAGAATGGAAATCAGCGGCAGCATAACCAAAAAAGCAAGAATCCAAAACGAAATATAATCCTCTATAAAGATATGAAAGACTAAGGCGGCTAACAACAGCAACCCATATTCCAACTTTTTTATTATCATAGATTTGCTCTCTTTCGGGAGATATCCGGTGGCAGAACCGTTTGCATAATTCTGGCCAATATGTTCCTGGCAGTTGCATTGCCAAGACTTACCTGTGAATTGAGAATGAGGCGATGCTCAAAAACATCAAAAAATACAAGTTGTACATCTGATGGGATTACATAATCTCTTCCTGAAAGCCATGCAGCAGCCTTGCTCATTCGGACAAGAGCAATCGAACCTCGTGGGCTTACACCAAGCCGAATCAGTTGATGTTCTCTAGTAGCTATGGCGAGGCGAGCAATATAGACATAAATGTCCTCATCAATATGCACTTTTTCCACTTGTTCCTGTATTTGCAAAATTTCTAATGCGCTGGTAGATTGCTCGATTAATTTTAGTGAATCTCTTGATTGCTTATTTTTTAAAATTATTATTTCATCCTG
>JAQZAX010000026.1 GCA_029239455.1 Anaerocolumna sp.
AATTGATGCACACAAAGTGCAAAAAGAGCACTTTGGCGCATGAAGTTCTCGGGTTTTGTTACACAAAACACCTCGCGGTACCGAAGGCTGAATAGTAACTTATAATCTGTGTACAAACTGTGTATTACTTGCTTTTTCTCTTCTTATGATTTATAGTATTCATCGCTGAAATTCTCATTAATAAAACTAATTATACCATTTTTGCGGATTCTTAGGAATCCGCATTTTTTTATTATAAACATAAAATTGGAGCCGTTTCTCTACTAATTATTTTATTAGTTTTGAAACAGCTCCCTATGGTTAATTAAAATTTTCCTTATTTTTGAACTACTACCTTGATCCTTACTTCAACATTGCCGGCTTTCGCAATCACATAATCGGTACCTGCTGATTTTGCCATGGCTTTACCAGTAATCTTATTTATTATCACAATAGACTTTGCAGAAGTAGTAAAAGTAATATCGTCTATTTCAACGCCATAGTACTCCGTTAATAATAATTGTTCCTCCGCTTTTACCTTGGCTTCCGCCAATACTGGCTGCGTATGCCCCTCCTAAAGCTTTTATATACCAACTATTAATCGTAATATTTCCGGTATCTGCTCCCATGTTACCCCAATTCCGGGAGCCGAATAAACATCTGCATAGGTACTATGACCGGCATAAAGTGATCCGTCCCCTCCGATATTTAAGGTTGCACCATACGGAACACAGATACCGGGGAAAGTACCTGAACCAGACAAATGATTAAAGCCAACCAAGTTCATATTTACGGTTGTACCGCTACCGATATCTAAGGGTGTCGTATTTGTGTTATTGTCATGTACCATGTTAACTCAATTTAGCGTAATATTTACCTCATCTGTCAGGTTTCCAGCAACATATATCGTAACGTTATACGCATTTCCACCGCTCAAGGTATAATTACCTGCTGCGTTGATATAATAATCATCTGTCAGCGGTGTTATATTAATATCTTGACTTTCTGCAGAAACTTTATCTGGAGCCATTCCCAGAAACAGTAGGATTGTGAACAAACAGGTAATGAATATAAAGAATTTCCTTTTTTTAACAGATTAATATTCTCCCCCATTATTTTTGTGCCAGTTGAAAGATCTCACTCAAAGAGACTTCAATTTTTCCATCCCATGAGATACAGATTCCGTCAGTAGAAACCTTATTAAAAAATTCGATATCCTCAAGAATTCCAAATCTTATGGTATTAAGCCTGCTTTTTATACTTAGTATCACGCTGTTGCCATTGTCCAATATAATCTCAAGACAGTAATCTTCCCTGGGTATTACCTTGACAATTTTAATCAATCGATCACCCCCTAAATTTATGCACGCTTGAATCATTTCAAGTAAGCGGTATACAACATGAAGAAAATCATTTTTTCATGTTACTTACTAGCTGCTTACGCGCTACCAAAAAAATCCACCCTATTATTGTAGGACGGATTTTTTATGATTGATATCACCCAGTGGGTGATAAAGGGATACAAAGTTGCATCAAAACATAAGTCAACGCTTGACTTTCCCCTTTTTCATGATATACTAAAGAGGTTGCAAACCCTTATAAATCAAAGGATTGCCAATTTTTACTCACGTCAGTTCGTAACCTTCCTGACGTAAAACAAAACTAAAGGAGAACAAAATATGAGAAACAAGAAAGTTTTATTTATGACCCAGGCGGCTATTATTGCGGCTATTTATGTGGTGCTGGTTTTTGTCTTTGCACCTATCAGCTTTTCCGGAATTCAGGTCAGAATTGCTGAAATGCTAACCATCCTTCCTTTCTTTACACCTGCAGCAATCCCAGGACTTACCATTGGATGTTTGCTCGGTAACTGGCTTATGGGCGCCCACATGTTAGATGTTATATTTGGTACTCTAGCGACACTGCTTGGTGCAATCGGTTCCTACGCTTTAAGGAAGAATAAGTTTTTAGTTCCGATTCCTCCTATTGTTGCCAATACCATTATTGTACCTTGGGTTATTCGTATGGCTTATGGGGATGCCACTCCGATACCATTATTAATGACCACCGTTGGGATTGGAGAAATAATTTCCTGTGGCGTGTTAGGCTTAGTATTATTAATTGCTTTTAATAAGTACAGACACAGTATTTTTACTAATTCAGCAGGGGTAAATAATTAGTCTAGTTATTATATTAATCATTTTAATTAACCTTAAAATTAAGACAAACCCACCAGCGTACTAATAGCCGGTGGGTTTGTTTAATATCCTATAAAAAGACAGGACCCAGTAACATATTTTGTTACGAGTCCCAGCAAATATAACTATTTATTGTTTGTTCTTATTAAATACCTTCTTACTGGAAAATATCACTGTTAGAAATATATCACTGCTATGAATATATCACTGGCAGGAATATATTCTGGTATGATATATCCTGGCAGGAATATATCCTGGTATGATATATCCTGGCAGGAATATATCACTGATAAGAATATATCCTGGCATGTATAAACATCAGCCCAACACCAACCAAAGACTTACAGTTCGCAATTATTTACCGTACGTGGGAATGGAACTACATCTCTTATATTACCCATACCAGTCAGGTACATAACACAGCGTTCAAAGCCAAGTCCAAACCCTGCATGTCTTGTTGAACCATACTTTCTTAAGTCCAGATAGAATTCATAATCTTCCTGCTTTAGTCCAAGTTCCTGCATTCTATTTACCAAAGTCTCATAATTATCTTCTCTCTGGCTTCCACCAATAATCTCACCAATTCCAGGAACTAACAGGTCCATGGCTGCTACTGTCTTATTATCCTCATTTAACTTCATATAGAAAGCTTTAATTTCCTTAGGATAATCTGTTACAAAGACAGGTTTCTTAAATACCGCTTCTGTAAGATATCTTTCGTGTTCTGTCTGTAAGTCACAACCCCAGCTTACTTTATAATCAAAGTTATCATTATTCTTCTCTAAGATATCAATAGCTTCCGTATAAGTAACATGACCGAAATCAGAACTTGCTACATGTTCTAGTCTCTCTAGCAGACCTTTGTCCACAAACTGATTGAAGAAGACCATTTCCTCCGGAGCATTTTCCAAAACATAACGAATCACATACTTAATCATGCTTTCTGCAAGAACCATATCATCTTTTAGATCTGCAAATGCAATCTCCGGCTCAATCATCCAGAATTCTGCCGCATGACGAGTCGTGTTAGAATTCTCTGCACGGAACGTAGGTCCAAAAGTATAAATATTACGAAATGCCATGGCAAATGTTTCGCCGTTTAGCTGTCCGCTTACCGTTAAATTTGTCTCTTTGCCAAAGAAATCTTCTGCAAAATCTACCTTACCATTTTCTGTTTTCGGAAGGTTACTAAGATCAAGAGTGGTAACTCGAAACATCTCGCCAGCGCCTTCTGCATCACTACCGGTTATTAATGGAGTGTGTACATAGATAAAGTTTCTTTCCTGAAAGAATTTATGGATTGCATAAGCAATTAAGGAACGAACACGGAATACCGCTTGGAACGTATTGGTTCTTGGTCTTAAATGGGTCATTGTTCTAAGATATTCTAAGGTGTGTCTTTTCTTTTGTAACGGATAATCGGAGGTTGAGGTGCCTTCTACCAGAATATCCTCTGCCTGTATCTCAAAAGGCTGTTTTGCTTCCGGTGTTGCTACTAACATACCTTCTATAATAATTGCTGAACCAACATTTAACTTAGATATTTCAGAAAAATTATTCAGTTTGTCGCTGTATACTATTTGTAATGTTTCAAAAAAAGTACCATCATTTAATACAATAAAGCCAAAAGTTTTTGAATCACGAATACTTCTAACCCAACCTCCAACTGTAATTTTCTTGCCAATATACTGCTCTTTTTCGCGATACAACTCTCGAATTGTTAATAATTCCATATGAATGACTCCTTTGTCTACCATTTATATTTTACGAATATTGTGGATAAATGCTATACGTTTTATCCTGGAAACAGCATTTAATAACCATAAAATGCCTTTACCTCATATTTTACATCAACTTATATGGGATTACAACTAAAAATACAATACTCTTTGACAACAGGACCGTAAAGTGATAGTATAATTATTGATTGTTAAATATTAGACAAACGTAAAATGTATACTATGGAGGCGACCTATGATTATCACTATTTGTATCGGCAGCTCTTGTCATTTAAAGGGTTCCAGGGAGATTGTTCAAAAATTAGAGAATTTATTAAAATTACATAATTTAAATGAAAAAGTAGAATTAGTAGGTTCCTTTTGCATTGGTAATTGCAAAAGCGGAGTCTGTGTTAAGGTAGATAATGAATTATTTTCTCTGGTGCCGGAGGATACTGAGAATTTCTTCACCAGCGAAATTCTTAGGAGGCTGACGTATGACTGTTATCAGCTTTAAAGAAGCTAAGTGTAAAAACTGTTATAAATGCGTGAGAACCTGTCATGTAAAAGCCATTATGGTAAAAGATTCCCAGGCTCAAATTATGGATGATAACTGTATTCTTTGCGGGGAGTGTCTGGATACTTGTCCACAGAATGCCAAAACACTGAATAGTGACTTAAATAAGGTAAAAAGTTATTTGCAGGCGGGCATTCCAACCATTATCTCAATTGCCCCCTCCTATCTGGGAGTTTTTAAATACAAGACCCCAGGCCAGGTAATAAGTGCTTTGTTAAAGCTGGGATTTGCCGATGTAAGAGAAACTGCAGAGGGTGCCGCTTACGTAACACGAGAATATCAAAAATTGTTGACAGCTGGTAAAATGGAGAATATAATAACAACTTGTTGCCCAAGTGTAAATGATTTAATTGAAATATATTATCCAAGCATTACTAAATATATGGCTCCTGTAGTTTCTCCTATGATTGCCCATGGTAAATTAATTCGTAAACAATTAGGAAACGAAGTAAAGATCGTATTCCTTGGCCCGTGTATCGCAAAAAAGAGGGAGGCAGAAAGTGATCCAAGAACCACCGGATATATCGATGCCGTTATTAATTTTACTGAAGTAGAGCAGTGGCTTTTAGAGGAACATATTGATATTATGGAGCAACCTGACATACCTCCATCTAACCTGGATCCAATGGTGAATCGATTATATCCTATTAGTAGTGGAATTATATCATCCGTTGTTGCATCCGATGCTTTGACAGATGCCTATCGTAAGTTCTATGTGCATGGCATTGATAATTGTATCGAGTTACTTGATAGTATGGCAAAAGGTGACCTTACCGGATGTTTTATTGAGGCCAACTTATGCAGCGGCGGTTGTATCAAAGGTCCTGCCGTAAGTCATAAACCTATCTCTCGTTTTAAGGTTAAGTTAGATATGGAAGAGAGTATTCCTAAAACTCCCGCCGACCATGACAGCACATTCTTCCATCAGGATATCTCTTTATTCAAGCCATTTTGTGACAGATCACATCATGACCCCGTGCCGTCTACGGAACAAATTAATTATATTTTAAGTCAGATAGGCAAAATTAAACCAGAAGACGAATTGAATTGTGGTGCCTGTGGATATTCCAGCTGTAGAGAGAAAGCAATTGCCGTATTTCAGGGTAAAGCTGAGCTTACCATGTGTATTCCCTATATGCACGAGCGGGCACAGTCCATGGCTAACGTGGTACTAGACACCACGCCAAACATTATTATGATTGTTGATTCTAACATGAAAATTATAGAGTTTAGCGGTAAGGCAGAAAGTTATTTCCATGTAAGTAAAGCAAAAGCAAGTGAAATGTATCTCTATGAAATTATCGATTCAACTGACTTTGAATTGGTTCTTAACACCCATGAACCCATCATTGGCAAGAAGGTTACCTATCCTGAATTAAACCTTACTACCTTACAAAGTATTGTTTATGTGGAAAAGCAGAACGCAGTTCTTGGAATATTCGTGGATATCAGCAAGGAAGAAGAGGCCAAAAATCTGGCATTCAAAGTGAAAATGGATACCATTGAAATGGCACAGAAAGTAATTGACAAACAGATGTTAGTAGCACAGGAAATTGCCGGATTATTAGGTGAAACTACTGCAGAAACAAAGGTGACACTGACAAAACTACGCGATACCATACTAAATGACGGTTTAGAGCAGAAATAGGGGAAGGTTAATCGTATGAATGTAAGTATTGATGCTTCATTTAAAAGTTTAAACAAACATCATGAAGAGCTTTGCGGTGACAAGGTGGAAATACTAAAAACAGAAAACGCGAATATCATGATTCTTGCAGATGGCATGGGAAGCGGAGTCAAAGCTAATATTTTGGCTACCCTTACCTCCAAAATTCTAGGCACCATGTTCCTAAATGGTGCAGGTATCGACGAATGTGTTGAAACCATTGCAAGCACCCTTCCTGTATGTAAGGAAAGAGAAATTGCTTATTCCACTTTTAGTATCTTACAGATAAATAAAAACGGCGAAGCGTATCTTGTTGAATTTGATAATCCGATGTGCGTGTTTATAAGAGAGGGCAGACTGCAAAAGATGCCTTATACAGAGCGAACCATTGCAGGAAAGCAGATCCGGGAGTATCATTTTAGAGTACAGTTAAATGATTGCTTTATTATAATGAGTGATGGTGTTATTCATGCAGGTGTCGGACAATTTCTTAACTTTGGATGGACCTGGGAAAGCATGGCTGAATATGCTCTAAAAGAAACTAAAATAACTCTTTCTGCTTCAAGACTTGCTTCTATCTTAATTAAGGCATGTGATGATCTATATGATAAAGTACCGGGAGATGATACTACCATTGCAGTTGCTAGAATAATTAATGTTAAAACTGTTAATTTATATACCGGTCCTCCGGCTGATATGACCTCTGACAACCAATTGATTCATGAGTTTATGGAGGGCGATGCTATCAAAATTATTTGTGGAGGTACCAGCGCAAATATTGCATCAAGAATTCTTGACAAACCGATCAAAACAAGTTTAGAATATGTTGATGCAACACTTCCACCCATTGCCTATATAGAGGGTATTGATTTAGTTACGGAAGGTGTGCTGACACTTACCAGAACTTTATCGTTACTAAAGCAATACATAAAAGGAAATATTGATTATAACTTTTTTGATGAGTTAGATAAAGAAAATGGGGGATCCAAAGTCGCCAAGATAATAATTGAAAGCTGTACCGTCTTTAATTTATTTGTTGGCAAAGCCATGAATGAAGCCCACCAGAATACCGATCTTCCCTTTGATTTAAGCATACGTATGAATCTGGTTGAACAGATAAAAGAGGCAGCACTGACTATGGGAAAAGAAGTTCATGTAAAATATTACTAGATAAACCAAATGACATCACATCAAAGTTACTAGATAGAAGTAATAGGAGAGGAATATATTTATGTTAAGAGAAAGCTCAAATATTGGTACAATTAAACATGAAGTGCTCTATGAAGTTGCGAAACTTGTCTTTCAGGGGGAACTAGAAGAAAAGAAAGAGACCCTTCCATTAGAAATGATTCCGGGACCTCAGGCCAACTTTCGCTGTTGCATTTATAAAGAAAGAGAAATCATTCGTCAAAGAATCCGTCTGGCAGAAGGTAAAGCAGCTTCCCCAGGTTCTGAGAATAAGAATATTGTACAGGTTATCTCTTCTGCCTGTGAAGGCTGCCCTATCACCAGATTCGTAGTTACAGATAACTGCCAGAAATGTATGAGTAAAAAGTGTCAGGCATCCTGTAACTTTAGCGCTATTTCCATGCTTCGTGACCGCGCCCACATAGATCCAACACTTTGCAAAGAGTGTGGAAAATGTTCTCAGGCTTGTCCATATAATGCAATTGCAGATTTAATGCGACCATGTAAAAGAAGCTGCCCGGTAGACGCAATCTCTATGGATGAAAATAATATCGTTGTCATTGACGAGGATAAATGCATTAATTGCGGTTCCTGCATAAAAGATTGTCCTTTTGGTGCTATTTCTGACCGTTCCTTTATGGTTGATGTTATAAGACTTATGGAAAGTCGTGATATTCCGGTTTACGCCATGCTTGCTCCAGCATGGGAAGGCCAGTTTGGCGGTCAGGTAACTGTTGGAAGCATGACAGAAGCCCTAAAAGAATTGGGTTTTGACGGAATGTATGAAGTAGCTTTAGGTGCTGATTTTGTTGCAGCAAGTGAAGCGAAAGAATGGTCAGAGGCATTGGAGGAGGGCAAGAAGAAGACTACTTCCTGCTGCCCTGCTTTTGTTAAGATGATTCGTAAACACTATCCAACTCTGATGGATCATATATCAACAACCATATCTCCAATGGCAGCTACCGCCAAATTAATTAAAGCAATCCATCCAGAGGCTGTTTGTGTGTTTATTGGACCATGTATCGCTAAGAAAGAGGAAGTATTGGATACCATTGATTTAGGGGGAGCAGACTACGCTCTAACCTTTGATGAGCTGGAATCTATGATGCGTGCCAAAGAAATAGAACCTAAGACTTTTGGTGAACACTTACAACAAGGAAGTATCTACGGCAAAAAATTCTGTATCTCCGGTGGGGTTACTGCCTCTGTAGTGCAGTCCTTAAAGGAAACGACAGGAGATACGAATATTTCCGTACGAGTTTGTAATGGGGCTTTAGAATGCAAAAAGGCTCTTGTTCTTTTAAAAGCTGGTAAACTTCCAGAAGATTTTATGGAAGGTATGGCTTGTGAAGGTGGCTGCTCTAATGGACCAGGCAGCATCTTAACGGGAAGAGTTGCAAATGTGAACCGCGAGAAATTATTTGCACAGGCAGATAATCGTGAAATTCATGAAAACCTTAAGACTTATGATCAGTATGAGTTCTCCATGCATAGAAAGTAGTTTTTGTGCTTCCTGCTATAAAATCTAGTGTATTGAATACATAAGAGGGTCGGGCTGTCTGTTTATGTGTTTTTCGTTGTTAAGACATTGCTCAAAATTCCACCGTTGGAAAGACAACAGGATGTCTTTCCCCGGATGGAATTTTAAGCAAACGTCTTCCCAAACGAAAAATCACATTGAAACAGACAGCCCGACCCTTTTATGTTAATTTACGTTATAAGAATTTATGAGAGGAAGGCGTTTTGGCAGTAGCAATTAGCAAGTCAAGACTTAATTAGCAAACTTATGGTTATTATTTAGAATAAGTATTTATTGATTTTAATATATCCTTTGGATTCCTGCTCTGGCTATATAAATAGTTGATTGGTTCATTTATATGGTGTAAGTAGTGGGCATCGGAATTTGTTATTATATTGCACTTTTCTAAGTAAGGATTTTTTCTTCGTAAGGAGTGCAGAATTTTTAAGTCTTTTAATTCTGCGCAGTGAAACTTTGCATCCGGTGGGATAAACCCCAGGTTAGATAGAATGCTGTTTGCTGTTTTATCAATATGGGCAGGAATCATGATTCCATGGTATTTAGTGACTATGTCATGTACCTGGTCAAAGGGAATGGTGGTAGCATTGATTAAGAGATTGGGCTCTAAGCCAATTACTTCGTCATCCATATTGCAAATTTGCTGCATTCCAAAGATATCCGGGTCATTTTGATATGTCATGAGTTTCGTGGATACATAGGCATCAAAACTCATGGCATCTTCTAAGGTCTCGAAGAGGCAGATAACGTGAACTTCTTCTGCTGTACATAATTCCATTCCAGGGATTGCAATGATACCGAACTCTTCTGCATATTTCATAAACGGGGGGCAGTTTTTGCAGGAGTTATGATCCGTAAGGGCAATCACGTTCAGGTTCTTCACTGCCGCCATACCGACAATGTTACCTGGAGTCATATCCGCATCTGCGCAAGGGGATAAGCAGGAATGTATGTGAAGGTCGTAAGCTAAGCTAATCACTCAGCAACTGGTATATGGATAAGGCTGCTTCAAATATTGACTTTTCTGTACTAAGAACAGTAATATTTTGTTCCTTCGCTTTCATTTTAGCAGTATCATCCAAGAATACCCCCTCTGCCAATATGATACAAGCAACTTCCGTTAGCGATGCCACCGCTATGGTATTTACATTACCCATTACGGTCACCCAGGCAGAACCAGCCGGTGCTTTACCCATAGCAATGCTTAGTAAGTCGCAACAATACGGTGTTGTAATATCAGTATTCAGATTATCTCCCAAGTTTATTACGGTAAATATATTTTTATCAACTAATTCTTGCAGCGTCATACGATTCTCCTTTACTACTGTTTATCTGTAATTAGGCAATTGCGAAACATCTAAGTTTTCACTATTTGTGGTACAACTTATTCAATTACGGAGCGGAAATTAAGCAGAAGAAGTTTATTCCTCTGGATTCTGTCTCCTTCCCGTTTTATCTAACAAAGAGATTTCATCCGATATCTTATGTATATATTTGCGTAATAAATGAATACAATCATTTTCATCGGCTACTCCTCTAACTACATCTTCCGCCAGAGCTTTACAGGTTGGTGCTCCACAGGAACCACAATCTAAAGCAGGGAATTTCTGACATAATTCTTCCACTTTAGCAATCATGGCAATACTTTCTATCATATCTTCCCCTAGTTTAAATACCGGTTCATATTGTACTGCCTCGGTCCAAAAGCCATTCAAGGCTTCTGCACTGGTAATATGTTTTCTTGCAACAGGCATATATTTTCTAAGGCGTTTTAGTTTCACCTTTGCCACAAAGGGATTCTCAACCGTAAGCACTCCTCCAACACAGCCTCCATGACATGCATTTAATTCTATGAATTGCAGTTTCGTAAATTTTTGATCTTCCAGATCTTCTAATACCCGAATGACATTCTCGATTCCATCGGCAGCCAGATAACAATCGGTAAGAAGTCCATCTGCTTCTCCTCCGGTGCCTCCCCAACTGATTCCGATTTTACCTGCTATCGTGAGATCTTCTAAGTCCCCTCTATTTTCAACTGCCTTCATACAACTAAGCAGCCTTGGGTAGATATCTTTAATTGACAACACCCCGTCAACGTCACTTTTTTCAATTCCCAATGGAGTTTTTACTGCACTTACTTTAGCTGGACATGGGGAAATAAATAGGATACCTATCTTCTCTGAAGGCAGTCCGGTTTCCTTCATCGCTTTCTCTCGTGCCAGAGTTGCAGCTAAATCAACCGGAGCTTTAATGGGAAGTAAATGATCAAGAAGATTAGGAAAACGAACGCGAATCAATCGAACAACCGAAGGACAGGCTGAGCTTATAATTGGCCATTGTTCTGTGTGCTCTGTAACGTATTTTCGTGACATATCAGAGACCAGTTCTGCAGCGCCGCTAACTTCATATACATCATCAAACCCTAAAGACTTTAGCCCATTTAACACGATATTTATATCTTCCAGATTGTTAAACTGTCCATACAAAGAAGGCGCTGGAAGCGCTACTGTATATTCATATTGTTCTAATATCTCCATTTGATCATGATAAGCTAGTTTTGCATGATGGGGACATATTCTTATACATTCGCCACAGTCAATGCAAAACATTTTTGTAATTACAGCTTTACCGTTTCTTACACGAATTGCCTCCGTTGGACATCTTTTAATACAGTTGATACAACCTTTACATAAAGATTCATCTAGACGGACAGCATTAAAAAATTTATCCATAACTATCTCCTTCATCAGGAACAACACTATACTTAGGAAGGGGGGTTATAGTTTCACCTTCATTGTAACTGTAGTTCCCACTCCAATCTGGGTCTTTATATCCATCTCATCCGTGTGGTTCTTCATATTTGGCAATCCCATACCTGCTCCAAACCCAAGGGATCGTATATTCTCAGGTGCTGTAGAATATCCTGCCTGCATAGCTTTCTCAACATCAGGGATTCCAGGACCCTGGTCTTTTAGCACCATGATTATTTCATCGGGTGAAATAGTTACTCTTATTATACCACCATGGGCATGAATTACCATATTAATTTCACCTTCATACATAGCAATGGCTACTTTACGCACCATTTCGGGGCTGACACCCATTTGCTTTAATTTACTTTTTACATCACTAGAAGCCTCACCGGCTCTGGTAAAGTCATCTCCAGATACCTGGTAGGTTAATGTTATATGATTATTCAACGATATGGTGCACCTCCACGTAATCCTTTTTCATAAAGCAAACCACAGGCAGAAAACATTCTATGGCCAGAGGTCAATAATACGATTTCCCTCTCCTTAGCAAGTTGAATCATTGCTTCATCAGGTTCCTTGCCGCGTACAAAAACGATACAAATGATATCCATCATTTCAGCTGTACGTATGGCCTGCATATTGCATAAACCGGTTAGCAGTACCGATTGATCTTTTACAAAAGCAAGCACATCACTCATCATATCCGATCCACAAGCCGTATGCACTTCCTTTTCTAAATACATTTCACCACATATCAGCCGTGCTCCTAACGTTATTTTTACATCATTAACGGTCATCCTAATCGGTTACCTCCTTAATTTATTTCATGTCAAAACTATAACATAGTTTTGCAAGCAATCTTATCCATATTTGTAAATATCTTAAAAATAGATATAATTGAATACAAAACTGTGTTGCTATGGGAAAGACTACATAAGTTACCTGTTTTACTATAATATATCATTAACAGTATTTTTTTTCAACTGCATTTAGTTTACTTTTTTATACTAAAATATGTAGTTTGTTTCATATTAATTTTCATGTATTTATAAAAATATTGTAGATTTTTTGACAATATAATGCTATAATGAGTGTGCTTAACGAGAAAAAATATCAATAAATTTGTTAATTAAGGAGGTTTCAAAATGAGTTCCAAGAACAAAACAGTACCTTTTGCCGGAACAAAAGAGCAAGAGGCGGAACTTCAAAATGTAATACTCAAACACAAAGATGAGAAGGGTGCTCTAATGCCTATTTTGCAGGAAGCCCAAAACATCTATGGTTATCTGCCCATTGAAGTTCAAACAATTATATCCAATGAGATGGATATTCCGTTAGAGAAGATCTACGGCGTAGTAACATTTTACTCACAGTTTTCCCTTAACCCCAAAGGCAAATATAAGATATCTGTATGCCTTGGAACTGCCTGCTATGTGAAAGGCTCCGGTGATATTTATAATAAATTAATGGAGTTACTTCATATTGAAGGCGGAGAATGTACACCTGATGGCAAATATTCATTAGAAGCCTGTCGTTGCATCGGTGCCTGTGGATTAGCCCCCGTACTTACGGTAAATGAAGACGTATACGGACGATTAAAAGTAGATGAGATAGCAGGTATTATTGAAAAATATAAGTAGCATATCTTTTGACAGGCAACAGGAGTAATAGAATAATATGATGACGGAATTATCACTTAATGTACTGGACGTAGCTGAGAATTCTCTCCGTGCTAAGGCTGACTTTATTCAGATTTATTTGGAGATTAACTCCAAACAAGACAGTTTAACCATAGTAATTTCTGATAACGGTATTGGCATGACTACGGAACAGGTTGCACAGGCAATGGATCCTTTTTATACAACAAGGACTACAAGACATGTAGGACTTGGGATACCATTTTTTAAATATGCTGCGGAAAGTACCGGCGGCAATTTTTCTATCCAATCTACACCTGGCAAGGGAACTATGGTACAGGCAGAATTTAAATTATCTCACATTGACCGAATGCCCCTTGGTGATATGACAAGTACTATCTATACATTAATTACCTTTAACATAAATGTTGACTTTATATATACCTACATTGTGGATGATAAAAGTTTCTTACTAGACACCCGTGAATTCAGACATATCCTTGGAAACATCCCATTTAATGAACCTGAAATCGCTTCTTATATAAAAGATTATTTACAGGAAAATAAAGAAGAGGTAGATGGCGGCAGATATATTTAATATTGGTAATTTACTTGGAAGTATTTATTCATCTATTAACACTAGCTATCTGATTTTAATTAACTAATGTAGTAGTAAATTCATTATTATAGTATAAAATGTTTTTTCGTAGATTAAGGAGGAAACTATATGAAGTCTCTTGAAGAGTTAAAAGCCATAAGAGAGAAGATGCAGGGCCAGGTTAGTATGCGCTCTGAAGATTCCAGCCAGACAAGAGTTGTCGTAGGCATGGCAACCTGCGGTATTGCCAGCGGTGCAAGACCTGTTTTAACTGCTCTTTCTGATTATGTTCAGTCAAAGAAATTAGCTAATGTTGCTGTGACTCAAACCGGTTGTATTGGATTATGCCAATATGAACCTATCGTAGAAGTTATAGAACCTGGTAAAGATAAAGTAACTTATGTTAAGATGACACCTGAGAAAGCGTTAGAAGTTGTTGAACAGCATCTGATTCGCGGTCAGGTAGTTGATAAATATACCATAAGTGCTGAAGGGAGGATATAGAACATGTATCGTTCACACGTATTAGTTTGTGGTGGAACCGGATGTACCTCTTCCGGAAGTCCTAAAATTATGGAAGCACTGCAGGAAGAAATTAACAATAACGGACTTGCCTCTGAAGTATGTGTAGTACAGACAGGCTGTCACGGATTATGTGCCTTAGGCCCAATTATGATTGTATACCCGGAAGCTACTTTCTATTCCATGGTAAAGATAGAAGATATCCCTGAAATTGTTTCCGAACATTTATTAAAAGGTAGAATTGTAACACGTCTTGTTTATGAAGACACTGTTACAGAAGAAGGTATCCGTTCACTTAATGAAACTAACTTTTATAAAAAACAACATAGAATCGCACTTCGCAACTGTGGTGTAATTAACCCAGAAAATATTGAAGAATACATCGGAACCCGCGGATATGAAGCATTAGGTAAGGTATTAACTGAGTACTCACCAGATCAGGTAATTCAGACAATTATCGACAGTGGACTTCGTGGCCGTGGAGGCGGTGGATTCCCTACCGGTACAAAATGGAAGCTTGCGAAAGCAAATGATGCAGATCAGAAATATGTTTGCTGTAACGCTGATGAAGGTGATCCAGGTGCATTTATGGATCGTTCCGTTTTGGAAGGCGACCCTCATGTAGTATTAGAGGCCATGGCCATTGCAGGTTATGCCATCGGTGCTTCCCAAGGTTATATTTACGTTCGTGCTGAATATCCAATTGCTGTACAACGTCTTGAGATTGCTATTAACCAAGCCAGAGAATACGGACTGTTAGGCAATGATATCTTTGGTACTGGTTTTAGCTTTGATATCGGATTAAGACTTGGCGCAGGTGCTTTCGTTTGTGGTGAAGAAACTGCACTTATGACTTCCATTGAAGGTAATCGTGGTGAACCTCGTCCTCGTCCTCCATTCCCTGCTCAAAAAGGTCTGTTTGGCAAACCCACCATATTAAATAACGTTGAAACTTACGCAAATATTCCTCAGATTATATTAAATGGTCCCAAATGGTATGCAGCCATGGGCACAGAGAAATCAAAGGGAACAAAAGTATTTGCTCTTGGCGGTAAGATTAAAAATACAGGACTTGTTGAAATCCCTATGGGAACCACTCTTCGCGAAGTTATCGAAGATATTGGCGGCGGTATTCCAAATGGTAAGAAATTTAAAGCGGCTCAAACCGGAGGTCCATCCGGCGGATGTATTCCAAGTGAGCACTTTGATATCCCAATTGATTATGATAATCTTATCAGCATCGGTTCTATGATGGGTTCCGGCGGTCTTATCGTAATGGATGAAGATAACTGTATGGTAGACATAGCAAAATTCTTCCTTGAATTTACCGTAGATGAATCCTGTGGTAAATGTACTCCATGTAGAATTGGTACAAAACGTCTCTATGAGATTCTTGAGAAGATTACAAAAGGCCAGGGAACTTTAGAAGATTTGGATAAATTAGAAGAACTTTGTTACCATATTAAAGACAATTCTCTTTGTGGCCTTGGTCAAACTGCTCCAAACCCTGTTTTGTCTACTCTTCGTTATTTTAAAGATGAATATATTGCTCATGTTGTGGATAAGAAATGTCCTGCAGGCGTATGTAAATCATTACTTTCCTATGTTATTAGTGCGGATGAATGTAAAGGTTGTACATTATGTGCAAGAGTATGTCCAGTAGGTGCAATTGAAGGCAAAGTAAAAGAGGCTCATATTATTAATCAGGATAAATGTATCAAATGTGGTGCTTGTATGGAAAAATGCCGTTTCGGTGCCATCTCTAAAAAATAACACCAACAGTTTATGATTCTTTAAGGAGGTCAATAATGGAAACCGTAAATATTAAAATAAATGGTGCCGATATCGCTGCACCAAAAGGCTCAACCATTCTGGAGGCTGCCAGATTAGCACATATTGATATTCCAACTCTTTGCTTCTTAAAAGAGATTAATGAAATAGGTGCATGTCGTATCTGTGTAGTTGAAGTGAAAGGTGCCAGAAGTCTGGTTGCTTCCTGCGTATACCCTGTTAACGAGGGCATGGAGATATGGACAAATACACCCAAAGTATTAGATTCCAGAAAAAGAACCCTGGAACTAATTCTGTCTGACCATGATAAAAAATGTTTATCATGCGTGAGAAGTGGTAACTGTGAACTACAAACATTAAGTAAAGCCTTCGGCATAGAAGATGATAGCAAATTTAAAGGTGAAGAGAATCATTTTGAAGTAGATTACTCTGCTGCTCACATGTATCGTGATAATAATAAATGTATTCTTTGCAGACGTTGTACTGCAGTATGTGAAAAAACACAGGCAGTCGGAGTCATCGGTCCAAATGAACGTGGATTTAAAACTATGATAGGTTCTGCCTTTGACATGGGTCTTGGCGAAACCAGTTGCGTTTCTTGTGGTCAATGTATCGCAGTTTGCCCAACCGGAGCACTAACAGAAAAAGATATGACAAAAGAAGTATTCGCAGCAATTGCTGATCCTAAAAAACACGTAATCGTACAAACTGCACCTTCTGTACGTGCAGGACTTGGTGAAGAATTCGGGTATCCTATTGGAACTAATGTGGAAGGCAAAATGGTTGCAGCACTTCGCCACTTAGGCTTTGATAAAGTATTTGATACTGATTTTGCTGCTGACTTAACGATTATGGAAGAGGCACATGAATTCTTAGACAGAGTACAAAATGGAGGAGTACTTCCTTTGATTACTTCCTGTTCTCCAGGCTGGGTTAAATACTGCGAACACTATTTCCCAGACATGACAGAGAACTTATCCAGCTGCAAATCACCACAGCAGATGTTTGGTGCTACTGCAAAGTCTTACTATGCAGAAAAGATGGGAATTGATCCAAAGGATATCTATATGGTAAGCATTATGCCATGTACCGCAAAGAAGTTTGAAATCGGTCGTGATGACCAGGATGCTACGGGATTTGCAGATGTAGATGCTGCCCTTACAGTAAGAGAACTCGGTAGAATGATTGAAAAGGCAGGTATTAACTTCTTATCCCTTCCGGACGAAGAATTTGATTCTCCTCTTGGTATGTCTACCGGCGCCAGTGTTATCTTTGGTGCTACCGGTGGTGTTATGGAAGCTGCACTTCGTACTGCGGTAGAAACTTTAACCGGCGAAGAATTACCAAGCCTTGACTTTACAGAAGTAAGAGGAACAAAGGGAATTAAAGAAGCTACTTACAACGTAGCTGGTATGGATGTAAAAGTAGCGGTTGCCTCTGGTTTAAGTAATGCAAAGGAATTATTAACTAAAGTGAAAAATGGCGAAGCTGATTATCACTTTATTGAAATTATGGGATGTCCAGGCGGCTGTGTAAATGGTGGCGGTATGCCTCAGGTACCTGGTAATGTCCGTAATTATACCGATGTAAGAGCACTTCGTGCAAAAGTTCTTTATGATTTGGATTCTAGTATGCCAATGAGAAAATCCCATGAGAATCCGGCAATCAAGGAATTATATGATAACTTCCTTGGCAAACCGGGAAGCCATAAGGCTCATGAGCTTTTGCATACAACTTATGTAAAGAGAACTGTGAATTAAGAGTAAACATTATAATACTTAGACAGTGAGATTTGACAGTAATCTGGGCATGGCTTTTATCAATTCCTTTTAGTCATTGCTCCAGGTGGTTTCACAGTAGTATGGTATGCTTATTTTTCAGTTGCTTCGACAGAGAAGGGGATTTGTTCCTCCGGGGAAAGACAACAAGTTGTCTTTCCCGGTAGGTACAAATCCCCTTCTCTGTCACCGCAAAACGAAAAACTTTCATACCATACTACTATAAATCCACCTGGAATTTTTGTTATTGTGAATTGATAAAAACCAAGCCCAGGTTGCTGTCAAATCAATCTACACTATTTTACTCTATAATTCCAATTCCATCGGTGTATATACAATTCCTTGAAATTCTTTTTGTGCGTCTATATCCTTAAATCCTAAGGAATGATAAAATGGAACTGCATATTTTGTGATGCATTGAGTTTTATTTTTATTACATGATTGTTCTTTAAGTCTAGATAAATCATTTTACCCAGCTCCCATGTTTCGTAAAGAAATCGACTCTGCTTCGCGCTTCATTAACTAGATTATTAGAATAACCAATTAATTTCAGTAGGCTAATAGCATTCCTAGACTCAGAACGACCGGAATATAGTTTATAGTCAAACAAGATATCATCTTCTATTATCTTTTCCTGAAAATGATAGTTTTCATAAACCGTTTCCAGTAAATGAGTTAACTCAATATCGTGTGTTGCAGTTAAGCATAGCGTATTCATACCCGCTATTTGTTCCAGAATTATGGAAGATGCTGCTATTCGTTCAATAGTATTAGTGCCTCTTAATACTTCGTCAATAATACACAGAATAGTTTTTTGTTCATTATCTGCATCCATAATACGTTTAAGAGACTTTATTTCAGCCATATAATAACTTTCCTGTTTTACAATGTCGTCACGAATTGCCATGGAGGACATTACATTATAATAACTGCTCTCATAAGTTTCTGCACAAACTGTATAGATAGTCTGGGCTAAGATTGCATTGATTCCTATTGTTTTTAAAAATGTTGATTTTCCCGAAGCATTAGATCCCGTTATTAATATAGATTGCTTAGTTTCAAGTGAGTTCAAAATAGGTTGATGTATCAACGGATGATAGATGTTTTTCGCATTTAAGATTTGCTTTACATTTTGATTTAACTCCGGTTTACAATAGAAGTTTAATTGTTCTCTAAAGGAAGCAATGGCAATCATACTATCCAGATATCCTAACGCTTCATAGGCCTCTTTAAAAAGGGACTCTTGTTGTTTTATTCGCTTCACTAGTCCTGCATATTTAATTAGGTCAATATGTGTAGCTATTCTTATATAATCCAGTATAATATCCGCATCTGAAATGCCTGGCTGTACTCCTAGTGAAATAAATGCTATATCTCTCTTGTATTTTTTATAGATTGGTCGAATTTTACGAAAAACATTAAGGTAAGGTTTTAATTCTTTCTCCTGTTCATCGCTAAGTATATAAGCGGCTTCTAACATTTTCCCTATCATCCGTATTTGTGAAATTCCTGATTCCAGCCTATATTTTGATTTATAGTAAGTATATATGTCAGTTACAACAAAAATAAATGTGAGGATTCCTCCAACTTTAGGATTAAGAAAAATAACAAGAATAGATAACGCAAGGAGAATAGGAATTAATATATGCGGAAGGACATTATAAATATTTGAAATATGACAATTTTTAAGATACTCATAAAATGATGTACTATAATGCTTCCCAATTGCATTAAGCTTCTTTTGATATTTAACACGAGTTGCTTCTTTTGTTCGAAAGAATTCGATTATTCTGTCTCTTTCTAAAAGCTCTCTTTCATTGTGTATCTGCAATCTTAGAATCAGATATAATCGAACTTCACCCATGGAAGATTGTGTGTTATTTATTTGATGAAATACACGGCTCATATCTAGGTCATTCCAGGTAATATCATCTATAGCATTCGGATAATCCTCATGGCGAAAATCTGCCTCTGTCTTTATTCGCTCTACATCTACAAGATCATATTCCTCGCCTCTTGATTTACCCCAATTATTATTTAGCTTTTTAAGAGCTTTTTCTGCTTTTAACTGGCTACTTTTATATAAATAATAAATCAGACATCCTACCATTAGAATAGCTAATACATAATACTGCATTTAGTCCACCTCTTATCTGTTCTCTAGTAGTTAACTTTTTATATTACCATTGTATATTTTTGTAACTATACTGTCAATAACAGAATATCAACGGTTAAGTAAGCGTGTGCTTTCAGATTGTATCAATGTACGGATTGAAGCCATAAGAAAAAGACAGGGGCTAAGTCCCCTGCCTTTTCCTATTTATTCATATCTATGTCAAGCAGCCGAATGAAACTAGTACTTTTCTAAAAGAATATATAAGGTATAAGAGCTTCGGTTGCGTATTTTTTTAGATATGTACTCTTATCCTTATTATTCCTATGCATTATTATATTCAGGATAGTGTCTTGTGTTACGTGTACCAAAAAAAGATTCTATGCTAAACATAGAATTTCCCTTCCCATGACATAAAAAATCACCTTATGAGAGGTATTCTTCTTCCTCGATTCATTGGAGGAAGCAAAGAACTAAACTCTCACAAAGTGATATTCTATATTTCTATTTCTATAAATACTAACCTAACTTATTTGTCAACATGGTGACATGCTACCAAATGACCTTGTTTCATTTCCAATGCAGGTTTCTCCTGTTTGCAGATGTCGGTTACGCGAGGGCAACGACTTGCGAAGGGACAGCCTTTTGGAGTGTTAATAGGACTTGGTACATCTCCCGTCAGAATCTGACGGTTTTTCTGAGCTTCCTTATCAGGATCTGGAATTGGAACTGCAGAAAGTAACGCCTGAGAGTAAGGATGTAATGTGTTTTCATAAAGTTCCTTACTGGATGCAAGTTCTACTATATTACCAAGGTACATTACAGCAATACGATCACTAATATATTTTACAATATTTAAGTCATGGGCAATAAAAAGGTATGTTAAGTCAAGTTTTTTCTGTAAATCGTGTAACAAATTGATTATCTGTGACTGAATGGATACGTCCAAAGCGGAAATAGGCTCATCACACACGATAAATTCAGGTTCAATTGCAAGGGCTCTTGCAATTCCGATACGCTGACGCTGTCCACCGGAGAATTCATGGGCAAAACGGTTTGCATGCTCACGGTTTAAGCCAACAAGCTCTAACAGTTCATATACTCTTTCCTGACGTTTCTTTTTATCGTACATATTATGAATAATCATACCCTCTTCAATAATGGAACCTACCGTCATACGTGGATCAAGAGAAGAATATGGATCCTGGAAAATAATCTGTGCTTTTTTTGAATAAGAGAATAATGTTCTCCTATTAATACGCATTTCTTTTCCCTTATCATAATATATAATTTCACCGGAGGTTGGCTGGTAGATACCC
>JAQZAX010000027.1 GCA_029239455.1 Anaerocolumna sp.
GAATTCTGTACTCATATAACTATCCATCGCAATGTAACTAAGTCACATAACTTTCTGTAAATATATCTATATATTTGCATATTATGAATTATAAATATTAAGTGGAGGCTCATTTATGAGTGATTTATCATCTACATCATGCTTCGGAGGTAACAGAAACGATAACTGTACTAATCCAATTTTCATGATTCTTATTTTACTATTTTTATGCGGAGGCGATAACGGTATCTTAGGCGGTTGCAATGGAGGTAACTGCGGCTGTAATAACGGAATGGACGGAATATTACCTATCATTTTATTACTTTCCTTAGGTGGCGGTCTCTTCTAAAAGATAAACACAAGATGTGCTGTTGAATTAATATAAAATTGGGCAGCACATCTTTTTACTTTGCACTATACCTTCTGTATAGAAAAACCTGAGCTCTTAAATTGTTTTAATTTACTCTAAGTCAACCTAAATCTTGTTTTCTGTCTTCTTTTCTGTTTTCTGTCTTTTTTCTGTATAGTCATTTAAATTCTTTTATGCTATACTAGATAGGAATTTGCCTTAGAAGGAAAATTTGGAGTAATTTGAAGTGAACTTTTCTAAAGTATGGAGCCCTCACTTCTATCAGAATAAAAAATCGAAAAGGATATCACAAATGTTGAAAGGGAAAAGGAATCAAAAGAAGATATTGAAATTAAGTATAATAGAAACCTATCGTGGACTTCCAAAAAATATGTATATTTTATTTGGAGCCACTATCATAAATAGATTTGGTGATTTTGTTATGCCATTTCTAACGATGTATCTCACTACTAAAATTGGTCTTTCCTTTGAAATTGCAGGAATTATAGTTACCATAGCCTCACTAACGGGAATTCCATCATCTATTCTAGGTGGAAAATTTGCCGATCAAATAGGAAGAAAGAAAACATACGTTATTGCACAAGGTGGTGCAGCCTTATCTTTGTTACCCTGTGCGTTTTTAAGTAATCAGGTTCCAATCGTAATATTCCTTTTGATATCAACATTTTTTCATGGTGCAGTAAGACCACCGATGAATGCCATTGTAACGGATATACTCCCACCCCATCAAAGACAACAGGGTTTTTCACTGCAATATTTAGGTATTAATGTTGGTGTCGCATTAGGTCCCATTGTTGCCGGTTTTCTATTTAATAACTTTCTGCCTATGCTTTTTATAGGTGACGCACTTACTTCATTTATTGCACTTTATTTGATTTGGAAAAATGTGGAGGAAGTAAAACCGGAACACCTGAGCGAAATTACTTATTCAGAAGAGGAAAAAGAAGAAAAGGGCAACATCATTGATGTATTACTAAAAAGGCCACAAATTGCGATATTTTTATTAGTTTACATACTATATAGTTTTGTTTATACCCAGCATAGATTTTCCTTACCGCTGACTACGGATGCCGTCTTTGGCAGTTCCGGTGCAAGTAAGTTTGGTATATTAATGAGTATTAATGCTTTTACTGTTCTATTTTGTACTGTGGCTGTAACTTCATTTACAAAGCATTTTAGACCTCTTGTTAACATATCGATTGCAGGTTTAACTTATGCAGTTGGTTTTGGAATGCTTGGCTTAATTCACAACTATTATTTGTTTATTTTATCAACTATTATCTGGACCATTGGAGAAATTCTTGTCGTTACCAATTTCGGTGTCTATTTAGCAAATAATAGTCCAAGTAATTTTAGAGCAAGATTTAATGCCGTAGGATCCTTAAGCTGGTCCATAGGCGCTGCTTTAGGTACCTCTGTAGCAGGAAAGGTAGTTCAGGAATATAGCCTGAAATCTTTATGGCTGCTTACCTTTTTACTCTCTTTGACCGGAACAGCAGGTATGTTTTGCATCTGCCTGTTTGATAGAAGGCGAAAGAAAGCTGCTGTTTTGGAAACCAATGGATAAAATCCAATAATTTTGTGCTATATATTTATAGCTTAATTAAAAAAACTCCTATTTATTTTTGTTTTGGCAAAACAACAAAAATACATAGGAGTTTATTAAATTAAAAATAAGTTTAATACACAACTATGATATTACGTTAATATCTTCTTCGATTAATATGAAATTCATAATATTCCGGTCTAAAATAGGATTTCGATAAAATAAATGGTTCTCCTGAATTTTTAAACATTATTTCTTCTAATAAGATTAGAACGGAATCCTCAGGTATGTTCAATTTTTCAGATATAAAATCACCAGAATTCGTTACTTTTAAATCTGTTTTTGCAGAAGCTACATCTTCATAAATTTTCTCATCTAAGAATGCCAGCAGCTCTTCGTTATTCTCCATGTCCAGGTTATAATCCATGAATTTTTCATAAGGGATCACAGAGATGTTGTAACAAGCATACTCTGAATTAATTACATACTTACGGTTAAATACAACTACAAGCATATTGCTCTTAATCTGAAGTACGGATTGCACCCATTTGCTAGGCATTTCATAACTAATGTCGATTAAAATATCATAATATTCCTCATTATTAAATGTTTTAGCTGCATTACAGAGTCTTTCTAACCCAACATCAATATTTTTCTTTGTTTGAAAATTCCCTTTTCCCTGTACATTATGAATGATACCATCTTCCTGTAATATTAATAATGCCTGCCTAAGGGAAGCGCGGCTTACGCCTAAATCTTTTGAAAGTGTATTTTCACCAGGAAGTTTTTCCCCTTCTTTAAAATAATTCGATTCGATTAATTGAAATAATTGCTCATATATACGTACATATAAGGGAACTTTATCACCTTTATCCCGTATAATTGGAGTAATTTTATCCATATTACTCTCCTTCACTTTGTAATAATTACATGTATATTATAAATCAGAATTGGAAAAATATATAGTCTTTTCTATAAATTTCTGACAGCTATTACCTGGTATCAATTTTGATACCAGGTAATATTATTATCTTATTTACTGATACATGCCCTGGGTTTTCATTTGCTCAAACTGATATATGGATTCTAAAACAATTTTTATTTCATTGTCCCAGGCTTCCGCTAATTTAACATTTTCCGTCTGATAAATTACTTCTCCTGTTTTTAAGTTACCTGATGTTCCGCAGATACAAGCGGCACGAACTCCTCTAAGATAAGCAACCGTATAGATGGCGGATGACTCCATTTCCACATTTAGAAGCTTCAGACGAATCAGCTTTTCAATGTATTCCTGGGTTTCTCCATAAAATGCATCATCCGTTACATTGATTCCTGTATGAACATTAACATCCGTATTCTTTGTATATTCTCTGGCTGTCTGAATTAATAAATTGGTAAAATCAAAATCAGGAACAGCAGGAAAACCTTCAGGTACATAAAATCTTGAAGTGCCTTCATTTTTCATGGCACCAGTACTGATTAGAAGATCTCCTATTTTTACATTGTCTCTTAAGGCAGCAGAGCTTCCGATACGGATTAGAACCTTGGCACCAATATTAATCAGCTCTTCTGCTGCGATGGAGGCAGAAGGACATCCCATACCCGTTGAAGTTACGCTGACCTTTACTCCTTTGTAGGTTCCCGTAAATGTTCTGTGTTCCCTGTTATTTGCTATAAGTTCCGCATTCTCAAGATATCCCGCAACACGATCACTACGTGCAGGATCTCCCGGAAGCAAAACATACTCTCCAATATCCCCAGGACTTAAAGCAATATGATATTGTTTTGTCCCTTTTGTCATTTCTGATTTATCTATAATATGCATACAGATCCCCTTTCATATGTCATTTCTTTTATTATTAGGATTTGAGGGCCAAATTCTAATTATAAGAATTAGGTAGTTACAAAACTCCAAATTTCTCAATGTAATACAACTTATACCATTCCGAAGCGGAAGTTAAGCGTAAGAATATTTTATAGTAACCCTGCCTTTTTAAGAATTACTTCTGCGCCTTTCTGGGTTTGTTTCAGGATTTCTTGCCTTTTCATACTCATTAGTTGTCTATCTTTCATCAGTATTTTTCCATTTACTATAACATCCGAGACATTAGAACCATCTGCTGAATAAACAATGGCAGAATGTAGGTTACTAACAACGCTTCTATGAAGTGGATTCATATTGGTTTTATTCATATCCATTGCAATAATATCTGCTTTTTTACCCTTTTCAAGACTTCCAATTTCATGGTCCATGTCTAATGCTTTTGCTCCATTGATGGTTACCATTTTAAGGGCCTCTTTCGCTGAGATAAATGTGGCATCATTATATTGCTGTTTCTGAATAAGTACACCTGTTTTTAAGTCTTTTATTAAATCTAAACTGTTATTACTCTGGGCTCCATCTGTTCCTAAGCTGACAAGGATACCTTTTTCTCTTAGTTCTTTAAATGGCATAATACCGGATACCAGTTTTAGATTACTTACAGGATTATAACTTACTCTGACTTTCTTCTCCTTAAATATCTCCATATCTTTTTGATTCAAATGAATACAATGGGCCGCTAAAACTTTTTGATCCAGGATTCCAAGACTATCCAGATACTGGGTAGGTGTAAGTCCAGTAAGCTCATATATTTCCCTGTTTTCATCCATGGTTTCTGAAATATGTGTATGTATCAACAAATCATAAGAAGATGCAATTTCAACTACAGCCTTTAAAACATCACTACTGCAGCTATAGGGAGCATGTGGCCCAATACAAGGGTAGATAAGGGTATTCTCTTCTTTGCCTTTATATTTTTCGATAAAATCTACTGCTGCCTGAATTGTGTCTTTCGTTTCCGGCGAACCATTAGTAAATACGGATGGTGCTATGAATCCTCTGAGTCCACTAGTTTCTACAGCCTTTGCCACAGATTCAGAATAAAAATATTGATCGGCAAACGTAGTGATTCCTGATTCCAGAAATTCAAGACATGTTTGGCTCGTTCCCCAATAAGCAATTTCTCCTGTTAGATTTTTTTCTGCAGGCCATAATTTTTTATTTAGCCAATCCATTAGAGATAGATCATCCGCCATACCTCTAAAAAGGGGAGATGGCGAGTGGGTATGAGTATTAATGAAACCTGGTAACACAATCTTGTTACCCATGTCAATCACATGGCCTCTTGTCACTATATCTTGGCTTGATCCTATATCAACAATTCGGTCATTTTCTATCACTATGGTTCCTGATGGGTAATAGTGATCTTCATTATCCATTGTCAGTATGGTACAATTTATGAAAGAATAAATTGTACCATTTCCATGTTCAGTATCGTCTTTGATACGTATATTCATTTTAACATCCTCGGTTTTCTATATTTTTAAAGCAAATGAAATCCTTACATACTATATCTTACCTAAGGCTTCAGGACCTTTTGCCTTCTTCGCAACACCCACTAAAACAATCAGTGTTAAACCATAGGGCAGCATTTGAATAAATTGGTCTGGAATATTTAAATCTGCTAAATTTAAGCGTAGTGCCTGTGCAAAAGCAAATACCAGACTTGCCAGAAATGAACCTACCGGATTCCATCCTCCAAAAATATTTGCTGCAATTGCCATAAATCCTCGTCCTGCAACCATGTTTTGCACAAATAAATTATTCTGTACAATAGAAAGATAGGCTCCTGCAATACTTGCTAATATGCCGCATAGAATAACACTGGCATATCGGTATCTTGTCACGTTAATACCAACAGATTCTGCAGCCTGGGGATGATCACCGATTGCCCTAAGACGCAATCCTATTTTAGTTTTATACATAAAATACCAGCTGGCTGCTACAATGATTAGGGTTAGGTATAAAAATGGGGATTGCTTTTCAAATAATCTGCCTAGTAAAGGTATATTTTTTAATATAGGAATTGATACATTCTCAACCTGAGCAACCGTACCAGACATTCCATCTCTGTTCCAGACAGCATGAACCATAGCTGTTGTAAATCCCAAAGACAACATATTTAAGCCAATTCCACATACTACCTGATCTGCTTTATATCTGACGCATAAAAGTGCGTAAATAAATCCAATTCCTGCTCCAACAATAATAGCAAAAACCACTCCAACCCATGGTTCCCCGGAGAAAAATGAACCTAAAACTCCACTAAGTGCACCTATTAGCATCATGCCTTCGATGCCCAGGTTCATTACTCCACTTCTTTCGCAAAAGGTTTCTCCAATGGCTGCTAAAATAATTGGGATAGCTAAGCGCAAGGTTAGAAGAATAAAATCACCGGTTAAAATAGAACTTAGTTGTTCCATCAGCTCTTCCTCCTTCCTGCTAACAAAATACGATAAATCTGTGGAGCTGCAATAAACAGGATAACCAACCCCTGAATTACATTAACCATGCTGGCTGAAATTCCAGCTACTCGATTCATACGCATGGAGCCTGCATCCATTGCTCCAAATAATATGGCTGTAATAATGGTGCCAAAAGGATTCCCTTTTCCAAGAACTGCAATTGCTATGCCTGTAAATCCAAAAGATGGTGAAAAATTATCAATAAATCTTCCATAGGTTCCTAAGGACTCTGAAATTCCCGCTAAGGCTGCAATACCTCCACTTATTGCCATAGTTAGAATTGTGGTTTTCGTTATGTGAATACCTCCGGCTTCGGCAGCTGAAGAATTTTCTCCTACTGCTCGAATTTCATATCCCCAAGAAGTTTTTTGAAGAAATAAATAAACCAAAATAACAACAAGAATAGCTAAAAATAAAGTTACCGTAAGCTGCGTCCGTGGAATCAGTTTAGGAAATGCAGCCCCTGTTGGAACAACCTCTGTCTGTGGCACCATTCCCTCTGCTTTAAAAGGTCCATTCACAAGGTAAGAGGTAAACAAGATAGCAATATAATTCATCATCAAAGTTACGATAACTTCGTTTACACCTCTTTTTGCTTTTAGGAATCCTGCGATTCCGCCCCATACCATACCTCCCAGACATCCAAATAAAATGGATACTGGTAGCAGGATAAACCCTGGCAGATTCGGAAGCTTTAAAGCAAGTACAACACTGGCAAGTGCTCCAATATAGAGCTGACCTTCGGCTCCTACATTTAATAATCCGCCTTTCATTGCAAATGCTACTGCAATCCCTGTAAACATTAAGGGTACGCTTTTGCAAAGTGTATTAGCAATTGAACTAACAGAACCAAATGCACCCTGAAACAATGCGATGTAAGCAGCTACAGGAGATTGCCCTACAAGAAGAATAAATATTCCTGCTACAAGGAAAGAACAGACCATTGCAATCATGGATAAAATAAAATCAGAATGCTGATTGTTTGGTACATTATCTTTCATCTTAAATTTTACATTCCATTTACCCATTGGTACCTATACCTGCCTTTCTTCCTGCCATTAATAGACCAATTTCTCCTTCCGCATATTCATCCGTTTCTTTTAGTTCCATTAATTCACCCTTATAAAGGACTCCAATTCTGTCACTTAACTTTAATATTTCCGTTAATTCTGCAGAAATCAGTAAAATTGCTTTCCCTTCATCACGTAATCTTAATAACTGGTTATGAATATATTCAATCGCACCTATATCCAGGCCACGAGTTGGCTGTGCTGCAATAATTAGGTGAGGGTTCTGGCTGACTTCCCGGCTGACAATCACCTTCTGCTGATTTCCTCCGGATAAGGAACCAATACTCTGATGAAGCCCTGACACCTTTATCTGAAAGCATTCAATCATATCTTTACTGTGTTTTTCAACTTCCCGCTTCTTAAGGATACCTTTACTGGAAAATGGAGCTCTAAAGTGATAACCTAATAAATAATTGTCCGCTATGGTGAAGTTTGATAGCATTGCCCGTTTATGCCGATCCGATGGGATGTAGCCAATTCCTAAATCCTTTCTTACCTTCGTTGTCATAGAATTTATATTGACCCCCAAAAGGCTAATTGTTCCATTCTTATATTTACGAAGGCCAAGAATTATTTCCTCTAGTTCTCTTTGCCCATTTCCTTCAACCCCTGCAATTCCTACGATTTCACCTTCGTGTACACTTAAGGAAACTGTATCAGAAGCCTGAGGAAGCAATTTAACATTTTCTATGGATAGAATGGGCTTTCCCCGCTTCTTTTTGGACTTTTCTATAGTAAAACAAATATCTCTGCCAACCATAAATTTTGCAAGTTCTTCTGGAGTTGTATCCTCTTTATTCACAGTTATAACATTTTTTCCATTTCTTAATACTGTAATGCGATCTGCAACTTCCATGGTTTCGTTTAGCTTATGGGTAATGAAAATGATTGTTTTCCCTTGTTGTTTCATATCATGGAGAATTTTCATAAGCTTATCTGCTTCCTGGGGAGTAAGCACTGCCGTAGGTTCATCTAATATTATGATATCCGCACCACGATATAAGATTTTTAAAATCTCCACTCTTTGCTTCATACCTACAGACAAATCTTCTACCTTTGCATTTAAATCCAGGGCAAAATTATACTTAGTGGACAGTTCCTGAACAATTTTGTAGCTCTTTTTCATATCCAGCGAAACATTGCCAGGTTCCTGCCCAAGAATTATATTTTCTAAAACAGAAAGATTATTTACCAGCATAAAATGCTGATGTACCATACCAATCCCAAGTTGAAAGGCAATTCTTGGGTTTGTGATATGTACCTCCTTGCCATCAATCCATAAACTTCCCTCATCTGCACTATAAAGACCAAGTAATATTTTCATCAGAGTGGTTTTGCCTGCACCGTTCTCACCTAATAAACTATGAATCTCACCACGCTTTACAGACAAATTGATATGGTCATTTGCTATAAATCCTGAAAATCTTTTTGTTATTTCTTTCAATTCAACATGATACACATTCATACCCCATTCCGTATTACTCCGCTTGTAGTGCCGGAGGCATTGTATCTGCAATTTGTTAAAAGTTACTATTCTGCTTTGTTTTCACTTAAAAATGTTTCTACGCTTTCTACAGCTAAAGGTGGAAGAAGTTCACCATCAATAACTTTTTGTTTCAATTCTTCCACTTTTTCAATTGTGGAACTAGAAACCTTAATATTGGTTCCTTCAATTGTATAACCGATACCTTCATCCTTTAATCCGAGCTCCGTAATTCCTCCCGTTTGTAATGTACCTTCGGAAGCTTCTTTTACAACAGTAAAGGCAGCTACATCAATACGTTTTAACATACTTGCAACAATATGCTCTGGGTCAATATAATTTTGATTGGAATTTACACCCATAGCTATAAAATCATTCTCCGCTGCGGCTTGGAATACACCCATTCCGGATCCACCTGCAGCATGGTAAATAATATCAGCACCTTTACTATTCATCGTTAACGCTATCTCTTTTGCTGTTGTTACATCACTAAACCCACCAACAATATCATCTAAAACTTGTATGTCCGGGTTAACATACTTTGCACCAGCCATAAAACCAGCATGGAATTTTCGAATAACCGGAACATCAAGCGCTCCAACAAAACCTAGTATCTGTTCATCACTTAATCCATAATTTTCTGGTTCTAGTTTCATTAATCCTGCTAAAGCACCTATAAGGAAAGAGCCTTCTTCTTCCTTAGATAAGAAGGAAGCAACATTGGGTTTATCAACACTACCATCTAATATAGCAAATTTTTGATCTGGAAACTCATCTGCAACAATTGAAAGTGCATCTACCTGTTCAAATCCAACACAAACAATTACCACATATTGTCCTTCACTTGCCATTTCTCTTAAGTGAACTTCAAATTCTGCCATGGCTTTTGGTTCTGCATAATCAAATGAAATTCCCAGCTGGCTTTCTGCGTCTTTCATACCCTGATATGCCAAATCATTATAAGACTGATCACCTAATCCACCAACGCCTAAAACAATTGCTGCTTTTTTGCTTTCATTTCCCTGTTGATTTACTTCCTGTGTTTCCTGTTGGTTTCCTTCCTTGTTTGTCTGTTCTGTTCCAGCAGCTTCATTTGAGTTTTGGTTCGAGCACCCGGATAAAAGACTAGTCATCAGAACCACCATTAATAATACTACAAAAATTCGCTTCATTGATATTCCTCCTTGTTTTTTAAGTTTATAAAATGATATAACTTTTATCATTGCATTATTTTTAAAGTTTGAATGACAAAAGTTTAATTCCTATCATAAAATGAAATATCTTTTGTTATGTAATAACAACATTGTTACATCCATTCGCTTTCGATAGCCCCGCCAATTCATTCATCATAGCATCACTGGGAATACAACTTTCCATCAGTTCTTTTCTAACTCCTAAAGGTCTGTATTTAATTAACTTATATCGAATAGATGGGTTTATTTTGGCTATAAGTCTGGAAATAGAATCCACATTAGAATAATTATCTAAAATGTCAGGTACTATAACCGTTCTTATTTCGTACAGCTTGCCTATGTTTCCCAAGAATTCAACATTCTTTAGGACAATAGAATGATCCATCCCTGTTAATTTTTTATGTTCCTCTGAATCAAAAGATTTAACATCAATCATTGCCATATCCATAACTGAAATAAGCTTTTGATTATCCTGGAAAGGTATGGAACCATTGGTATCTATAAAAGTTGTTAAATTCATATCTTTCATCTTTTCAAATAAAGAGATTAAAAATTCTGATTGAAGCATACATTCTCCACCGGATACCGTAACTCCACTTATAAATCCACTTATTCTTTTTACTATCGTAACAACTTCTTCTGTTTCCATTGCTACTACTTTAGGTGAACTATGATATGGGCAGCATTTCAGACAAATATCGCATTTTTTACATAGGTTATTATTCCAAAGAACAATACCTTCTTCTACTGAGAGTGCTCCATAAGGACATTCCTTCACACAGATAAAACAATTTCTGCATAGATTTATTGTTTCAGGGTTATGACAATACAAACAATTAAAATTACAACCCTGTAGGAAAATGGCTGCTCTATTACCGGGTCCATCTACACTACTAAAGGGTATGATTCGATTCACAAGACCCTTCGCCATTTTACCGAACCTTTCTATCAAGAACTTTTTGATTCTTCACTGCTCCAAGTCCTAATACTACGTTATCCACGAGAACGGCTTTTCCTTGATCTAGTTTTTCCATCTCTGATCGCTTTACTAAATAACCGGTAATTCTAACTACATCGCAGTCTGTTGAATAGAAAGGGAAATATCTCATATTCTCATTAAAAGCACCCTTTATAATATCCAGAATGTATTCTGTATTCTGTTTTACCGTAGAATCAAAGCTAAATACATCACTAATGCCAGATGGGAAAAACTTGTGGAATACTGCAGACTGGATAATATGTTCCTGTAATTCCGGTTCTTCTCCTATGGGGATTCTGCATCCTGGGCTTATACCTGTATCAGAATCAATTCCTACCTGGGCATGGAGTATAAAATTGCCTCCGGTGGTCTCACAGTATTTGTTATAATGCCGTCCTACTTCTTCCTGTAACTTTTCAATAATTTTAAGGCCTAGTTTATTTGCCTCTTCCCCATGTCCAAACCTTTCCTCTGGGGTTTTCGGCAAAAGAAGATGGTTAACGCATTCCGCCAGACCAAACATTCCAAACATTCCAGTAAATCGATTCCTTGAAATTAATCCTTCTTCTACTAAAAAGCTTGTATCAAAAAAGCCACTCTCCTCAACGAGAAATCGAATCTTTTCATCCATCAAGGAGGAGGTCCTGACTACTCCCTCAGGTAACACATTGTTTAGAAAATCTTCAATACCCTTGGATCTTTGTGCAAGGAAATATAAATTAAGCCTTACTAAGGTGTAGCTTCCACCACCAATATTTAATCCGTTATAACAACTCGCTATACCATAGTCTTCACCAAAGTCATGTACAAACATACTGTGATTGGCAAAGCTTGGTTTTGCAGTAATTAACGCAGTGTTTATTGCATCAATGGCATAATCATCTGGTGTTTCATTGTTATATTTTAATGTAATACTTGGTGTAGAACATTGAAGTTCTCTCTCCGCTTTAAGAATTAATCTTCCTGCCTTTGTTGAAGCAGGACCTAGATTAGCATGACAATATGAACTTCTCAATGTTCTGTCCATATGTAAGAGGAAGAGTTTTATTGCTCGGTAAGCTTCCTCTTCATCCGTAATAAACGGCTCTAATAATGTATCAAGATTGCCTGCATAAACAGGAAAGGAGGTTACGGATGGTACATGTTTATACAAAATTAACAGATTGTTTGTTGCTTCCCAAATATCTTTTGGTGGTTCCAGTTCTAAAAATTTGCTACCATTCTTCATGAATTTTTCGTAATCTGGAAGTATGTATCTTGCTTTATAAGGAGCATTTCCTTCATTAAGGTCACATATTATTCTGGCTTCGATATATTCCTTTGTTTCCTCTGTGATGTTAAAAACGCTTAAACTGTCTTCTGCTGCTTGGGCAAGATTTAATACTTTTTGATTGTAAGTTAGTTTATTATCTTTAATAATGCTTAAAACCTTATCCAATTCGATCACCTCCATAACTTATGTTGTATTACTATAAATTTATTTGTTGTACATATATAGTTACTTGTCTGACAAGTTAAGATTATCATAGGAATATAGCTTTGTCAATATATTTCTGGGAAGTTGCTATACAATTCATAAAAACAACCTTTATGTATTGTTATACATTTATATATAATATACCTTGACAGGCGAGGTATATTGCAATATAATGTGCTTAAAGATAAGGAGGTTAATCGCATGTCAATTACATCGGATGTTATACGAGGTCATACCGAACCTATTATTCTCTCGCATCTTATTGAGAATGACAGCTATGGTTATCAGATTAATAAGGAGATCATGGAAAAGACGGACAACATGTACGAACTGAAAGAAGCAACGCTATATTCCGCATTTCGACGTCTGGAACAGGCACAGCTCATTATTTCATATTGGGGTGATGAAGATGTCGGGGCAAGACGCAGGTATTATGCAATTACGGATAAAGGTCGTGAAGTATATCAAGAGTATAAAAAGGACTGGGAAAACACAAAAGCTATTATTGATAAATTATTAAAATAAATGGAGGTACATTAAGTGATTGAGAAAATGAAAAATCATATTGAAATGCTTTTCGAAGATGCTCCCCAGACACGAAAGGCTTATGAATTAAAAGAAGAATTACAAGCAAATTCAGAGGAACGCTATCAAGACCTCATTAATAGCGGGGTCTCACCTGAAAACGCTTTTAAGAATGTAGTTAATTCCATAGGAAATGTATCTGAGTTATTCCATGGATTAGAGGAATTGAACAAGGAAGACAAAAAGGAATTAGTCGTAATAACAAGAAAAACGGCCTTTATTAAAACGATTGCCGTAGGTATTTATTTATTCAGTGTTGTCATGCTCATTACCTTTGGTCTGGTTGATGAAATTATTAACAGTCATATAGATTTTGCTATGATTGGATTTATTTTGATGATATTAATTGATATTATTCCAACTTGTATGCTTGTTTATATTTCAAGTTTATATCCGAAATACAGAAAGCAAGAAGATACCATTGTTGAAGATTTTAAAGAATGGAAAAGCGATTCATTAAAGATGAAGTCGATTAAAAGTGCTTTCACAAGTGTACTTTGGACATTAACAGTACTTTTATATTTCGCAATAAGCTTCGCAACTTTTGCTTGGTATGCAACCTGGATTATATTTTTAGTAGCAATATGTGCTCAGGCTATCCTGGAATTAGTATTTCGCTTAAAGGAGTTAAAATAATGAAAACATTTATCTATTCTTTCATAGCCATTTTATCTATTATTGCAATTGGTTTAGTTGGTTTACTGATCCTTGCAATTAATAAAGGTGACAATAATGTTTCTTTTGATTATTCGAAAGTCAAGCTTGTGAATACACAAAATATCAGCTTAGATGATATTGATTCTATAACTATTGAGTATCAATCCGATGATGTTATTTTTTATACCAGTGATACTGATGAATTGATTTTAAAAGAATATATGAGCTTTACCCCGAATAAAGATCAATTGGGTAGCATTACAAAAAGTGGTAATGCATTAATAATCAAAGGTGAAAATAGGGATTTTCATTTCTCACTTTTTAACTTCGGTAATTATAGTAAAGCTGAAATTTATCTGCCTTCTAAATATGCTGGTAAACTATCTGTTGCTACCTCCAGCGGAGATATTGATTCTGATCCATTCTTCAAGCTATCGGAATATGAGGCATCCAGTACCAGTGGTGACCTAAAACTGAACGAAGTATATGCAGAAAATATCAACGTATCCTCATCCAGTGGCAATATTACCTTTCAGAAAGCAGAAGGAAAAAGACACTTCTCTTCCACCAGCGGGAATATTAGAGTATTCGGTGGGAATGGAGATAGTGATGTTTCCTCCTCTTCCGGTAATATTACCATTGACAAAGCTGTTGGACAGTTAGTAGCCAATTCATCCAGCGGTAATATCAGTATTAAGGCTTTCTCATGTGGAGGAGATTTTAACACCACCTCTGGAAATATTAGACTTGAATGTTCCGGGGATATGAATGCTACCATCGATAAGATTAACATAGGTACTTCTAGTGGTGACGTTGCCCTAATACTCCCTCCCACTCTTCAATTTAACTTTTCCGCTGAAACTTCCAGTGGTGATATTCGGACATTTTTTGATGATATGTTGTCGTTTAATAGGAAAGGTAATCAAGCTACCGGAATCGTTGGAGAGAATCCGGATAGATCCATTCAGATTAATACAACCAGTGGAAACATACGTATTAGCAAAAATTAGAAAAGCGGTTAGCCCGCATGTTAGTTTTCAAAAAAGTAACCTAAGCTTGGGAGTTGGCGGTTACTTTTTTTATTGCATGGGAAATATCAAACAATTGTTCTGTTTTCAATCTAAATATTAATTTTCTATTTCAACATGCTGGAAATCTTTTTCTCTGATAATCTTCTTTGTAATTTACCAAATATTTTATTATATGCTTCCTCTTTACTAATAAATTTATTATTAATGTTTGCTCCATGTTCCCATTGTCCCATCGTACCCCATATATAAGAGCTCCATTGTTTACTTAAAGTTTTACCTCTATCAAGCACTGTTACCTGCATATTCTTAAGCATTTGGTTGATTGAAGTATCGAAAGATTTTTTATCTAAACCTAGAACAGTTTTCAAAAGTTCTGTATCTTGTCCACCATATTGATTTAGAAAATTATATATTTTTTCTTCATTATGTCCTAGTTTTATATCCTTTTTTAGAACTTTAAAGTAAGGATGCATTTCATCAGAGATATAAGTCGTCTTACCATAAAATACTTTACTAAAATATACTTTTCTTTCTTCAATTAATGCCATAATCGTATCCCAATCCCCCTGAATTTCCATTAGGCTATCATATTGGGAATTCTGATTTAGTAATAAAATACCGCTGTTTAAAATATAGTCATAAACAAATGCTTTCTTATCCAAGTTGTAACCCCCTTCTCCTTAATTATAAGTTATCTTTCTCTTATAGAAGAATCCTTTCATATGTGGCTCATAGCTTACATTTTCCATTCTTCAGTAACTCAAGCAATTTAAAACAAACTTAGCTGCTCCACCCTATTTTTTTCCTCAAACTCATCTAAATATTGAAAGATTTTGTGATTGTCACAAAGAATATTATGTTTTCTACACTCTTCATAAAAGATTTTCATCAATTTCTCGTGATTGCCACTATTTATAACATAGGCATATCCGTATTTCTGATGATATTTTTCCTTTAAGCCCGGGAAATGTTTCACTAACTTTTCGTAAAAATATTCCCGGTTCCCTTCCCGCAAAGTTAACCCAATTCCAAAATTAATGATTCCATAAACACCGGCTTCTATGCAATAATTTAGGATTCCTCGCAGATTCTCTTCAGTATCATTTATAAAAGGTAAAATAGGACTTAACCATACAACCGTTGGTATCTTATTTTCTTTCATAATTTTTAAAACTTCAAATCGTTCTTTTGTAGTACTAACATTTGGTTCAAGAATTTTGCATAACTCTTCGTCATAAGTAGTCATGGTTATCTGGACCACACATTTCGTTTTATCATTTATTTTCTTTAATAAATCTAAATCTCTTAAGATTCGACTTGATTTCGTCTGAATACTGATTCCAAAGCCATACCTTTCAATTAATTCCAGACTCTTTCTTGTATATTCTAATTTAGTTTCCATTTGGATGTATGGATCACTCATGGCTCCAGTTCCAATCATACACTTCTTACGTTTATTCTTTAAAGAATTTTCCAGCAATGATAGTGCATTTATTTTAACTTCTATATCTTCAAAGTCATGGGTCATGTTATAGCAAACGCTTCTGGCGTCACAATAAATACAGCCATGGGTACATCCCCGATATAAATTCATTCCATTCCCAGCAGATAAAATTCCTTTTGCTTCTTTATAATGCATACACGATCCTTTCCTATGTAAAATAATTATAAATCCCATAGAATTATGTTTTAAAGTTTAAGTATTTTATTGATTAAGTAATTATGTATTTAAGTATTTAAAGTTTAAGTATATATGTATTAAGGTATCAGTATTTACTTATTACCAGTATTCTTAGTGATTTAAAACAAACGCTATATTATCTATTCCAATATTTATTAAAATAATTTTGCATTGAATTTGCGATAAAGTACTCCGATCCAAAGTATTGTTATAACAATGTATGGAATAATAATTAAACCATTTTCGGTGATGGCAAGCTTGGCTACCCAAAAGCTTGGTAAAATTCCGGTCATATATCCAATGGGTGATGTAATAAAGAATGCTACCGGTAATCCTAATATAATAAATCCACTTAATTTGGTCAGCGCCATTCCTTCTAATTTATTTTTTGCTAAAGATATCACAAGAAGAGAAATCACTATACTAATGATACCACTTAACAGGGCGCATATCACTATCATAACCAGAGAAATATCAGAAAGTTTAAAGACCATCAACGCCAGAATGCCATAAAAGGTGGATATTATCATCGGGATACCAATACGTGATGCTAGGTACCCTTTCTTCCCTAAAGGTGTTACCATCAGATATTTTGCAGTTCCATTATCAAGTTCCCCAAGTATCACCATAATCCCGGAAAATGCGAACATGACAGATGTTAAAATCAGTAACAATAAGTCAAGCATTAAGTAATAAGGAGTAAGTGCAGTTAAATTAGGAAAACGGGCAGAAAGGAATTCTTCTAATACTGGTATTACGAACATATAAACAAACCCCAAAAGCACTGGAGTAAATAGGCAGGCGGCTAACATAAAATCATTTCGTATTTCAACCACAAAAGACCCAAAGGCTCTCCATATAGCTTTCATAACTTTACACCTCCCATTTGTGCAAAAAATTTAGCGGTTGCCTTTTTACTAATATAGAAAACAACTCCAATCCAAAACACCAGAGATATGATACATAGATACCAGAAATCTGTAGAATTTTTTAATAATTCAATGGCTGCAACTCCTGGATGTATTAGCATAAATGGGGAACGGATAACGTTAAAAAGGTAAAGAAATGCAGGTATGCACAAAACAATTTCTAAAGGTACGGTAGCTAATAAAAACTGATTGAGAGAATGGATTTTTACAGCAATTAAAAGGCCACACAAAGAAAACAAGACCGAAGACAATGCTGTTCCAAGAAGCGCAAAGAATAGCTGTTCTATCCCTGCAAAGATACAGAGTATACCTCCAACAATGGTTCCAGTTATCATAAATGCAATGACCTTTGCCAGGATGTATTCGCTTACCTTAATAGGGGTAACCGCAAGGGAACAATTTACCCTCTGGCTTTTTTCAAGCAGTACAACAGCACCCAGAAAGAAAAGTCCCATGGCAGCAGGATCTGTAAATACAAGAATCACTGCTGTAGTAATCTTTGCTCCTTGGGGAATCATTCCCAGAACACATAGATAAACTACAGTTATCAGGCAGTATAATAGCAATATTCCATATTTAAATTGAAAATAAAATTCTCCTAAGGTTAATCTTAGCAGCCTCATGATAGCTTCCTCCCCGTAATCTCCATAAACACATCCCCAAGGGTCTGCTCCTGTGAATGAATCGTTAAAAGTTGATTGGAATGGATAAGGGATAATAAGGTTTCGTCTTTATGGGTTGCATTAAGTGGACATTCACTAACATATTCGATTCCGTCTTTTTGATAAGAATATTTAAGTAAGCCTGCACCTTTTCTCATAATCAGATTATGAGGGGTATCCATGGCTTTCATACTTCCATCTACAATAAATACTACACGGTCACATAGTTTAGCTGCATCCTCCATATTGTGAGTCGTCAGAATAATTGTTTTTCCCGATGCCTTTTCTGCCAGTATCATATCCTTTAATAGACTGCTGTTAGTTGGATCAAGTCCACTGGTTGGTTCATCTAGAAAAAGAATACTAGGGTTATGTACAATAGATTTTATAAAATTTAAACGGCTCTTCATACCTTTCGAAAAATCAGAGACCCGTTTCTCTGCATCAGAAAGCAACCCCACCTTAGAAAGCAGTTCTTCTATGTTGCGTTTTTCTCCGGAATATAGGGAAGAAAAGAAATTCAGGTTCTGTCTGGCAGTTAACTTTTCATAGAGACTTGGAAATTCAAAATCAACACCAATTGTTTCGTAAAAGGAATTATCATGATTTTTTACTTCCAGCCCATTTACCTTAACGCTACCGTTATAACTTGTTAACATTCCAATTAGTATTTTTTGTAATGTGCTTTTTCCTGCACCGGAAGGGCCTAAAAACCCGAATATTTCACCTGGTTCCACCTGAAAGGAAATATTACTGATAAATGGTGCTTTGGTATAACTAAACGAAACGTTCTCAACTTTAATCATCTTTTCTGCCTCCTAGCAATTGTAATACGAGACCATGGATGGTCAATTTTAGTGCTTCATCAAAATATTCTCCTATTTCGTTCTTATGAAGAAGCAGAAAAAATACACCACGTAATGCTGCTGAATATACTTTGGGGTCTTTATCCTGTGCAGATGGAATCCTAGTAATTAGCTTCTCAATCATGGAATCATCCTGTGAAAAATGCTCTGTAATCCTATCCTGTGGAAGCTTTCGTATCAAAATCTCAAGTTCTCCGCTAAAGAAAATAGTGGATAGACCAGTTTGCTCAACTTTTTTACAAGCATTAAAAAGCACAGTTGTTAAATCATTTACTGTAATTTCATTTCCTAACTTTAAAATAGACTGTAGGAATTCATTCTGTATTTCATCATGCCATTTCATTATGACTTCAAACAATAAAAGTTCTTTTGACGGATAAAACAAATAGAAAGTTCCTTTCGGTATTTTTACTCGTTTCACTAACTCGTCTACTGTGGTACGCTTTATTCCATAAGTAGCCAGGCACTCTGCTGCATGAAAACGCAAATCAGCTATAATCAGTTCCTTCTCTTTTTCTGTATATGATTTCGGCATGTTATCATCTCCTTAAACTATTTGACCATATAGTTTATTATAGTCAATATAAAAGAATATGTCAATATTTTTGTAATTATAGGATTATTACTTTGGTATTTTATTTACTGGTAACTAATATTTAATTATATAAACATGATTTGAAGGACAAATTCCCATGCCAAGTTTTTTGCGTACACAAAAAACACACATGCTTATGAACAATACCCGCCGAATATACAGTGAGCTGTTCTTTCCATGTGTGCTTTCTTAGTATTAATCTGTATTTTATTTATATTTCATCCAATCTCGGAATGGAATCTATTGCACCAATTCTGCTTACGGTAATACTCGCAACACGACTTGCCAACCTTAAGGAATTATTATGTTGTACTACTTTCCCTAACACTAACGTTTCTGTTCCCCAATTATCCGTTCCATTTCTAATAATTCTGCCTGGGTAAGGCTTTGATTCTTTAAGTATTCTGTAAAAAATGTATTCAATGAACCGTTAAATAACTTGTCCAGCAACACTTTAGTTTCAATATTTTGTACGGTACGTTTCGATATAGATGCTTTGCACATAAACCCCGGATCTTCACGCTTTACCGCACCCTTATCAATTAATCTTTTAATTACAGTGTAGGTAGTATTCTTTTCCCACCCTATGTACTCTTTGATTATTTTTGCAATATCTTTTGCTGCCAAAACTTTATTTGACCATAACAACTCCATAATATTTAATTCACCCTCATGTAGTCGAATTTCATTCATACCTTACTCCTGTCCGCTTGATTCACATGAAATAAATTGCAAGCAAAAAAATAATATCTATAATTAATTTTTATTTAATTTAAAGAGAATACCAAATTAAAGGAATGACTGCCCATTGCAACTACGTCAGTTGTCATGGTTAATAAAGATTCAGAACTATTTTTATACAAATATTTAATACTACATATGTAGAATAGTGCATATAATTGTCGTATTATATTATTTATGAGTTAGAAATTAGTAATTTTAGAATATGTAATTTTTAATCTATATTAAATTTCTTATATAATTATAATATAAGTCATGATTCGTCACATAATTATTTTATTCGCTAACCCTTGTAAAATCAAGGGTCTACTGCTGTCGAATAAAATAGTGCAATATCAAAATTTGCAATCTACAAATGTAGATGCGAATCTTCCATATAATTCTACCGTAATAGAAATTAAATGTCAATATAAAAAGTTAATTATAACCACAAAAAAACTTAGCTTTTATATAAGAAACTTTAGGTTTAAGCTACTATAGTTTCAAATTAAAAGCTAAGCTAAATACAAAAGGCTGCATAGATTGGTACGTACTTGGTATTGTTTGAATACTCAAAGTTTTTGGTAGATATTTTAATGGAATCTTCTATATTTTTACACTTTGTTCGAAATATACTTACATTTTTAGAACGAGTATTTTCAGATGTCCGTACTTCAATTGGAATAAAAGTATTATTTTTTATAATCAGAAAGTCAATTTTTGCTTGTGAGTTAGATTCCCAAAAATATAATTTATATCCGTTTGCAGTAAGACACTGAGCAATATAATTCTTGTAAAGTGCCTTCTTCTTCATTTCATTATATTGCCTTATATCAATATTTTGCTTTACATCAATATTTTGCTTTACATTTTGATTTTCTTTAACATCATTATTTTGTTTTCTATCAATATTTTGCTTTTCATCATTATCTATATGTATATTCGTATTTCGATATTTCTGCAATAGAGTACTTAACATACCGGTATCTTGTAAATATAACTTAAATTGAGGTAACATATCTATTGTATCTGATATCTGCGTATGCTCTAATATCTCATCCCCTATTTTATTACAGGGTAGTCCATAAAATGAATTATAAATATAAGTAAGAGCATCTGCGTAGATTCCCTGGGTAGCGCCTTTTCTTAGCAATGTAAATTGAAATTTTTGATTATCTTTTATTAACTGCTTATTGAAGGTTGATATTACCTGCCTGATTTTAAGTGCATCATAGTTATCACTATTAATATCTGCAAAATAAGCATTTAGAAGTAGTTTATGTTGCTCTCCAATATTAAAATAACCTTCCGTACTTATGTATTCATTCACGGCTAAAGGCATACCACCGATTGTGATATAGTCATGAAACAAAGATAATAACTCTTTATGTACGATGTCAGGCACCTTTTTATTTATGTTATAATGAGCCTTAATAACTTCAATATACCACTCCTTACCGATGGCATCCAAAAACTCTTCAAAATCCAAAGGATATAAATTCATTCGTACAAACTCATAATTCGCAGACAAATCTGCCTCTATAACACTGGATATCATAATAATATGAATTGTTTTTATTGCGGATAACTGTATTACCATGGGAATTATGTCGGAAGCATATGTTATCTCATCTAAGATGAGTAGAATATTGTCTTTCGATTCTAATATTGGATATTGTTCCACTAATTTACTTGCCGTTATACCGCTACCCACATGCTTAAAAATTTCACTTTTCTGAGGTTCCTGTTCAAAATTAATATATACATAGTCCATATAGAAAGATTTCGCAAATTCCATGGCAACATAGCTTTTTCCCACGCCTCTGGCACCACCTATAAGTATCGGTGTATTTACATTTGAATCCTTCCATGCTAATAAATTATCAATCAATTTTCTTTTCAATCAATTATACCCCTCGCATCACTATCTTAATTTTACAATCAATTGTTTAAAATATTCCGGTAATGGAGCTTCAAACTCAACATACTTTTTACTTGTCGGATGTATAAATCCTAATACTCTGGCATGTAATGCCTGTCCCTCAAGATGAAATGGGTCCTTTTCCGACCCATAAATTGTATCACCTAATAACGGGTGATGAATACTAGCCATATGAACGCGAATCTGATGGGTCCTGCCGGTTTCCAAAGAGCATTCGATATGCGCATACTTATTATTTAGATTTTCAAAGACAGTATAGTGTGTTACTGCATTTTTTCCATTTTTAATGTTAATGGACATTTTCTTTCGATCAACAGGATGTCTACCAACTGGAGCATCCACGGTACCACTTTCAACTTTAAAAGGTTGGTACACTAGCGCATTATATTTACGTGTGATAGAGTGTACCTTTAGCTGTTCGGCTATAGATTGGTGCGCTTTATCATTTTTACATACAACAATTACGCCGGTTGTATTCATATCGATTCTATGAACAATACCAGGTCTTAGAATTCCATTTATGCCGGATAATTCCTCTTTACAATGATATAACAGACCATTTACTAAGGTACCGGTATAATGACCTGCAGAAGGATGCACTACCATGCCTTTTCCCTTATTTATAAGAATGATATCCTTATCCTCATATAGAATGTCAAGGGGAATATCTTCTGCTTCAACTAAAAGATCTGCCGGAGGCGGAACCGTTATGTTTAACTTATCTCCAGCACTAACTTTGTAGTTTGCTTTTACATTATGATTATTTACAAGCACCAGGCCGTCTTGTATCAGCTTCTGAATATATGTCCTGGTCAGTTCCTCCAGATTCTCAGATATATATTTGTCAATTCGGATACCCATATCCTCTTCTTCTGCCGTCAGTTCAATTAATTGATGATTCATCCTGCTCCGTCCTAGTTCTATTTTCTATTCACCGATATTTGTTATGCAATGAATTCGTTATTCAGCTGTTTTATCATGATTTTCATCGCACTTGGAGTCGATAGAGGAATCTTTCTTTTTACTTAAAAACTCAAAATCTTCCTCTTTATAAACAAAAATAGATAAAATTATTAAGCTGATTGCCGCTACAGTAATATAAGAATCCGCTATATTAAAGATTGGGAAGTCGATTAATTCAAAGTAAAGAAAATCTACTACATACTGTCTAAAAATTCTATCAATAAAATTCCCAAGAGCTCCGGCAGCTATAAAAACAATTACAATTTTTAATAAATCATAACGTTTATCCGACGGGATTTTAATATAAAAATATAGGATTCCAATCATAATTACGAAAGATACCAGTGCCAGCAAATAAGTTTTATCATTTAAAATCCCCCAGACTGCTCCAGTATTTTCATGATATCTAAATTGAAATACATTTTTTATTAAAATAAAAGGCCCCTGATCCATTAATTTAGTAACTGCCAAATATTTTGTAAATT
>JAQZAX010000028.1 GCA_029239455.1 Anaerocolumna sp.
TATCATAGGTAGTAAATGGACATTTCTAATAATAAGAGATTTATTGATAGATGGAACAATAAGATTTGGGGATTTGTTACGTTCTTTAGATGGAATAAGTCCCAAAACTCTATCTCTTAGACTACGTGAATTAGAGAAATTTGGGTTAGTTAAAAGAAGCGTTTATCCAGAAATACCTCCAAAAGTTGAATATGAGTTAACTAAAAAAGGTAAAAGTTTAGAAACTGCATTTATAGAGTTGAAGAAGTGGGGACTTACAATTATAGGATGACTTTCTATGAGTTCCATGACAAAGCCATTCGATTTTGATAAACAAATAACCCAGGCAATACTTTATGAGAAGCAATCCCAAAAAGAAGATGCATATGAATTATACGAGAACATGCTTTTTGAAGAAGCCAATAAAATCAACGTAGTTTTACAGATGATTTGCCATTTGCTTTGAAAAGGAAAAAGTTTGTTGAGGCAGAAAAATATGCAAATTTATCTAGGGATATTGCCCTATTACTGGATTTGGGAGATTATACAGCATATGCATCCAATTTCCTTTTAGCCGTAGAAAAAAGAGAGAAAGCCTCTTTATTAAAAATGAGCCTAGTTAGAAGCGTTGCGTGGTCTGTAATTGAAACGACATAAAAACAGACCTGAGACGGGGCGGTTTAATGCCCTATCTAGGTCTGATTTCTTTATTATTCTGCGGTGTTTCCGCGATGTTTTCTATTATGTCGACGAGGATAAAATTGCCTTTTGGATAAATACCCATACCCTGCAACAATTTGTATTTAATAACTAATAATAACTCCGCCATCATTTGCATACATTGTACTGATTCCACCTGTATTTACAATAATAGTGTCTTTAAAAGGCACTCTTTTTAATATCTCGTCTTTGATATATAATGCTCGCTCATAGGCATTGCAATGGGCAATCCCTAGGGTTCTCTCTTCGGGATGAATCACATCTTTCTCAATAAATTCAGCCATTTTAAGCAGTGCTTTATTGATTCCTCTTGCCTGATCCAGCTTTGTAATAGTGCCTTCCTTTGTGGCACCCATAATAGGTTTAATATTAAGTGCACTGGCTATGATTGCCTGAAGGCCACTTAATCGGCCATTTTTTCGTAGAGTATCAAGATTCTCAAGTACAAACTTTGTATGCATGTCATCTCTGAAATTCTCAATCAGAGTTACAATTTCATGAAAACTTTTACCTGCTTTAAGTAATTCCTGCAATTTTCTTGCTATTAATGTCTGAGCAACTGAGGCTGATCTAGAATCAATCACTGCTATATTCTTATTTGGATGCTCTTCCAGATATAATTGCTTAGCCAGCAGGGCACTATTGTTTGAACCGCTTAAATTGGATGATAAAGTAACCACATAGACATCGTCTTCACCGCTGTATAACTCCATATAGGCCTCTGGAGATGGGCAGGATGATTTGGGACAATTGGGACTTTTATCAATAAGTTCAAGAAATCTCTTCTGATCAAAAGAAGCATCGTCAATTATGGTAACATCATCAACCTGCATGGAAAGTGATGCAATTTTTATATTATTCTCTGTTTTCATTTCCGCTGTTAAGTCAGTGCAGCTGTCTCCAATAATTTTATATGACATATATTAAATTCCTCCTGTGGTACATAACCATAGTGATACTAATTTTCCTATGTTTGAGTAATTCTATCAATGTGTCATTATATTACAATTACTATGTTATGTAGTTTTTATTACTATTAATCATAGCATATAATATTATTTTTGAAAAGTAAAATTTATGTTGACAGGCACTAGATGACAAATACTAGATGATAGGCACTAGATGCCAGGCATTAGATGATAGGTACTAGATGCCATCACCAGATGTTAACAACAGATTGCGAACACCAGAGTAAAACGTGACTTTTCAACACTTGCACGGTGCAAATGAATTTCATGTACCACCAGTAATATTAGTCGGAACTACCGACTTAGTGATTTCCTTGTAACGAGACACAAAAAATCTTACGGAAATACTCTTGTTCGTAAGATTTCCGTAAGATTTCAGTAAGATTTTCGTAAGGGTGCCTGACACCTATTCAGCTAACAGCATCATAATATCATTGCTTCTGCCGATAAACTTTGTCATCGCTTCCGCTTCCAGTGGTTTGTGACTCAACATAGCTAAGTCATATAATTGTTCACATATCATAGAAACATGTTCTGATTCTGGATGAGCAAAAACATATTGTACTAATTTGTTATTTGCATTTAACACTAAAGTTTCACTATTGCCAAACATGCCAGGATCCATTCCATACATGTTGTACATCTTCATCATTTCCTGCATTCTGCGGCTTTCTTCTGATAAAGTTATCATGGAGGATACCTTGTCATTCTTTAACTTCATTACTTTAACGTCAAGTTTTTCTTTGTTTAAAGCTTTCTTAAATAATTCGCTTAGTTTATCATTTTGTTCCTTTAAGGCTTCTTCATCGTGGGTATCGTCTTTAAAGCTGTCCGTTAATTCTGCGTCTATTCTCTGGAAACGATAGTTTTGTTTCTTCTGCTCGATCATTGTGATAAATGGTTGATCAATATTATGAAGAAGAATAAGTGCATCAATGCCAGTTTCCTTAAACATATTGATATACTGACTTTGTTGCTGTTCATTGGTTACATAATAAACTACGTCTTTTTCCTCTTTTTTATCTGTTGCTTCTGCATTAGTTGTGTTATCAGAAGAATCTGTGGCATCTGTTTTACCTGTGTTCTCTAAAGATTCTTCTGCATCTGCTGCTTTCGTTTCATCTGCAGCTCCCGCCTGTTTCTTATTGCCTTCCACATATTCAGTCAATGTAACGTATTTGCCTTCTAGGTTTTTGAAGATAATGTAGTCACTCATCTTCTCATTAAACTTCTCATCTTTTAAGCAGCCGAATTTGATAAATGGACTAATATCATCCCAGAATTTCTCGTAACTTTCTTTCTCTACCTTATACATACCGGATAGTTTATCTGCTACCTTCTTTGTAATGTAATCAGAGATCTTCTTCACGAAGCCGTCATTCTGCAGTGCACTTCTTGATACATTCAGAGGCAGGTCGGGGCAATCAATGGTACCCTTAAGCAACATTAGGAATTCAGGAATTACTTCTTTAATATTATCCGCAATGAATACCTGATTGCTGAATAATTTGATGGTTCCCTCTAAGGTGTCATATTCTGTATTTAATTTTGGGAAATACAGAATACCTTTTAAATTAAATGGATAGTCCATGTTCAAATGAATCCAGAACAATGGCTCTTTGTAATCATTGAATACTTCACGGTAGAATTCTTTGTACTCTTCCTCTGTACATTCATTTGGATGTTTTGTCCATAAAGGAGTGGTAGTATTTAGTGGTTTAGGACCTTTTTTCTTCTTGGCTTCTGCAGCTTCTACTTTCTCTTCTGCTTTACCATCCTCATTTACTTCAGCATCAATAACATTTTCTTCGGATTCTTCCATCTCATCAATGCTATCTTCAATATCTTCTTCGGATTCTTCCGTTGCATTGGCATTCTTGAAATAGATCTCTACCGGCATAAAGGAACAGTATTTTTTAATTACTTCCTTCGCACGCCATTCGTTGGCAAATTCATAACTATCTTCATTCAGATAAAGGGTAATTTCAGTTCCTCTCTCTGTGCGATCACTTTCTTCCATGGAGAATTCGGTTCCGCCTTCTGATTCCCAATGAATAGCGGCAGCACCTTCCTGCCAGGATAGTGTATCAATAGTAACCTTATCAGCCACCATAAATGCAGAATAAAAACCAAGACCAAAATGTCCAATAATCTGGTCTTCATTTGCTTTATCTTTATATTTGTTTAAGAAATCTGTAGCTCCGGAGAAAGCGATCTGATTTATGTAGGTCTTAACTTCCTCACCGGTCATTCCCACACCATTATCAATAAATGTTAGTGTTTTCTCTTCCGGATTCGCGATTACCTGAATCTTATATTTATTATCTTCAGGTAAAGCCACTTCACCCATAAGCTCTAATTTTTTTAATTTAGTAATGGCATCACTACCGTTTGATATTAATTCACGAAAGAAAATATCGTGATCGGAATATAGCCATTTTTTGATAATCGGAAAAATATTTTCTGAGTTAATTGATAAACTTCCATGTTCATTCATCATTTTTATCGCTCCTTTTATATATTTATATAGATGGTTGCCTAATACAGGCAACCTCATTACTATTACATAGTTTAATACTGTAAAATGTATTTGTCAAGGGAAAATTAGCACTCGCTTTAAGTGAGTGCTAATAATTACTTCATTTAACTTTTACTGCTCTTCATATGCTATTTCATAATGCTTAAGAAAGGCTTTCACATAAGAGTCCCAGGCATGTTCTAAACTTTTATCTAAAGTAAAAGTCTGTACGGAAGTTCCACTGATTAAATACAAATTACCATTTTCATATCTTATATTTAGAAATAATCCACTTACTTCTTCGGATTTAAATGGAACACTATATTTCGTTAATAGCTTTTCAATATTTTCCGGTGCTAATGCAAATACTATTTTTATGGAGGATGGAAGTTTATTGCCTTTTAGCAATGAAAATGCAAAAGGTTTCATTTCACTCCATAAGGAAAATCTTCTTCCATTTAACATCTCTGCTTCATCTGAAGAATAATACTCATGGTTTAATTTACCCGAAATATGAAAATTAGTAAAGGTAGTAATATCTAGCTCTGACATAAAATAATTGTCAAACACATTATGAACTAATAGATGGGACATAAAATTTTTTATCTCTAATATTTTTAAGGATATCATGAATATTTCCTCCTGTTATGCAAAAACTATGAATGCATGATTACACCCTTACTATCTGTACTTTTTATTCATGCACATAGTAATTACTAAATAAAGGAGGGATATTCATCATGTATTATGATCATTCAAAAAGAAGTTATTACCGTTTTCCAAGTAAAAATAGTATAACAGATTTTGAGACTCATCCTGCTTATTATTTTCCCGAAAAAAATTCTGTAGCTGATGATTTTACTTTCAATTACTCTCAAAATAATCACTACAATGATGAAACCACCGAGCATTCACAAGGGATGGACTTATAAGAATACTACAATTACAGGCTGTTACGTCATGCATTTGATATACTATTGTATGATGTAACAGCCTAAATTCTATAACGTATTAATCAAATATAATATGGTTAAGTGAACCGGATAAAATGCATAAAAAATGTATTTATTTAACTTAGGTCCTCGCTCACCATTATATCTAAAGATCAAAATCATAGCGAAAGTTGCAAATGACTGAATCGATATGGAAGTAACAACTTGCATTAATATGTTTACTATTTCTCCCATGGATGCAGGTGGACCAAATACAACTCCCAACATCTGGTTAACAAAAATGACAAATAGGAGCAGCATTATTTTCTTTTTACGAAATACATAGAAAAATACGATTTGCAATACTCCAAACACAGAATAATCAGTTTCAAGTAAATATGCCGCAACACAACCTGCGAATACTATAATTACCTCTAGAACTATACTAAAAACTTGAAAGGGATACGTTGTTTCTGCTCCATTTCTTGCGGCTTCTATCTTTCTCATAATAAATATCACGCTGAGTCCTATCAATAAGGTAAAGAATATATTTTGATGCTGTAAATAGTAGTTGGAGTGAAAAAATGCCAAGTCAAAGGAAATTTCAGATAGAATTGCAAATAATCCCAATCTCAGTAAATACTTCCTTACATCCTTGGTATGTAAAAGGCCTTCAACAAGCAGAAAACAAAAAATTGGAAAAGCAAGTCTTCCTATGGTTCTTCCTAATAGATATAGATTTGGTGATGTTTCATACGATACCAATACTGCTGTAGAGTGATCAATCAGCATGGTAATAATTGCAATTAATTTTAGTGCTAATCCATTCATTATTCAATCCCCCGTATTAATTTGGTAATCCTAAATATTTAAAACTAATAAATATTCTAAATTTGTGATACAACTTACACAATTACCTGATTTTACTTACCAATAAATAAAATACAGCTTCTTGCTACTACTTCATATTGCAGCTGGTTATCTAAGGCAAATATATTCATCTCTTCCCTTATTGAATCCTCATTAGTATCGGCCACAATATGCCACCTCATCCCTTTGGGTAGTTTTGGAAGGTCAAATGTATGGTTATCCCAGTGCATATTAATTGCCAAGTAGAAAGTATTATCATTGTCATTTCGGTTTATTTTCGCGTATCTTCCAGTCAGCATAATGCCTAATAATCTGCTGTAATAGGAATAGTCCGGATACCAGGCTTTCGTGCCATGATAGGATATATCAGGAAAACCACAGGAAATATAGTCCATACTCCTAAGTGGCTGTTCCATGTGAAGAATTGGATGCTGTTTACGAAGCTGTATCATTGATTTTACATATTCATAAATCTCCCGATTCGTGTTTAAATCTTCCCAATTGAGCCAGGAAATTTCATTATCCTGGCAGTAGGCATTATTATTACCCTGTTGCGAATTGCCAAATTCATCTCCGGCCAAAAGAAGGGGTGTTCCCTGGCTGCAAAATAATAACATAAATGCATTTCTGATCTGTTTCTTTCGTAACTCAATTATTTTTTTCTTCTTAGTTTTTCCTTCCTGACCACAATTCCAGCTGTAGTTATATTCCATGCCATCAGTGTTCTTTTCCCCATTCATTTCATTATGTTTTAAATCGTAGGAATATAAATCCATTAAGGTAAATCCATCCTGATTGGTAACATAATTTATAACTCCACATTTGATAGGATTATATTTCATTCCCTCGGAAAATGTCCTGACTTGACTTTCATCCCCTTTTAAGAGACGTTTTAAATTCACAGAATAGACATCATTGTATTCCGCCAGATTTTTGATATTCGGTATAAAATCTCTGCCATAGATTGCTTCTGTATCCCAGCCGGTAGCTAATAATTTCGTATTACTAAGGATTGGGTCTGATGCAATCAGCTGGTAAGGTAGTGCCCCTCCCGTTAATTTAAAACCATCGATATGGTACTCCATGGACCAAAATCTTAGACAATCATGAATCAGATTCTGGTTGGTTCCGTAAGGAAAATACATTTCCATAATCATTTCAATACCATTCTGATGAAGGTTCTTTACCAGTGTCTTTAATTCATTTGCAACATTATAAGGGTTTGTGCCATAAGAAGCTTTGGGAGCGAAGTAGAGATTATCACTACTGTATCCCCAATAATTGATTTTACAATCTATTCCAGCATTCTTAGATTCATATCTTTGACTACCGGATATGATTTCATTAAATTCGTATATGGGCATACATTGTATGCAGTTAACTCCTAATTCTTTTAAATAAGGTATCTTCTCAGATATGCCAAGGAAGGTTCCTTTCTGTTTTACTTTTGAAGAATCATGCTTCGTAAAACCCCTTACATTTAATTTATAGATGATAAGTCCGGAATAAGGAAGCCTAAGTTTTGTATCCTGCTGCCAGTTAAAATCCTGTAGAAGAACTCCACCTCTTAATTGAAGTTTTTCATCTTCTGATAGAATTTTGCCATAGACATTTCTACCATAAACTACTTTTGCATAGGGATCAAGGAATTCATTTTTTCCAATCTGATAGGTATATACATAATCTTTAAGACTAAATTCAGGCTTTTTCCTAATAGGCTTAACATTATCTGACTGTGCTGTTTTTATAAATACAGAAAATACACTTCCGGTCTTATACTGTTCATTTAGATGAATTGTTGCCACCAATTCTCCTGTGTGAATCTGGTAAAGTTTTAAATCACATGCATCCACATCAGGTAGTGAAACAGCGAAGTTTATTCCACCGTTTCCTATAGTTGTCCCCAGTGGAACCGGCATTCCCTTCTCAATTTTTATACTTCCTTCCCCCTGTTTATCCATGATTCCCCTCCGTTTATCCATGATTCCCCTCCGCTTAAATATGCATTCGCTTGTTCAACTCTTCCTTAATATTCTCTCCTTCAAATAGCAAAATGGCGGCTAAAGATATGACACTACTCGCTACACTTATCATGGAAGGATAGATTACATGCAAACCACCAAAGATAAGAAACACCAGTGGCAGAAATCCAAATATCACATCCATAAGCATATAAATCAGAAAATCTCTTACAACCAGTCGCATTGCTTTCGCTGTTACATACATAACTACCATGGCAAATACACAGACAATGGGGAATACATAATCGATAGACCAGCCCCTCCAGCCCATGCGCCAATCCCACAGGATAGCCAGTACCGATATGATTGCCACTTGCCATACAATTGCTTTTGGTATATTATGCCGTTTCCATATAACTACTGCAAAGCTGATCCAAAAACATAAGATACCAGATATAATCATCAGCGGCCTGTTAATTCCCATGGGAAACATTACATCTAGTGCGGTACTGATTACTATAATACATATAGAGATGAAAATCATCATTCGAATAATAACATTACTTTTATAGAATTCCGGTACTACTGGGAATAAAGTATCCTGTTCTTCCCTATTTTCCGATAATGCATTTTGACATAGCGGACAATTTTTCTGATTTCCTCTTATTTCAACATGACAATGTTCGCAGTGCTGCATTCCGAGCTCCTTTCTCAACATAATCGCCAGTTCATTACAAAACTCCAATGATTTAGTATTTGTGATACAACTTATACAATTCCAAAGTGTAAGCAAATCGAAAAGAATAATCCTTAATTTGATACAATCTCTACATTGATGCCTTTTTCCGTTAAGGTTTTAAAGAAGGTCTTTTGAATATCAGTTTCAACCAATGGTGAACTAAAGCTGATGGTTAGGATATCCCCATAGGAGCACAGAGTAATCTGGGGCCTTCTGGCACTTGTATAGACTGCAAAATGTTTAATATAAGATTTTAATTCATCCGGAACCGCTATTTTCCCAACATTGGAAATGGAGGATGTAATTCCCCTTTCATTTCTGCGGTCGGACAACCGTAAAATTATGTTTTTGATTGGTAAAGGTACAATGCGTATCAGTGCATTTTGCTCTAAGGCTATGAGCCGCTCCATATGCCCTTTGATTCGCTCCTCTTCCAGTTCTCTTTTAAAGCTATCACTTACACTCTGCACAATATCATTAAACTCTGTACTATTCTTACTGAAGTTATAAGAAATATTAATTGTGCTAAAGAAATTTCTTGCTGACTCTGATTCAAAAAAATTACGCATATTTACAGGAACTGATAATACCACGGGATGTTTCTTTTTCTTCTCCGGCATTCCTTTATAGATAGAATACATAAGAAGTGCTGTAAGGTAAACCGTTAATGAAGTATCATGCTCATGGGCTACTTTTAAAACAGCCTTTGCAGACATGGACCCCTCAATTATTAACATTCTATATTCGTCTCGTTTTGTTCCATTAATCTTGTACGCTTTGTCTATAAATTCACGCTTTCTATGAATTTTGCCGGTATAATACTTTTTAAAGCTGTCATCCATCTTCTGACTTTTAGAGGCCGAGTAGTCCAATTTTGGCTTACTGTCCTTTAATTCATCTTCATGTCGATATACTAAATAATAATAAATTAATGTTTTTAAAAACCATAAAGCTCCTGCACCATCCGAAAGAGCATGAAAAGCTTCGAAATTTATTCTGTTTTTATGATAAACAACCCGAAATAAAAGGTTCCTGCGGTTCTCATAATAGATTCTTCCACAAACCGGTTCCGATTCCACGTCAACAATTGGTCGTATGTTACTACTTTCAAAAAAATACCAAAATGCTCCTTTTCTAAGTACTGACTTATACCAGGGAAAATATTCAATTGTTTTATCTAAAGCCTGCTGTAAAATAACCGGTTCCACCGGTTCTAATAATTCACAGACGAATCGAAACACCTTCGTATCTTTATTATTACTGGTTGGGGGAAATATCTTCGCTGCATTATCCAGTCTTGTCCATTCCACCTTTTTACGATGTTTCATTCTAAATCTCCTTCATTCTGCCATAATAATTATTATGACCTCTCATCCTTTAAAAATTGATTCATAATCTCATAACAGTGTTCCACAAGATTCGTACGTATTGGCAGAGATAAAAATCCATGCAATGCGTCTAACATGCGAGTGATAATAACAGTATTCCCATGTTCACGCAAACGCATTCCATAGGCTTCTCCTTCGTCACGCAATGGATCATATTCTGCTGTAATAATTAATGTCTTTGGCTGATTGCTTAAGTCTTCTGCCAGCAAAGGGGCGACATATGGATTCTTACGGTCTTTTCTATGTTTTGTATAGAGATCCATATAGTCCTGAATCCGTTTAGAGGTCATAACATAATCTGTTCCATTTTCCCGCACTGATGGAAATGGAGATTTATCACTATGGTCATAATAGGTTGCAGGATATATCAGTATCTGTCTGCTTGGCATAAATTCACCGGTATCTCTTGCCATCAAAGAAACTACGGCAGCTAAATTGCCACCTGCACTGTCTCCAATTAATGTAATCTCTTCCGGTTTACTTTTAAACAATGTATTATCTAAGAATATGGTTTTCGCTGCGAAATAACAATCCTCAAGTCCTGCCGGAAACGGATACTCCGGAGCCAGCCGATAATCTACCGAGACAACAATCTGCCCGGTCTGATTGGCCATGTTAGCGCAAATGTGGCTGTAACTGTCTATATTACCGGTTACCCAGCCGCCTCCATGAAAAAAAAGCAGAACCTTAAATTCTTTCGCTTCTTTCGGCTTAAAAATTCGCACCGGTATCTCTCTGTCACCAACCATTATTTTGCGATCCAGTAAGTTATATAAAGGCTTAATATAAGGATGGGATGCTAGAATTACTTTACGATGGAGCTTATAATTCTTTTTTAAATCATAGGAATGTGCAGACAAAGCCTTGAGAGCCATTCTTTTGAACCGGCCAAGTGCCATATATTTGTCTCCTTTATATGTTTGTAAATGTTATATTTATTTTATTCTACATACCATTAAAAGTCAATGAGGCAGAAATGAATAAAAACACTTGCAAATTAGTGAATATAAGGTAAAATAGATATGTATGTTTATCCACATTTAGTATAGAGAGGTATTATAATGATACAAGCGAGTAGTGTTACATTAAGACTTGGTAAAAGAGCCTTATTTGAAGATGTTAATATTAAATTTACCGAAGGTAATTGTTATGGTTTGATTGGTGCAAATGGTGCAGGCAAATCAACCTTTATGAAGATTTTATCCGGACAATTAGAGCCATCAAAGGGTGATATTATCATTACACCCGGACAGAGACTTTCATTTTTACAGCAGGATCATTTTAAGTATGATCAATTTGACGTTCTAAACACAGTAATCATGGGTAACCAGAGACTTTATGATATCATGAAGGAAAAGGATGCCATTTATGCAAAAGAAGATTTCACTGAGGCAGATGGCATTAAAGCCAGTGAACTTGAAGGTGAATTCGCAACCTTAAACGGCTGGGAAGCAGAATCGGATGCTGCCACCCTATTAAATGGACTTGGTATTGAGTCCGATCTTCATTATAAAATGATGAGCGAAATAACAGGTGGTGATAAGGTTAAGATATTATTAGCCCAGGCCCTGTTTGGCAATCCGGATATTCTTCTGCTTGATGAGCCTACAAACCATTTGGACATGGAAGCGATCCGTTGGTTAGAAGAATTTCTGATTAATTTTGAGAATACTGTAATTGTAGTATCCCATGACAGATACTTCTTAAATAAAGTGTGTACTCACATTGCTGATATCGATTACGCTAAAATTCAGTTGTATGCCGGCAACTATGACTTCTGGTATGAATCCAGTCAGTTAATGGTTAAGCAGCTAAAAGATGCCAACAAGAAGAAGGAAGAAAAGATTAAGGAATTACAGGAATTTATTCAGAGATTTAGTGCCAATGCTTCTAAATCCAAACAGGCTACTTCCCGTAAGAAAGCTCTTGAGAAAATTGAGTTAGATGATATCCGTCCTTCCAGCAGAAAATACCCATATATTGATTTTAGACCAAGTAGAGATATTGGAAATGAAGTTTTAACGGTAACAAATTTATCTAAATCAATTGATGGCGTTAAAATACTTGATAATTTGTCCTTTACAATTAACCGTGAGGATAAAGTTGCTTTTGTAGGCCCTAACACCGTTGCTGCTACTACATTATTCCGTATCCTTGCTGGCGAATTAGAACCAGATGAAGGTGATTATAAGTGGGGTATTACTACAACTAATTCCTACTTCCCGAAAGATAATACGAAAGAGTTTGACTCTGATGATACTATTGTTGAGTGGCTTATGCCGTTCTCACCAGAGAAGGACGTAACTTATGTTCGTGGTTTCTTAGGAAGAATGCTGTTTGCCGGCGAAGAGGGTGTGAAGAAAGTCAGAGTATTATCCGGTGGTGAGAAAGTTAGAGTTATGTTATCTAAGATGATGATTCTTGGTGCTAATGTATTAGTAATGGATGAACCGACAAACCATTTAGATATGGAATCTATTACCGCATTGAATAACGGATTGATTAAGTTCCAAGGAGTCATTATGTTTACTTCTCAGGATCATCAGTTTGTACAAACAATTGCTAACCGTATTATAGAGATAACTCCAAACGGACTAATCGATAAAGTATCCACCTACGATGAATATCTTGATAATGATGAATTTGCAAGAAAGAGACAGGTTATGCAGATTGATCGTAGTGATGACGAAAACTAATTAGATTAGAGTCATAAAATTACCTACCTTTCACCAAGGCTTATTGCCAGCCTTGATGAAAGGTAGGTAAATGTATATTATAATAAATGTATATAAAAAAGCCGTATAGAAGATTGTAGATTCCTTCTATACGGCTTATCATATTCAATTATGCTACTTCCATCTCTGCTTTTTGTGTCAGGAAACTCAATTCAAAAATCTGAAGAATGGAATCTACCACTTTATGGCACAACTCCACAATATACATACAGTCAATCTTTATTGCATTCACAGCCTTAAGATATTCCTCATGCATTTCTTTAATAAAATTGCATATCTCTTCAACTGTCCGGAACTTTCTGTTTTTCTCACGAATATGCTTTACTTCTCCGTTCTTTACATAAGTTCTTAGAGCATGCTTTAAGTCATTCTCATAGCTGTTGTGCTCAATTAAACTTCCGTTAAAGATCTTATTATGTGGAAAAGTAAAATAGTCTGCTATATAATGGGTAATTACCCCAAGGTGTCTGCAATAATAACCGGTAATTCCCTGTTCCATATCATAGTCATATGTAATCTTGTTAATTTCTTTTTTAAGTATTTCAAATGTGTCATCAATACAATGTCTTCTAGTAATAAAGGATGGTACACAATCCGGTAGGATGCTACCAATGTAAAATGATTTCTTGTAGACGAATAGTTCCTCAAATTTCATACTTTTTATCAAGTAGTTTGCTAAGGATATATGTGATTTCTTTCTCATTAAGTCCCCCAATTTCGTACAGGCCATATAATATTTATGTTTATAATTATCTAAATTATATCTACATCGACTTATTCTGCTACTATTAAAATTAGTCCTCATAGTTTAGTATTGTACTACCCCTTAGTCCAATTTGCAATAGTAAATATCATGGTAATTTACTAATTTTTTATACTATTTATATATTTATAACATTTTCTTGTATTATGCTTTCTCATTGATAGAAATATGGTGCTTTCACTAATAATTTATGCAGATACTTTCATTAATAATTTATGCAGATACTTTTATTAATAATTTAAGCAGACTCACTTACCATTTATGCGGATTTGTGCGGATTTATGCGGATTCATTAATTATTTAAGCAGATTCATTGACATTTCCAACCATTTCAGTTAAAATTACATTACTTGTATCAAAAATTATAGCAACTTTAAATATGGCACTTATAATGGCTCTTTGTTATAAATGGGGCAACCCGTGTAATACTTTATTTATACACATTGTAACATATCTAAAACATTGATTGTTTCATTCATTTACATAATGTGTTTATCATGAGTTATATTTGCCTTCCAACAAGATTAGGAGATGATATTTTGGACTCGAGTGAGGTCACGCAACTGATAATTATAGGTATTCTATTGCTACTTTCAGGATTTTTTTCATCAGCAGAAACAGCATTTACTACGGTAAATAAGCTTCGTATACGAAGTCTTGCAGAAGAAGAAATTAAACCAGCTGTATTAGCATATAAGATGATTGAGAATCCATCAAAAATGTTAAGCGCAATACTAATCGGTGATACCATAGCCGATTTGACTGCCGTTTCAATTGCCACTACATTCGCTATTAACCGTTATAACGCGATTGGTGCTATCATTGCAACTTCAATCATAGCATTATTAATTTTAATTTTTGGTGAAATAACACCAAAGTATTTTGCCGGCAAACATTCTGAGAAGATAACCTTAAGGTTTAGTAGAATTATATTTTTATTAACTAAACTTATGACACCTGTTATTTTTATTTTAGAAAATATTTCCCTTGGCTTATTAATTCTATTCCATGTGAACCATCAGGAGAAGACTTCAACTATTACAGAGGACGAACTTCGTTCTATTGTTGATGTAAGCCATGAAGAGGGTGTTATTGAAAGTGAAGAACGTCGAATGATCAATAACGTTGTTGACTTTGGTGATTCTCTTGCGAAGGATATTATGGTACCAAGAATTGATATGGTGTTTGCAGCAGCATCCCTCTCTTATAACGAATTAATTGAGCTCTATGCTATTGATAAATATACAAGAATGCCAGTTTACAGTGATTCTAAGGATAATGTAATCGGTATCATAAATTTAAAAGATTTATTCTTCTTCCAGGGTTCCATGGATGATTTTAAAATAGAAGACATAATGCGTGAACCTTATTTTACCTATGAATATAAGAAAACCTCTGAATTATTCTTAGAGATGAGAAAAGAATCCATTCCTATGGCGATCGTCCTTGATGAGTATGGTTCTACAGCAGGTCTTATTACTTTAGAGGACATGTTAGAAGAAATCGTTGGTGAGATTCGAGATGAATATGATGAAGATGAAGAAGACCCGATTCGCTGTGTTGGCGATAATGAATTTATTGCCGATGGCAATACGAATCTGGATGATATCAATGAAATTATTGGACTTGATTTAGAATCGGAAGATTATGATTCTATCGCTGGTCACATCATCTATCTGTTAGATCATCTACCTGAAGTTGGAGAATCTGTTCGTGACAACAATGTAATCTTTACGGTAGATTCTGTTGATAAGAACCGTATTGAAAAAGTACACATTGTCTTATTGCCAGAAACAGAAGATGGCAACTATGAAGATATCATAAATCAGGAATCAGAGGATGAGTCTTCCCATAGTGAAGAACTTTTATAACATTAATTAAAAACAGGTAAAAATAGAATATATAGTTTTAAGTAATTAAATGAATGCTTTGATAATTATTGAAAATATTAAATGGCCAAAAGTCTATATATTAGACTTCTGGCCCTATTAGATTATGTATGGTTTCTCATATAATAAAACATATACTGTTGGATAATTCCCGCTATCCCTTCATATTTCTTCCAGTCAAACTTATTCTGATAGATTTCTTTAAGGACTCTGGCTATCCACACGTCAACCGGCGCATTTTCAATATGGTGCAGTCCATAAAGAGATACACAATTGGCCACTTTTACACCGACTCCGTGCAGCTTTGTTAAATGTTTCATAACTTCATCCGTATTTAAAGTTCTTAACTTTGTTAAATCTATCTCTCTATTTACTACAGACTGAGCGGACCTTAAAATATAGGCATCTCGATAACCTAATCCTGTTTCTCTTAAGTCTTCCAGCCTGGCACCGGCTAAACTCTCTGGGGTGGGAAAGGCATAAGTTTCAATTCCTCCACATAATTCATTCTCAATGAGGGAACCGTACTTTATGCATAACTTTTCTATGGTTCTTTTTATTGCAGGTATATTTTTATTCTGAGATATAATAAAACTAATAAGCATCTCAAAGGGTTCCTGTTTCAAAATACGTAGTCCATTCCCATACTCTGCTGCTGCCTTTAAGAACGTATCTTGTCCATTGGTTAGATTATCAACAATTTGCTGGTAATTATATTCTAAATCAAAGTAGTCCTTCCATACTTCTTCAAATTCCTCTTCACTGCAGTTAATTTCTACTTTATCACTATCTATCTGAGTCAATACAATATATTTGCTATAAGCTATAAGACTGTATTGATTTTCATTGATTTTATTCATTCGAAAACACTGCCCGGAATCGGCGATCTGTTGTATATTAAAGTTCGGTGACTGTATTAGCATATGATTCCTCTCTATTATACTGTAACACTTTATTGCTATCTGATTTATGATAAATGACATTATATGGATTAATAAGTGAACTGTTTCTTTGCTATTCTTAATTATAAATTATAGAACCTTCTTACTTAACATACAAGAGTTAAGTTTTGTAATATTCTGTGGTTAAATTTTATAATTATTTAGAGGTTGCATTAACTTCTTACTTAATTTAAATTTAAATTTTTTACAAATAGAAACTTACACTGTAATCTCCATTCTTAAACGTTCCGTAAGATGTCAACGTTTCTTTGCTTCCAACACTTAATGCAATATAGATAAATCCAGTGCGCGCCAGTGCTTTACCTGTATCTACCATAACGGGTTTATTCATATTTTCTAATCTTGGACCATCTTCAAAGCTTAAAAGTATGATTTAAAATCCGTAATAATATTATGATAACCACTGTATAAATGCTGTTTTATCATTTCTGTTGTATCCAGCTTGTTCATAAAAATTCAATGTACTTTCTTTTTTTGATCCAGTCAATAGCATCAGTTTATAACAATTTTCATTTAATGCCAATTCTTTTGCATAATTTAAACATTGTGTTGCTAATCCTCTGTTTCTATACGCGGCATCTGTAATAACATTTTCTACAAATGCATATGGTTGTTGATTATGTGTTAAATTTGGTATTATTACACAAACGCAAGATGATACAATTTTACCGTCTTCCTCAATTATAATTATATGGTGATTTTTATCACTTAATATTTTATTCCAGATATTCATAAAAACATCGGTTATTTCTGGTATTGGATTATTATGTAATTGCTTATATAATTTCATTAATCCATCAAAATCATTCTCTGTAATTTCTCGTATCATTAATCGCTCCATTAAATTATTTGTATTTATTTGTGGCTATTTATATATATCTTATTAATGAATCATGTTCTTTTATTAGTTAGGGTCATTCTCGATTGCACCCGTTGGCTCCACACGATAAATCCGACCAGGAGCATCACCTACTGCAAGTTCATCTCCCCATACAGCTGCATCTAGTGTGGCTGTCAAATAGACATAGTTGGCCTTCTTTTGTTCCCCATAGTTAGAGCTATAGCCAGGTTCCAATAAGTCTCCCATCTTCAAGTCGGCTTTTGTGCCATGATAGAAAGTTCCGGAGTCCAAGGATTCGTTTTCATGTAATGGAGTAGTCGATTCTGCCACTTCCTCTTTGTTTATATCAATCAAATATTTTTTATTCATAATAAGACCTCCTATGAAATTCCTATTCTAAAGATTTAGAAAGAAAACCTTACGCTATCTATCGTCGTATGATCCACTGAATATAGTCTATAGAAACTTAACCATGTTATATTCATCAACCCAATTACCGTCTGGATAACGTAATGCATTAGGCATAGTGCCGACAATTTCAAACCCGAAATCCTGATACATTTTCAAAGCTCTATCATTATTTTTAACCACATCTAATTCTACTTGTGTTATATTATTGTCTTTACACCATTTTAAACATTCCTGCATCATTTTTCCGCCGATACCCATATTACTGTATTCTTCTAACAGCACAAATGCAACTCCTGCTCTATGTCTATACCGCTGATATTCATTCACAAGTCCTACGGAACATTGTCCTACAACTTTAGCATCAATTTCTGCTACAAACCATGTTCTACTTGTGCTGTTTAAAATACCTTCGATAAAATTTTGTTCTTCTTCCAGTGTTGAATGAAATTCGCCTGGATTTCTTGCTAAAAATAAGGTTTCCTTATCAGCAGTTGAAATAACTGAAATTAATTCTTCCGCATCCTCTACTACAGGCTTTCTTATTGTTACTACTTTTCCATTTTTTAAAACGTATTCCATAATGACCTCCAATCAACTCACCATTACTGATAACAACTCAAAACTCGTTACTATTGGTTGGCTAGACCTTAATTCAGACAGGATTTCCACCTGCTAAGCCAATTACCCTTTGCTGGAGCACAATTGGAATTTAACGAGCAGATGTCATTCTTGTATAAAATTCTCTTTTTTTCTCTTTAAAGCTTTTATCGTGGTTATTGTTATATAAACCGATAAATTCAAATAGCAATCCGAGACCTGTTAACGCGCCTTCAACAAAATCAGATATGTTATCTCTAAAAACATATGATAAAATTGCAAACTGATGGTTCAACAAGACAACACTAAAGCATAGGATACCTACCACAAAATATCTATTAAGCTTAGTTTTCTTCATCTTTTTCTCCTTGTTAGATAATTCAATAATTTCATTAATAGTATCTCTTAGCTCAATCATTTCTGACTCAGTCATTCGTCTACCATTTAAGATTTCTGAAACACTGACGCCAAGTTCATTGGAAATATTTTGCAGTAATGATAAATCAGGCATGTTACGCCCAGTTTCCCACCTAGAGATAGTACGATTGTTAACTCCTAAAATTTCAGCAAACTGCTCTTGTGTCATTTCTTTTTCTTTTCTTAAGGCAGATATAAATTTCCCAATTTCTTCTTGGTTTATCAAAAAAGCACAGCCTCCTTTCATAAATAACATATCATAAATGTGCAATTATATACAGGACATAAAGTGAGAATATGCAATTCAAGCTTTATAATACCAACAAATTCAATTTGTTAGTTTCTTTTATCTTTATAACCTTCATTAATATAATGAGAATTTTAAAACTTCCCCGTTTGCTCATTTAGTTGCATAATATTCACTAGCTAAAAGGCTGTACATTGATGCATCAACAATTCCTTTATTGCTAAAGTCAGCTTGTCTAAGGGTTCCCTCATATTTCATACCACACTTAATCATAACTTTTCCTGAATTGGGATTATTGGGGTCGTGCTGTGATTCAATACGATTTACTTTTACCTCATCAAAAAGATATGGAATTATTCCAGAAAACGCTTCACTTGTGATCCCTTTATTCCACCATTTGCTTCCAATGCAATACCCGATATGCACTAATATTTACCCAAAATAAATATCTACTTTATACTCATCATCAATCAATAAGTAATCACAACCATATTTTTTACACATTTCTAAACTGATTCGGTTTTCTCTTAGTAATAATTCTTTTTTATAATAACTATCATTAACACGGGTTTCAATTACGCTGGCATATTTTTTAATATCATCAAAATGTTCTTCGATATACTTTGAAGACATTACTAAACATATAAATTTTATATATTTCAAATACTTCGGCTCAAAGTAGTTCTTCCAATCATATGGTATATAACAACCTTCGATTATCATATTTTGGTTATTCTCTATTGCAGTTTTTATCATTTCCTTTACGATCGGCCAAAGTAAATCTGTCATTTTATCATCATCATCTGGTGTAAGATTTGTTAATCCGCTTCGAATGAACCCCATTTTCAGATGATCTAGCGACATACACGGATAATGATATTTCTCAATTAAGTTCTGTGATAATGCAGTTTTTCCAGTATGGGTGCTTCCACCAATAAGTATAATCATATTTTTCTCCTTCGATTGACTTATCCAACCTTCATAAATACGGAATATAATGGGAAATTAATGCTACACGGCAAATTCAAAGTAGTTTATTTCTTATAAGCATCAATAATGATTGACACCATACCTAATTTACCATCATTATTTCTTGTATCAAATCTAAGCGATCTCCCTATAATACCTTGCCTAGGATTCCAATAATTAAAATGAAATCTTCCATTCTCATCACAATATTCAAGCAAGTCCACCTTAAATCCTGCTGTTTGAAAAACTTCTATTAGGGTTTTATAGTCATAAAAAACCTTATGTGTATATGCCGGATGATCTATCGGTCCAGGTCCCCCTGGTTTGCACATATCATGATACCATTCATTTTTAAAATAAATATCTGGGACTGCAACTCGTACATATCCATTATGTTTTAGAAATTTATATAAATTACGTCCAGCTTCTATCCCCTCTTCATAACTCAGATGTTCAAATACATGTTCTGCTAAAAATGCATCCACGGATTCTTCTTTTTCAAATAATTTGTAATAATCCTTAATATTTAATAGATTAAGTTCAGTTTCCTGTGTCGCAATCCAATCTTCATAAGTAGTCTTTCCTGCTCCTATAATAATCCTTTTCATTTAACATCCATCCCTAATTCTAATTTTTCTTAAGCAATAATATAGATAAAGGTGTCATAAGCGCTATAAACATAAGGGAAACCCGGGGTTGACTAATCAAACTTTCAACCTTCATTTATGGTGCCTGGCTCCGTTGTAATGCCAACTAAAAAACTTCTAATTCTCGAACTAATAAAAAATTACTCCAGGCATTCTTTGATTCTATCTAAACATCATATTCTACAACTCTAGAATATCTCCTTAATGGGTATTCTCCATCATGTGCTTCACCATAATCCATGTGAGACAT